>NZ_JAMYRO010000017.1:0-167232 GCF_040321495.1 Mesorhizobium sp. M0408 | reverse complement strand
GCCGACGTCCAGCCAGAAACAAAAAACCCGCCTCAAAGGCGGGTCGTCGGGCCGAATCAGCACCATACCGAACTTAGTAGCATAGCTGCCGGCACAAAGCAAGAACAAAATGCGTTCCGACCGGCAAAAAGCGAGGTCGGTGTTCACGGACGATTGCAAGGTCGCGTTCTGTCGCTCGGAGACTTCCGATGACCTCACCCTCCTGGCTCACCGTCACCCAAGGCACAGCACCCCTGCTGGTTTCGATCCCGCATACCGGCATCGATCTCGCCGGCCTCGACAGCCGGCTGGTCTCGCCCTGGCTCGGCCGCCGTGACGCCGACTGGTGGATCGACAAGCTTTATGACTTCGCCGAGAGCCTCGGCGTGACGGTCGTGCATACGGCGATTTCGCGCACCGTTATCGACGTCAACCGCGATCCGTCCGGCGTTTCGCTCTATCCCGGCCAGACGACGACTGGGCTCTGCCCGACAGAGACCTTTGACGGCGATCAGCTCTACCGCAAGGGTGAAGAGCCGGGACCGTCGGAGATCGACGAACGCCGCGAGAAGTTCTTCGTACCCTATCATGCCGCTCTGCAGGCCGAGATCGACAGGCTGCGCGCTTTGCACGGAAAAATCGTCGTCTATGACTGCCATTCGATCCGCTCGGTGCTGCCGCGCCTTTTCGAAGGCAAATTGCCGGTCTTCAATCTCGGCACCAATGACGGCAAGAGCGCCGATCCGACGCTGCAAGCGACGGTTGGCCAGATCCTCGCCGAAACCGGCGAGAGCTACGTCGTCAACGGCCGCTTCAAGGGCGGCTGGATCACGCGCCATTTCGGCCAGCCGCAAGCCGGCGTCCACGCGCTGCAGATGGAACTCTCCAACCGCGGCTATATGCGCGAGCCCGAAGGCAAGGGCGAACCGGCTAACTGGCCGGTGCCTTACGAGGCCGAATTCGCGGCGCCGATCCGCGTCACGCTGAAGAAGATCCTGGAAACCGCGATCGCCTGGGCCGAACGCTGACGCGCGGTGCACCTCACTCGAAAGGGACAATCATGACCGATCCTCGCCACAACATCCGTGAAGTGCGCAGCCCGCGCGGCAGCGAGCTCAACGCCCGCACCTGGCTGACGGAAGCGCCGTTGCGCATGCTGATGAACAATCTCGACCCAGACGTCGCCGAAAACCCCAACGAGTTGGTCGTCTATGGCGGCATCGGCCGGGCGGCGCGCACCTGGAACGATTTCGACCGCATCGTTGCCTCGCTGAAGACGCTTGGCGACGACGAGACGTTGTTGGTGCAATCGGGCAAGCCGGTCGGCGTGTTCCGCACTCATCCTGACGCCCCGCGCGTGCTGATCGCCAATTCCAACCTGGTGCCGCACTGGGCGACATGGGAGAAATTCAACGAGCTCGATAGAAAGGGCCTGATGATGTACGGCCAGATGACGGCCGGCTCGTGGATCTACATCGGCACGCAAGGCATCGTGCAGGGCACCTACGAGACCTTCGTCGAGGCCGGCCGCCAGCATTATGGCGGCAATCTCAGGGGCAAGTGGATCCTGACCGGCGGTCTCGGCGGCATGGGCGGTGCCCAGCCGCTCGCCGCGGTCATGGCCGGCGCCTGCTGCCTGGCCGTCGAATGCGATCCCGACCGCATCGATTTCCGGCTGCGCACCCGCTATGTCGATGAGCGCGCCGACACGCTCGACGAGGCTCTGGAAAAGATCGAGCGCTGGACCAAAGCCGGTGAGGCGAAATCGGTTGGCCTGGTCGGCAACGCCGCCGACATCCTGCCGGAACTGGTTCGGCGCGGCGTGCGCCCTGACATCGTCACCGACCAGACCTCGGCGCATGACCCGCTCAATGGCTATCTGCCCAAGGGCTGGTCGCTGGCCGAGTGGCGCGAGAAGCGCACCAGCGACCCGAAGGCCGTTGAAAGAGCTGCCCGCGCGTCGATGCGCGAGCATGTCGAGGCGATGGTGGCGTTCTGGAATGCCGGCGTGCCGACGCTCGACTACGGCAACAACATCCGCCAGGTGGCGAAGGAGGAGGGGTTCGAGAATGCTTTTGCCTTCCCGGGTTTCGTGCCGGCTTATATCCGTCCGCTGTTTTGCCGCGGCATCGGCCCGTTCCGCTGGGCAGCGCTTTCCGGCGATCCCGAGGATATCTACAAGACCGACGCCAAGGTGCGCGAGCTGACCCCCGGCAACACCCATCTGCACAACTGGCTCGACATGGCGCGTGAGCGCATCGCCTTCCAGGGCCTGCCGGCGCGCATCTGCTGGGTTGGGCTTGGCGATCGCCACCGGCTCGGCCTCGCCTTCAACGAGATGGTCGCCAGGGGCGAACTGAAGGCGCCGGTGGTCATCGGCCGCGATCACCTCGATTCCGGCTCGGTCGCCTCGCCGAACCGCGAGACGGAGGCGATGAAGGACGGCTCCGATGCCGTCTCCGACTGGCCGTTGCTCAATGCCTTGCTCAACACCGCGTCCGGCGCCACCTGGGTGTCGCTGCACCATGGCGGCGGCGTCGGCATGGGCTTTTCGCAGCATGCCGGCATGGTCATCGTCGCCGACGGCACGCCCGAGGCGGCCAAGCGCCTGGAGCGGGTTCTGTGGAACGATCCGGCGACCGGCGTCATGCGCCACGCCGATGCCGGCTATGACATCGCGATCGAGTGCGCCAGGGAGAACCAGCTCAACCTGCCCGGCATTTTGGGCTGAGCCGCGCCTTGCGCATCCTTCGGGCAGCCGAATACCGGTCGATGCCGTGGAAGAACGGCGGCGGGGTGACGACGGAGATTGCCGTCTCGCCGCCAGGTGCCGGGCTCGACGATTTCGACTGGCGCGTCTCGATGGCGCTGGTCGAGGGCGGCGGCCCATTTTCCGGATTTGCCGGCGTCGACCGGACCTTGGCGTTGCTGGAAGGCGAGGGCATGATCCTCGACATCGCCGGCCGGCTACCGATCGAAATCACCAAGGCTTCCGCACCGCTTGCCTTTCCGGCCGACGTGCCGACGCAAGCCACGCTTATCGCCGGTCCGATCACCGACCTCAACGTCATGACCCGCCGCGCCCGGGCGATCCACACGGTCGAGCGCCTGCTGATTTCGGCTCCGACGGAGATCCAGGCCGAAGCCGATGAAACACTCATCCTGTGCGTCGACGGCGAACTCAGCGTGGCCGGCGCGGCGCCCATGCAACTTGGGCCGCTCGACGCGCTGTTGCTCGGGGCGCAAGCGCCGGAACCGCGCCTGGATCCGGTCCGGCCGGCCATGCTGTTCGTGATCCGCATCGACCGCATTGCCGGCAACGATTAACGTCTGTTTCCAAACATGATCGTGACGCCAGCCAAATATCGCGTAAGCTGGTAGCTGCATCACGAAAAAGCCTGAATCTTCCGCCGATCAGAAGCCGAAACGATGCTCATAGTGCCGCCTGGAAGTTGTCGAAAGACGGCATCTTGTCGTGGCGCGGAAACAAACTTTCGGCCAAGTGTTGCGATGCAACCAATTGCATTTGGACCGGTTTTAGGGACATTGCCGTGGCGGTGACGCCGCACTGCGTCCCCAACACGGAACCTTAGATGAATATCCAGACCAATCTCGCACAGATCGAAAAGACGAGCGCCAGCTTCCCGGCTGTCACCGACGTGCCGATACGCTCCAATTTCCTGCCGGAAGATCGGCTGCGCGCTTTGGGCGCAGCCCTTGCCAATGGCGACGCCAAGGACTTGTTCGGTCTGACGCCTTTCGATTTTCAGGCGCGCATCCGCGACAGCGCCAGGAAAATTCTCGATGTCTACCGTTCCACCAACGCTGCCCAGGCGAGGGGCGAAACGATCACGCCCGCGGCGCAGTGGCTGCTCGACAACAACTACCTGGTCGAGGAGACCATTTTTCAGGTCAAGCGCGACCTGCCGCGCCGCTTCTACCGCCAGTTGCCGACGCTGAAACTGTCGGATGGATCCAGCGTGCCGCGCGCACTGGCGGTCGCGTGGACCTATGTCGCGCATTCCGACAGTTCCGTCTCGTCGGCCATGTTCAAGGCGATTGTCGAAGGCTTCCAGTCCATCGAGCCGCTGAAGATTGGCGAATTATGGGCGCTGCCATCGCTGCTGCGCTTCGTCCTGATCGAGAACCTTCGCCGGATCGCGGTCCGCGTCAATCGCACGCGGGAACTGCGCCAGATCGCCAACGAGGTCGCCGATCGTGTGCTGGCGACGGACGACAGCGCCGACCGGCAGGCGATACTTTCCCACTACAGCGCCCATGCGCAGGACACCACCTTCGCCACCCAGTTGCTCTACCGGCTGCGTGACGGCTCGCAAAATGCCGGCAGGGCGCTGGAATGGCTGGAGGGCGAGCTGGAAAGGACCGGCTCCGACGCCGAGGAGATCATCCTCAGCGAGCACCACACGCTGTCCAGCGGCAACGTGACCACCGGCAACATCATCCGCGGCCTGCGCCTGATCAACGACATCGACTGGACGGTGTGGTTCGAGGGCGTCAGCCGCATCGACACCTTGCTGCGCGAACGCACCGATTTCGCCGCGCTCGATTTCTTTTCGCGCGACCAATACCGGACTGCGATCGAGGAGCTGGCGCGCCGTTCCGATCTCTCCGAATTTCGCGTTGCCGAAAGGGCGATCGAGCTCGCCGGCCATGCTGCCGATGCACCGGGCTCCGAAAGCGGTCCGATCGCTCACACCGACGTCGGCTTCTTTCTGGTCGGCCCGCGCCGGCAGGAGCTCGAGCGGTCGATCGGCTACCGGCCGACCATCGGCAAGACGCTCAACCGGACCTTCCGCAAGACCGGATGGCTGGGCATCGTCGTGCCGGTGTTTGCGCTGACGGTCCTGCTTCTGGTCGTTTCCGGCAATGCGCTTGCCAATCTCGGCCTGTCGGTGCCGTCGATCGTCCTGATGCTGGCCCTGTTCGCGGTGCCGGCCAGCGAAGGCGCGCTCGCATTCTTCAACACCGTCGTCTCGCTGTTTTTGAAGCCGACGCGTCTCATCGGCTATGATTTCAGGCACGGTGTGCCGCCCGAGGCGCGCACGCTGGTGGTGGTGCCGTCGCTGATCGGCTCGCGCGACGATGTCGAGGAGAACATCCGCAACATCGAGGTGCATCACCTCGCCAACACGGCGGGCGAAGTCTATTTCGCGCTGCTTTCCGACTGGCCGGACTCGAAGACCGAGATCGATACGGCGGATGTCGAAATCCTCGAATTCGCCCGCGCCGAAATCGCCAGGCTGAACGCCCGCTATCCCTCGGAAGGGGCGCCGCGCTTTTATCTGCTGCATCGGCGCCGGCTCTACAACGCATCGCAAGGCGTCTGGATGGGCTGGGAGCGCAAGCGCGGCAAGCTGCACGAATTGAACCTTCTGCTGCGCGGGGACAGCGACACCACCTTCCTGCCGTTGGAAGTGCCATTGCCGGAGAGCGTCGTCCACGTGATGACGCTGGACGCCGACACCCGTACCACCCGCGACGCCGTCGCTGCGCTGGCCGGCAAGCTTTGCCACCCGCTCAACCGTCCGCATTTCGATGTCGCACGGCGCGAGGTTACGGCAGGTTATTCCATCCTGCAGCCGCGTATCACCGCGTCGCTGACCAGTGGCGACGAGGCATCGTTCTTTCAGCGTGTCTTTTCCGCCAATCGCGGGCTCGATCCGTACGTCTTTGCCGTGTCGGATCTCTACCAGGACATCTTCGGCGACGGTTCCTTCACCGGCAAGGGTCTCTACCATGTCGACGCCTTCGAGGCGGCGCTGAAGGGCCGCATCGAGGAAAACACCATCCTCAGCCATGATCTGCTCGAAGGCGCCCTGGCGCGCTCGGCCTTGGTCACCGACGTCGAACTGGTCGAGGACTATCCGACCCGCTATTCGGTCGACGCGTCGCGCCACCATCGCTGGGCACGCGGCGACTGGCAGCTTCTGGGCTTCATTCTTGGCCCGCGCTCAAACGTGCCGGCGCTGTCGCGCTGGAAGATGGTGGACAATCTGCGCCGCTCGGTGACGCCGATCTTCTGGGTGATGGCCGCGATCGCCGGCTGGACGCTGCTGCCCTTCACGCAGGCCGCCCAATGGCAGGCGCTGCTGATCCTCACGCTGTTCATGGCGCCCACTTTCGACATCGTCGACGCCATCCTGCCGAAGAGCGGCGACCAGACGCCGCGCGGCCATTTCTCGGCACTGGCACGCGACGTTGCCTTCGGCACTGCCCTGGTGGCGCTGAAGATCGTGCTGATGGCGCATCTTGCCTGGATGATGGGCGACGCGATCATCCGCACGCTCTACCGCCTGTTCGTCAGCCGCCAGAACCTGCTCGAATGGCGCACCGCCTCGCAGGCACACAAGGGCGGCGACAACGATCTCGGCTCCTACTACAGCATCATGTACGGCGCGGTGATCATAGGCGTCGTCGGCCTCGCCGTCCCGGTGCTGGCCGATTCCACCGGCGCCTTCGTCGCCTTCTTCTTTGCCTTGTTCTGGATCGGCGCGCCCGCCATCGCCTGCTGGATCAGCCGTTCGGCCGAAACCGAGGACCGCCTGCGCATATCGGCCGCCGACATCCACGCGCTGCGCACCGTGGCGCGGCGTACATGGCACTATTTCGAGACCTTCGTGACGGCCGAGCATCACCATCTGCCGCCGGATAATTTCCAGGAAAGCCCGGCCCCCGTGGTGGCGCCCCGCACCTCGCCGACCAACATCGGCGTCTACCTGCTGTCGGTGATTTCGGCACGCGATTTCGGCTGGATCAGCCTCTCCGACGCAGTCAACCGCATCGACGCGACCATGTCGACCATCGAGAGCATGCCGCGCGACCGCGGCCATCTCTTCAACTGGTATGACACGACGACCCTGAAGCCGCTCTACCCGCTGTACATTTCGGCGGTCGACAGCGGCAATCTCGCCGGCCATCTGGTGGCCGTGGCCGCTGCCTGCGCCGAATGGGCCGAAGCGCCGTCGGTGCATGTGCAGGGCGACTTCGAAGGCATCCTCGACACCGTCACCATCCTCGACGAAAGCCTTGAGGAACTGCCCGACGACCGGCGTCAATTGCGGCCCTTGCGCCAGCGGCTCGCCGACCGTCTCGACGGCATGCGGCGGGCGGTCGAATTGATCAAGGCGCAGCCGGAGATGGCGTCGATCCGTACCATCAACCTGGCCGTCCTGGCCGGCGAGATACGCAAGCTCGCGACAGCCATCCACACCGAGGCCGCGTCGACCCAGAGCGACACCATCGCCGATTGGGCGGCCAGGCTCGAAGCCACCTGCGAGGCGCATGTGCACGACGCGCACAGCGACGAAAACGCCGTCGCGGCATTGCGGGCCAAGCTTCTGACGTTGCGCGAGCGCACGCGCCGTTTCGCCTTCGAGATGGATTTCTCGTTCCTGATGCGGCCCGAACGCAAGCTCTTGTCGATCGGTTACCGGGTCGAGGAGCATCAGCTCGACGAAAGCTGCTACGATCTTTTGGCCTCCGAGGCGCGGCTGACCAGCCTGTTCGCCATCGCCAAGGGCGATTTGCCGACCGAGCACTGGTTCCGGCTCGGCCGGCCGATCGTCGAGATCGGCTTCCAGGGCGCACTGATGTCCTGGTCCGGCTCGATGTTCGAATATCTGATGCCGCCACTGGTGATGAAGGAGCCGCAAGGCAGCATTCTCAACCAGACCAGCAAGCTCATCATCAAGCGCCAGATCCAGTATGGCCGTTCGAAGAACGTTCCCTGGGGGATTTCGGAAGCGGCCTACAACGCCCGCGACCGCGAGCTAACCTATCAGTACACCAATTTCGGCGTGCCCGGGCTCGGCCTGAAGCGCGGCCTTGGCCAAAACACGGTGATCGCGCCTTACGCGACCGTGTTGGCAGCGCAGTTCACGCCGCATGAATCCGTCCAGAACCTGGCCAGGCTGAGGCGGCTGGGCGCACTGGGCCGGCACGGTTTCTACGACGCGGTGGATTTCACGCCGCAACGCGTCCCCGAGGGCACCGACCACGCCGTCGTGCTCAACTACATGGCCCACCACTCCGGCATGTCGATTGCCGCGGTTGCCGATGCGATCTTCGAAGGGCGCCTGCGCGACCGCTTCCACAGCGATCCGGTGATCGAGTCGGCCGAATTGCTGCTGCAGGAACGGGCGCCGCGCGACATCCCGACTGCGACCGTCAGGACCGAGGCCGACGAGCGCTCGAAGGACGAGACCGAGCTGGAAAGCCCGGATACCCGCATTGTGCTCGATCCGCTCAGGGCGCTCCGCTCGACCAGTGTCATGTCCAATGGCCGCTATTCGGTCATGGTGACCGCCACCGGCTCCGGCTACAGCCGCTGGGGCGAACTTGCCGTCACGCGCTGGCAGCCGGATCCGACCGAGGACCGCCTTGGTTCCTATATTTTCCTGCGCGACGCCAGCAACGGCGACTGGTGGTCGGCCACCGCCGAGCCGAAGCGCGCCGCCGGCGAGCGTGCGCAAACGCTGTTCTCCGACGACAAGGCGAGCTTCGTCAAATCGATTGGATCGCTGCGTTCGGAAGTCGAGTGCATCGTCATCTCGGAAGGCAATGGTGAGGGCCGACGGGTGACGCTCCACAATGATGGCCCCGCCGACCGGCATATCGAAGTAACCTCGTTTGCCGAACTGGTGCTGGGCTCCGAGCCCTCGGATAATGCCCATCCGGCTTTTTCGAAGATGTTCGTGGAAACCGAGATCGCGCCGAACAACGGCGCGATCTTCGCCACCAGGGGCAAGCGCGAAAAGGACGAACCCGACGTCACCATGGTGCATTTCGTCACCGACCCGTCTGGATCGGCGCGAGACGCCGAGGCGGAAACCGACAGGCGCGCCTTCATCGGCCGCGGCCGCACCATCACCGAAGCGGCTGCCTTTGATCCCGGCGCCAAGCTTGGCGGCCATTCCGGCTTCACCCTGGATCCGATCGCATCGCTTCGCCGGCAGGTGCGCGTGCCGGCCAACAAGAAGATTTCGCTGACGTTCTGGACCGTCGTCGGTACCCATCGCGCCGAATTGGATGCCGCCATCGCACGGCTCGACCATCCCGAAAGCTTCGCCCGCCAGGCGATGCTCGCCTGGACGCGCTCGCAGGTGCAGACCCGGCACCTTGGCCTCAGCCTGTCCGACGCCGCCAATGTGCAGAAGCTGGCGCGCTATCTGATCTATCCCGATCCGTTCCTGCGCCTTCCGGGCGAATCCATCGTCTCCGGGCTCGGCAGGCAGTCCAGCCTGTGGCCGACCAGCATATCCGGCGATTTTCCGATTTTCCTGGTCAGGATCGCCGATGTCGCCGATCTGGAGATCGTCGCCCAGGCGCTTCGCTTCCAGGAATACATGCGCGCCCGCGGCATGATGATCGATTTTGTCGTCGTCAACGAGCAGGCGTCATCCTACGTGCAGGACCTGCAGCGCGCGGTGGAGACGCTGTGCGAAAACAGCCGGTTGCGCGGCAAGGAACTCGGACCCCGCCAGCACATCTTCGCAGTGCGCCGCGATCTGATGGAGGAAACGACCTACAGGACCTTGCTCGCCGTCGCTCGGGTGGTGCTGCATACGCGCAACGGCACCATCTTCGACCAGATCGAGCGCGCCGAGGCCGCGGCACTGCAGGCGCGGGACGCCGCCCTCCAGCCGGCAGACCTTGCAGCGCTTCGCGAGCCGTCCTTGCCGGTGCCGACGTCGCAAGCATCTGCGGCCCAGGCACTGATCGAGGGCCGCGTCGACGGCAGCGGGCTCGACCAATGGAACGGTTTCGGCGGCTTCGACGGCGACGGACGCCACTACGTCGTGCGTCTTGCCGGCCGGCGCACGACGCCGCAGCCGTGGATCAACGTCATCTCCAACCCATCGTTCGGGTTCCACATATCGGCTGAAGGCGCTGCCTTCACCTGGAGCCGCAACAGCCGCGACTATCAGTTGACGCCATGGTCGAACGATCCGGTCACCAACCGGCCGGGCGAGGGCATCTATATCTACGATCATGCCAGTGGCAGGGCGTTCTCGCCAATGGCTGCCGTGGTGCGTGATCCGACAATGACCTACGAAACCTGGCACGGGCAGGGTTTTTCGACGTTCCGCTCAAAACGCGGGCCGCTGTCGATGGACCTGACCCATGTTGTCGATCCCGTCGATCCGGTGAAGATATCGCGGCTGCGCATCCAGAATTCGGGTTCGGTGCCGATGCGGCTGCGCGTCTACGCCTATGCGGAATGGGTTCTTGGCGGCCATCGCTCGCGCACCGCTGCAAGCATCGTTCCGTCGAGGGATGCCGCAACCGGCGCATTGCTGGCGCAAAATCCCTATGGGCTCGATTTCGGCGAGCGGATCGCCTTTCTGGCCGCCGACGGTGCTGTGCATTCGGTCACCGCCGATCGCGGCGAGTTCATCGGCAGGCAAGGCACGAGCGAGTTTCCGCATGCCGTGCTGAGCGGCGCCGGCCTGTCCGGCCGTGTCGAGGCCGGCGACGATCCCTGCGCGGCCATCGCACGCGACATCGACATCGCTGCCGGCGGCGACGTCACGCTGCTCTGGCTGCTCGGCGACGCGGCCTCGCCCGAGGCGGCCAGGGCGCTGGTGCAGACCCATCGCTCAAGGGATTTCGATCAGCGGCTGGCCGACAACGAGCGCACATGGCGCGGCTTTCTCGACACAATCCAGGTCGAGACGCCGGACAAGGCACTCGACGCTATGGTCAATCACTGGCTGCCCTATCAGAGCCTGGCCTGCCGCATCCGTGCCCGCTCTGCGTTCTATCAGGCGAGCGGTGCCTTCGGCTTCCGCGATCAGTTGCAGGATACCTTGGCTTTGCTGGCGCATGACCCCAAGCTGGCGCGTGATCAGATACTCAATGCGGCGCGGCGGCAATTCCCCGAAGGCGACGTGCAGCATTGGTGGCTGCCGCGCACCGAGGCCGGCGTCCGCACCATGATCTCGGACGACGTCGTCTGGCTGGCCCACGCCACGGCCCGCTACCTGCTGGTGACCGGCGACACCGCGATCCTGAAGGAGCAACTGCCCTTCATCGAAGGGCAGGCGCTAGGCGAAGGCGAGCACGATGCTTTCTTCATCCCAGAAATCTCGAAGAAGACAGCCTCGCTCTACGACCATTGCGCGCGGGCGCTCGATCTTGCCGTCAAGCGCAGCAGCCCAGCCGGGCTGCCGCTGATCCTCGGCGGCGACTGGAACGACGGCATGAACCGCGTCGGCGAGCACGGCAAGGGCGAGAGCGTGTGGCTGGGCTGGTTCCTGCTGAAGACGCTGGGCGACTTTGCCGCTGTCGCCAAGGCGGAGCGCGATGCCAAGCGCGTGCAGGCCTGGACGAAGCACGCCGAGGTGCTGAAGCGGGCGCTGGAAAGCACCGCCTGGGATGGCGAGTGGTATCGGCGCGGCAGCTTCGACGACGGCACGCCGCTCGGCTCGCGCAAGTCGGACGAGTGCAAGATCGACTCGATCGCCCAGTCCTGGAGCGTGCTTTCGGGCGAGGGCGACCCGGCGCGGTCGACCACGGCAATGGCGCAGGCGATGAAAGCGCTCGTCGACGACGACCTCAAGATCGCCAAACTGTTCACCCCGCCCTTCTCGAAGACTGAAAAGGACCCGGGCTACATCAAGAGCTATCCGCCGGGGGTCCGTGAAAACGGCGGCCAATACACGCACGCGGCAACATGGTTCGTCATTGCGCTAGCCGAGATGGGTCGCACCGACGATTCCTACCGTTGCCTTTCAATGCTCAATCCGGTCAACCATGCGCTCGACGAAGCCGCGGCAGAGCGCTACCGGGTGGAACCTTATGTCGTCGCGGCCGACGTTTATTCCGGGCAAGACAAGGGCGGCCGAGGCGGCTGGACCTGGTATACCGGGTCGGCGGGCTGGCTTTATCGAGCTGCGGTCGAGAGCATTCTCGGCATAGAGCGCCGCGGACAGCGCCTCCAGTTCACGCCGAGACTTCCTAGCCATTGGGACGGCTATTCGGCAACTCTGAAGATGCTGGGCGCCGAGATCAAGGTACGCGTCGTCCGCGACAAAAAGGCCCGGGCCATCTCACTTGAAGTGAATGGCACGAAGACCAAATCTTCGTCCTTCGAGCCAAAAGCCGGAGATAGTGCCGAGGTGGTCGTCAGAATACCGGCCTAGATTCAAGGGCTTGGAGCGTCGCTTAGCGTTCCCAGGGCACGCACGGGCGCTCCAAGTGCCTCTACCGGTTATATTTGCGTTTGACCTTGCTGAATGCCTGCACACGACTTTAGACGTCGTGCCCAGGGTCTTGCTGATTAAAATTGTGGCAGTGCTTTCCAGCTGCCATGATTTTGCCGCAACGCTGACATTTCACCTTTTATCTCAAACTGTTAGACGATCACGGCAAATTTCGAAGCGTCGTCATCTTTTGTTCGCGGAATGGGAACGGAAGAGCTAGACGAGCATTGTTTTGCGACGCGTCAACCGATACGAGTCAAAAAATGACGCACTGCACCATAAATAATTGGCGGAGTAGCTGAAGTGTCACTTCTGCAAATCTACTGGCGAGCCCTTGGTTATCTCGCTGCCGACAGGAAACGCGTTGCGTTTATCTGCGGGGCGAATGTCGCGCTTGCCATTATCGCCATTCTCGAGCCGATCATGTTCGGCCGGGTGATCGATGCCATTTCGGACCGCGGCTCGGTGTTCTCGACGCTCGCAATGTGGGCCGGCATCGGCGCTTTCAATATCGTCGCCTTCGTTCTGGTGGCGCGCGGCGCTGATCGCTTTGCCCACCAGCGGCGCAGCGAGGTTCTTTGCCAGTCGTTCGAGCGCGTCATCACCATGCCGCTTGCCTGGCATCATCAGCGCGGCACCTCCAATTCCCTGCACACGCTTCTGCGGGCGGTCGAGACCCTGTTCAGCCTCTGGCTCGAATTCATGCGGCAGCACCTGTCGACAGCGGTCGCGTTGGTTCTGCTGGTGCCCACGGCGCTCAGCATGGATATCCGCATGTCGATGGTGCTGCTGGCGCTTGGCGCGCTCTATGTCGGCATCGGACGGCTGGTGATGCGGCGCACCAAGGAAGGCCAGGCGGCCGTGGAGCGTCACTACCACAAGGTGTTTGCGCATGTGACCGACTCGGTCAGCAACGTCGCCGTCCTCCAGAGCTACAACCGCATCGGCCACGAGACCGAGGCGCTGAAGCGCTACGTCAAGAATCTGCTCGATGTGCAGAACCCCGTGCTCGACTGGTGGGCAATGGCCAACGCGCTGCATCGCCTGTCGTCGACGATTTCGATGATGGTGGTGCTTCTGATTGGCGCCTACCTGGTGACGCACGGCCAGTTGCGCATCGGCGACGTCATAGCCTTTACCGGCTTTGCCACGCTGCTGATTGCCCGGCTCGACCAGATGTCGGCTTTCGCCAACCAGATTTCCGAGGCACGCGCCAAGCTCGAGGAATTCTATCATCTCGAGGACTCCGCTTCCGATGCCGCCGAGCCCGACGGGCTGCGCGACCTCGTCAACGTCACGGGTCACGTGCGTTTCGAGAACGTCTGCTTCGAGTTCGGCAATTCCGGGCAGGGCGTCGACGACGCGTCGTTCGAGGTCCAGGCCGGCCAGACCGTCGCCATCGTCGGCCCCACGGGCGCCGGCAAGACGACGCTCATCAACCTTCTGCAGCGCGTCTTCACCCCGTCCAGCGGCCGTATCCTGATCGACGGCATCGACACCCGCACGGTGACCCGCAAGTCGCTGCGCCATTCGATCGCCACCGTCTTCCAGGATGCCGGCCTGCTCAACCGCTCGATCGAGGACAACATCCGCGTCGGCCGCGCGGAGGCGACCTATGACGAGGTCCATGCCGCGGCCAATGCCGCCGCCGCGCAGGATTTCATCCTGTCAAAGTGCGAGGGCTACGACACGGTCGTCGGCGAACGCGGCGGACAGCTGTCCGGTGGCGAGCGCCAGCGCATCGCGATCGCCCGCGCCGTGCTGAAGGACGCGCCCATCCTGGTTCTCGACGAGGCGACCAGCGCGCTCGACGTCGAGACGGAAGACCGCGTCAAGGACGCCATCGACGAATTGCGGCGCGGCCGCACCACCTTCATCATCGCCCACCGCCTGACCACCGTTCGCGACGCCGATCTGGTCGTGTTCATGGACAAGGGCCGGGTGGTCGAGATGGGCGGGTTCACCGAACTGTCGCTGCGCAACGGTCGCTTCGCCAGCCTGCTGCGCGCCGGCGGCCTGCTCAACGACGAGGAGGTCCGCCGCCTCAGCCGTCCGGTGAACGAAGCCGCCTGAGCAGCGCGGCTTGCCTTCTCCCCTTGCGGGAGAAGGTGGCCTCGCGAAGCGAGGTCGGATGAGGGGTGCTCCAGCTTGGCGCAAATCTTCATCCAAATCCAGACTTCGGCGCACGGCGATCATTGGCGCCTCACTCCGTCCAGCACCCCTCATCCGGCTCGACGCTACGCGCCGATCCACCTTCTCCCGCAAGGGGAGAAGGGAAGACGTACCGCCGCTGCGGTTGCCGCAACTCCGCCGGCGGTCTATGTAAAGCCGCATGAGCGATACGACTTCACGCCTCTCCGGCTGGATGGACCTTGCCAACCCGACGCGGTTCGTCGCGCTGGTCGACAAGGTGGTGCCGTGGTTGGCGAGCGTGGCCGCCATCGTCCTCGGCGTGGGTCTCTATATGAGCTTCACGGCGCCTGAGGACTTCCAGCAGGGCATCACCGTTCGCATCATGTATATCCACGTGCCTTTCGCCTGGCTTGCCATGATGTGCTACACGCTGATGGCGGTCTCGGCACTGGGCACGCTGGTCTGGCGCCATCCGCTGGCTGACGTGGCGCTAAAATCGGCGGCACCCATCGGCGCCGTCTTCACCGCCCTTGCACTGATCACCGGTTCGATCTGGGGCAAGCCGATGTGGGGCACCTGGTGGGTGTGGGACGCGCGGCTGACCTCGGTCTTCATACTGTTCCTGATGTATCTCGGCATCATCGCGCTGACCCGCGCGCTCGACGATGCCGGGCGCGCCGCCTGGGCCGCCGCCATCATCACCCTGGTCGGCTTCATCAACATTCCGATCATCAAATTTTCGGTCGACTGGTGGAACACGCTGCATCAGCCGGCGTCGGTGTTCCGGCTTGGCGGGCCGACCATCGATCCAAGCCTGTTGTGGCCGTTGCTGGTGATGGCACTCGGCTTCACAGTGCTGTTCTTCGCGCTGCATCTGATGGCGATGCGCACCGAGATCCGGCGCCGCCGCGTCATTTCGATGCGCCGGGTTGCCGCGAGGCAGGCTAACTGACCGCCGTCGAGTTCCTTCGCGCCCCCCTCTGGCCTGCCGGCCATCTCCCCCTCCAGGGGGGAGATTGAATGTCACGTATCGTTTCGCCAATCGCGAATGTTGAAAGAGAGGCGCTACCGGCGAAGCTACCGATCTCCCCCCTTGAGGGGGAGATGGCCGGCAGGCCAGAGGGGGGCGCTGTCCGGGCGCTGTCCCTCCAGCGTTTGAAGGATTTTGTACCTGAAGCGCACGCGCTCCAGCTGGACTCACCCCATCCGTCCTCGCGCCTTGACCGGGAGCGTCTCGATCACCTTGTCGCCTTCGATCAGATGCACCTCGTCGAACAGGTTGGTGACGACGCAGCAATGGTCGGGCACGACGCGCACGCGCTCGCCGATGCGAAGCTCGGCGCCGCCTGACAGCGTGACGTTGCCGTGCTCTTCGCTGAGGCTGGTCACCCTTGCGCCTGAAATGCCCAGCAGCTCGCCGAAATCGGCGAGCCCCAGCGTATCGCTGGACAGGGCCTTGCTGCCGGCGTCGAGGATGGCGCGTATCGGCGTTGGGTGGCTGACCACCGTCGACAGCACCGTCAGTGCGCAATCGTCGAGGCTGCCGACGCCTTTGGCGACCTGGTAGCGGTCGAGATAGATGTAGGTGCCGGGCCGGTATTCGGTAACGACGCTATGCTCGCCGGAACGCCACATATCGGGTGTGCCGCCGCTGGAGATGCGCTCGCAAGAAAGGCCGGCTGCGGCAAGTGCTTGCTGCGCATCGGCGAGCCACGCCTCGGTCTCGGCGGCGCGGCCAGCCCCCGGGTAGGTCATCAAGCCGCCGAAGACGAGCCCCCGGACCTTGTCGATCTCGCTCGCCAGCGCGACTGCCTCGCCGGCCGACTGCACACCGCAGCGGCCCATGCCGGTGTCGCATTCGACCAGCACCGGCAGGCGGTGGCCGGGATCGGTAAAGGTGGCGGCAAGTCCCATCAGCGTGTCCATGCTGTCCGTTGTCACCGACAGGGTTACGCGGCCGTGCAGCGCCTTGAGGCGCTCCAGCTTGGCCCGCCCGAGGATATTGTAGGGCAGAAAGATGTCGGTCAGTCCGGCGTCGGCCATGACCTCGGCCTCGCCGATCTTCTGGCAGGTGATGCCGACGGCGCCGGCCGCGATCTGCTTCTTTGCCCAGTAGGGCAGTTTGTGGGTCTTGATGTGCGGCCTGAGCTTCAGCCCGTGCCGGTCGGCATGGGCCTGCGCCCGCGCGATATTGGCTTCGGCGCGGCCGGCATCGATCAGGATCGCCGGCGTATCGAGGTCGTCTATGCTGCGCATGGTCTCACCATCCGAAAATTGGTTGACCTTATGGCCCTGATCGGACCGCATGTCATGGGGCCAGCGACAGCAGTTTGCATCGACACCGGATGGACGTTCGGCTATTGCGGTTTGAGCAATTCCAGGAAAAGTGTGAAACGGTTTTCCGTCCGGAATTGCGTCCAAAAAAAGATAGAACGGTTCATCGTTTCCGTGAAACGATGAACCGTTCTAGCGCTCGCAAAGCGACGGGAAGGAACCACGATCATGAAACGCTCCGCCATCAACGATATCATCCGCGACGCCGACGCCTTCATCCGCTCGTTCGGCTACATCATGCCGCCCTTCGCCTACTGGTCGCCGGAAGAGATGAAGGCGCGCCGGCAGGATTCGTCGGCAATCTTCTCGTCGCGGCTTGGCTGGGACATCACCGACTACGGCCAGGAGAAATTCGACGAGCTCGGCCTGTTCCTGTTCACCGTTCGCAACGGCCGCTACGAGGACATGAAGAAGGGCATGGGCATGCTTTATGCCGAAAAGATCATGATCTCGCGCAAGGATCAGCTGTCGCCGATGCACCGCCACAACATCAAGGCCGAGGACATCATCAACCGTGGCGGCGGCAAGCTGGTGCTGGAGCTGTTCATGCATGATCGCGATGGCGGCATCGATCCGAAGGCCGAAGTATCGGTGCCTGTCGACGGAACCATCCACAGACTACCTGCGGGTGGGCTCCTGAAGCTCGACCCAGGCCAGAGCGTCACTTTGCTGCCGGGTGTCTGGCATGCCTTCTGGGCCGAGGGCAAGGACGTGCTGATCGGCGAGGTCTCGACCGTCAACGACGATCTCACCGACAACGTCTTCCGCGAGCCGATCGGCCGCTTCGCGGACATCGACGAGGACACAGCACCGCTGCACCTGCTGGTATCCGATTATGAGAAGTGGGTGGGGTAGGGGAGGAGGTGGCGCTGGTTGGAAATGCCGGAACCGATAGCTAGGAGTCCCAATTCAGCTGCTGCAAAAATGTCCGAATACCGATTGTGCTGTCACTGAATTCGCTCGTGCTGTGCAGTGAAAAAACGATATCCACCGTGGGCGGCGCTTCTATTCTCGCTATTATTAGGCGCACTCCGTCATCCAGGTCTCAACGCCCGTTTCTCGTTTCCAATTTCCTCCCACTTGCTGAAGTCGGGGGGAGGAATCGTCGAATTGCTCTCGCATCGATTCGTCGTTTGGAAAGGGAGTGTCGGTGAGGCTGCTGAATTCTTCCCAGGACCCAGACACTGCTGCCTGAATTGCGCGCTCAATTCGGGATTTTTCGGTCTCGCTAATTTTGACTTGCATCGCCTTCGGTCTCTCCGCCCTACCGCGCATGCTTGTCGGCCCTGCGGTTGCCCAGCAGCAGCTTGCGCTCGAGATGCGCCCGCAATTCCCCGTAATACACCGTCAGGAACGGGCGTGCGTCATGGGCTTGGGGTGCCGCGCCGATCTTGCGTCCGATCGTTTCGGCCACCGTCCGCAGGGCGAAATAGTCGTCGCGGCGCAGCACCTCCTCCAGCTTGTGGAGTTCGGCAATCCCGTAGGCATCGAGTTGGGCGTGGCTGAACCGGAAGGCGCCGGCCGCCGGATCCTGCCGTGCCGACAGGTCTTCAAGCAAGGCGCGCTTCGGCGCCTCGACCACCCAGGTCCCCGCCAACAGGTCGCCGATCCGCATGCGGTCTCGATTGAACAGCGGGAACAAGGCAAACAACAGCGTCCACACCAGTCCGAACACCGTCGTCAGCGTGTCGGCGAGGTCGGTCCCGCTGCGTCCAACGATGATCGACAGCGGCAGGAACACCTCGATCTCGCGCATCAGGTTGCGGGCGATGACCTGGTCGATCGACAGGCCGTCTCCGCTGCGCGACGCGACCCGGATGCCGACGATCCGCTTGCCGGGCGTAGCCGCGCGCCGGCCCGCTTCGAAAACGATGAAGTAGGCGTTGCGCAGAAAGAAGATCAGGATGATCCAGACTACGAAGAGCGGCTGAAATCCCTCGCTGCCAAGGCCTCCCACCCCGAACAGCGCGACGATCGTGATCACGATTGCAGCCACGGCGATGAACACGATGTCGAGCAGGAAGGCGGAGGCCCGCGTGCCGGCGTCAGCAAGCCTAATCCGGAGATCGACGCCTTCGGGCGTGATCAGCGGCCGTATAGCCGCGAAGGCGGCGCGTTTAACGATCGCCATGCCGCACCGCCCGGAACAGGTAGAAATAACCGATCCACAGCACCAGCATGCCACCGCCAATGCCGTAGCGCGTGACGTCGCTGGTGATGGTCTGCCTGCCAATGCCCTCGAGCAGCCCGGCAAACAGCAGCATGACTGAGACCCCGACCATGGCGTTCGCGGCGATGCGTCCGGCGCGAGCCGCTGCCGCCATGCGTGTCAATTCGCCGGGAAAGGCGATGCTGGTGCCGATGCGCATGCCGGCCGCGCCGGCCAAAGCGATCGCGAACAATTCGCTGGTGCCGTGGATGGCCAGCCAACCGCCGAGCTCCATGCCAAGCCCCTTGGACCAATAGACTTGGAACAACGCCCCGATCATGCAGCCGTTGAACAGCATCAGCAGCACCGTCGGCACCGCGAAGGCGAAGCCAAGGGCGAAGGCCAGGATTGCGACCTGGACGTTGTGCGTGAACAGATAGGCGGCAAAGCCTGAGAGAAAGCCATTGTCGCCATCATAAAGCATGCCTCGCAGCAGTTCGGCCGAGGTGTCGGGGCCGCGGCCTCCTGCCAGGCCGGGCGGGATGATCGCGCCGAACCAGCTCTTGTCGGATGCCACCAGCCAGGCGCCTGCACCAATGCCGATCACCATCAGCGCGACCGACGCCAATGTCTCGCGCCACAGGTCGCGAATGGCTTCGGGCCAGTCATGCAGGAAGAAATCGGCGAGGCGCTGCCGCAGCCCGCGGCGCGCGCCGTAGAGATAGAAATAACCGCGCAGGGACAGCGCTTCGAGATAGCCGACCAGCGCATTATCGAGCGAGGTCGCGCGCGCCACCGACAGGGAAGACAGCGCCGATCGATAGAGCAGCGGCAGCGACAGCAGCTCCTCTTCGGAAAGCGTCCGCGGCGCACGCTTCTCGACACGCGCCAGCAGCGCCTCGAATGCTTTCCAGTCGGCCTCGCGCTCGCGGCGGAAGCTGGCTAGCGACTGGCGTACCGCGTCGCCGCGCATCGCATTGCCGCGTACCGGCGCCGTCACAGCAAATCCTCCTGCTTGAACTGCAGATAGCGCTCGACCAGCGCCGGACCGAGCCGGTTGTGGTCGGCTTCGATCACATGCGCCCCGAGCAGGCGCAGCCGGCCGATGACGACCTGCCTTTCGCGCAAGAGCCCTCCGGCAACGACCGCGCGGGCAACATCCTCGCCGGAGCGTGGCGGCAGGTCGGCCAGGCCCTCCAGTTCGGTGTCCTTCATCATCATGAACAGCACGAGATGCCGTTCGGTGAGCCGGCCCACGGTGCGCAGCATCAATTCCGCACTGATCGGATCGACGAAATCGGTGAAGATGATGACCAGCGAGCGGCGGTCGAGCCGCGCCGCCAGCGTCGTCAATGCCAGCGTGAAATTGGTCTCCTCGCTGGAGTAGTCGATCTCGGCGGCCCGTTTCTGGATCATCGCAAAGCTGGCGGGGCCGCGCACCGCGCCGCTCGAAACGCGCGGCCTTGCATCGAAGCCGAACAGGCTGACCATGTCACCGCCCTTCAGCGCGATGAATGCCGACAGCAGGGCGGCCGTCACCGCCCGGTCCACCTTCGGCACACCGTCGACCGGCTCGCACATCAGGCGTCCGCTATCGATGGCCAGCACGATGTTGTTGTTCTCCTCGATGCGGAACTCGCGCGCCAACAGCTTGCCGTGGCGGGCGCTGCGCTTCCAGTCGATCATCCGCCGGCCCATGCCCGGCTGGTAATCCTTGAGCGCGTCGAACTCGCGGCCTTGACCGGCGCGGCGCTGCGCATGGCCTTCGGCAAGCGCCGCATGTTGCAGCAGCGTGATCGCCTCGCCGCGAGCGCTGCTGACGTCGGGCAGCACCGCAACCTTGCTTTCCACCGGCAGGACGACCTGGTTCCAGACCAGCCCGAATGGCCCGCGCCAGCGCACCCAGAGACGGTCGAAGCTGGCGACGCCGCGCCGCAGCGCCTGGAAGCGGAGGAAGAGCGACCCGCCTCCGGCGGTTGGCAGCAAGGCGCCGCCGCTGCTGTCCACCGGCGCCAGACGCCCATCGTGGCCGACGCGAGCCTCCGCGGCGCGCGGCCCCGAGTGACGGGCGGTGATTTGCACGCCGAATTCCCCACCAACACCGACCTGCTGCGGCGCATCGATGCTGGCACTCAGCGATGCCCGTCCGCGTCCGGCCGCGGCATCCACCGCCAGGAAGGCAAGCAGCAGGCAACTCCACAGCAATCCCAGATACCAGAACGACGGCAATGCCAGCGCGACCAGGAAGGCCGGGACCGCGCCGGCCGCAGCTGCCCATACCGCTCGGCCGCTGGGATAGATCAACGTGGTGCTTCCGTCTGGTCGACCAGGTCGGAGACGATCTGCTCGACCAGCCGGCCATCGATCTGTGCCGCAGGCGAAAGGATGACGCGATGACGCAGCGCCGGCACCGCCAGCGCCTTGACGTCGTCGGGGATCACATAGGCGCGTCCGTCCAGCGCCGCCCGGGCACGCGCCGCCCGCGCCAGCATGGCGCCGGCGCGCGGACTGGCGCCGACTTCCAGATCGGCATTTTCACGCGTAGCCCGTACCAGCGCCGCTATATAGCCGACGACATCGTCGACAAGGGTGACGGAGCCGACCGTAGCGAGTGCCTCCTGCAGCGTCTCGCGGTCCGTCTGCGCCTCGATGCCATATTGCGCGATGTCGTGCGAGGCGGAGCCGCCGCCGTGATGGACGATGATGGCTCGTTCTTCCTCCGGGCCGGGATAGCTGACGCGGTGCTTGAACAGGAAGCGGTCGAGCTGCGCCTCCGGCAGCGGATAGACGCCCTGGTGCTCGATCGGATTCTGGGTCGCGACGACCATGAAATTGCGGCCGAGCGAATGCGTGGTGCCGTCGAAGGTGACCGCATGTTCCTGCATCGCCTCGAGCAGTGCGGCCTGCGTCTTGGGCGGCGTGCGGTTGATTTCGTCGGCAAGCAGGAGATCGCAGAAGATCGGGCCGCGCGTCAGCGTGAACTGCCCGGTCTGGAAGTTGTAGATGTTCGACCCGACGATATCGCCGGGCATCAGGTCCGGCGTGAACTGGATCCGCCCGTAGGCGATCCCAAGCGCCTGGGCGAAGCAGCGCGCCGTCATTGTCTTGGCCGTGCCCGGAGGACCTTCCAGCAGGATATGCCCGCCCGCAAACAAGGCGGTCAGCATCAGGTCGACCGTATCGTGCTGCCCGGTGATCGCCTTGGCCACTTCTTCCCTGATCCGTGTCGCCAGGGCCTTCACATCATCGACGTTCACCGAGCCTCCTTGCCGTCCAGTCATGCAGCCGTTCTGCTGCCTGTTGCATCTGCGTCAGATTCTTCGCCTCGCCGGCCGCTTGCGAGCGCGTCGTGAAGCCGCCAGCTTGCTCCTTATCGCGAGAGTCGAGCCAGTGGTCGAGCGCTTTGCCTTGCAACCCTTGCGGTGCCCCGAGCAGCGCGCCGGCGCGCACCCGCATCAAGGCCGCATAGCGGCCTCCCAGCTCGTCCAGCCGGCCGGCACGCCGCATGAGCATCGCCGTCGTATCGACCAGCGCACGCTTGCCGAAGGCGATCGCGCGCTGGTCGATACGCGGCGGGCCGAACCGGCCAAGGCCATGCAGGAACGCCAGCGCCGCAGCGATCAGGATCGTCAGTGTCAGCGCCAGGAACGGCGGCTCGACCAGAAGCTTGGCCAGATCATACTTCCGCCCCGCGCCGTGCAGCGTCAGATCGAACATCACCGGGCCGTCGTCGGGCTGGAGCAAGGCAATCAGCCCGAGCGCGGCTGCTGCCTTTTCGGGATCCTTGAGGGCGGCGTTGTTGATCAGGTCGGGGTCAGTCAGGATATAGAACGGCTTGTCGTCCAGTTCGGTAAGCACAGCCTTGTCATTGCCGGCTGCGATGAGAGGGTACTTGTCGGCCACCCACTGCAATTCTTCGGGTGCGGCAACCATGTTGCCTTCGATGTCGAGTTGCTTTGCCGTGCTCTGGCCGGCACCGATCGTCGCATCGGCGATGCGGCCAAGCCATTCGTTCACCACCGAACCGGGCAATCGCCCGAATTTCATGTTCCAGCTTTCATGCCCCTGCAGCGGCAGGATCTGCCATTTGGGCAGCACGAAGAGCGTGTTCTGGTCCTGGCGAAGATTGAGGATGTGGTCGAGCGCCTCCGGATCGCTGTCGGGCGAGATGGTGACGATCAGCAGTATATCTCTGGCAAGATCGTCTTCGGTCCGCGCCATCAAGGGCGCTTCGCCGGTGAGCCGCAGCCATTCCGCCAGGCCGGCGTAGCCCACACCGCTTTTCGACAGCGGCGTGGCGCCGCCATTGCCGGGTTGCCGGAAATCGGGAGCATAGGTGGACAGCAGGAAGAAACCGGCTGCCGCAAGGAGGCTGGCGAAAATCCCCCAAAACAGTGTCTTTCGATTGAACGGCTCCTGTGCCTCGACCGCCGGTGCACTCACGTCCAGGCATCCCGGAAGGCGAAACGTTCATAGGCGCCGCGCGCCTGCCGCCAGCCTTCCGCGCCGACCGGCCGGCGCGCGAACAGCGCCGCCTCGACAATGCGGGCGATCTCGGTAAACGCATGGCGCGCCCTTCCCGGCAGGGAAGAGGCATTGGCGATGTCGCGCGCGGTGAGCGACGGGCGCAGGAAGTCCGGCAGCCGGCCGGCAATATCGGCGACGCTGCGCCGAAGCAAAAGGTGAACCGCCTCGTCATAGTCGCCGCGTGCGGCCAGCGCATCCGCTTGCGACAACAGGATCTGCGCGGCGCCGGCGTCGGGGCGCCAGGCTTCTTCGTCTTCGACTTCGGGTCGAGCGCGCTGCCACGGCAGCCGCCAGGCGATGCCTTTCACCTCAAGGAAGACCAAAAGCAGGATGATTGCGACGCCCGATATCACCGCCCCCCAGAACAGATAGATCATGTAGGGACCGAGCCACGACAAAAAATCCTGCAGCGGCTTCAGCCACTCGGGCGGCTTTGGCGGCACATAGGCCGGCAGGTCGAACTGGATCGACTCATCGGCGATCAGCTGCTTGTGCAGATTGGTCAGCCGTTCGGCTTCCGCTGTGCCTGGCTGTGCCAACGCCACCGCTCCCCTGCAACCTGTGGTTCCCTGCCGACACTGACAATGCAGCGGAACAATTGCAAGTGGGCTGGACGCCCACCGTTAATCTTGGCAGAATTACTATTAGGGCGCCGTGATACTGTTACGGCGAAACACGGGGGGAAATCATGGCTTCAACGACACTGGAACGGCCTGAGAAATTCGAGATCGGCAGGGTGTTCAACAACAGCTTCGCCGTGATCGGCCGCAACATCGGCTTGTGCCTTGGGCTCGCGCTGCTGTTTTCAGGCTTGCCGGCGATTATTCTTCGGCTGTGGAGCCAACCGCAAATAGATGCGGTTCTGCAGGGCGACCCCGGCGCCGCGGCCGATCCCTCGATGATGTTTCGGAATTCATGGTTTACGATTATTGCGGGATTGCTATCCTTCGTTTTCGCGCTGCTGCTCCAGTCGGCGCTGGTGCGGGCGACGATCGAGGACTTGAACGGCAAGCGGCCGACCTTTGGCGACTGCATTCAGATAGCCATCCGCAATTTGCTGCCGACCCTCGGTATTGGCCTGCTCGTCGGCCTGGGTGCGGGCCTGGCGTCGATAGCTTTGCTGGTTCCCGGCATCATCTTATGGCTCGGATGGTGCGTGGCGGTGCCGGTTCTGATCCAGGAGCGGCTTGGCGTGTTCGGTTCGATGTCGCGTAGCCGTGTCCTGACCAAGGGCAACCGCTGGCCGCTATTTGGCCTCTTCTTGATCCTGATGGTCATCGCGATGGTCATCCAGTGGGTGATGCTGGCAGTCATCGTCATGTTTGGCGGGATCATTGCCGATGTGGCGGCAGCCTTGGTGTCGACCGTACTGTCGATGGTGCTGTCGGTCGCCACGGCGGTCAGCTATGTCGAGCTGCGTCAGGTCAAGGAAGGCACCAGCGTCGAAGAACTGTCGCAAATCTTCTCGTAGCAAAGTCGCGCGGCTGCACCACGTCGGGACCGGCCTGAACATCAGGCGGGCCCGGCGAGCCGCGACAGCCGTTCGCCATGCTGCCGCCGGCGGGTCAATGTCGGCCAACACCGGGTCGCAATGACGGACCGGTCAAAACAGGTAGAGGTATATCGTGGCGTCAATAACGCTGGACCAGCCCAACAAATTTCGCATCGGCAGGGTTTTCGGCGCCAGTTTTGCGGTCATCGGCCGCAACCCCATGCTTTGCCTCGGACTTGCATTGCTGTTTTCGGGTTTCTCGACCCTTGTTTATGAGCTTTGGATGCAGGTGCCGCAGGCCGGCGTCGCCCGAGGGGATCCTGATGCCGCCCTCGGCGGCCTCCGCATGATGTCTCGTGATTCTCTGATTACGTTCGGCGTCGTGTTGATGTCCTTTGTCCTGGATCTGTTGCTTCAGTCTGCGCTGGTCCGGGCGACTATCGAGGATCTGAACGGCAAGCAGCCATCCATTGCCGACTGCATCAAGATAGCGATCGGCTGTTTTCTGCCAACGCTCGGCGTCGGGCTGCTGGTCGTCCTGGGCGCAGGATTGGGCTTGATCCTGCTCGTCATTCCCGGAATCATATTGTGGCTCCGGTGGCTGGTAGCGGTGCCGGTTCTGGTACAGGAACGGGTCGGCGTGTCTGGCTCCATGGCGCGCAGCGGTGAACTTACCAAAGGCAGCCGCTGGGCACTGTTCGGCCTGTTCTTCGTTCTGATCGTGGCCTCGGTGGCCATTCAGTTGGCACTTGAAAGTGCTGTCGAACCGTTGGGCGGCATAGTGCGAGCTGTAGTGGCGACTTTGGTGTCGACGATATCGTCAATGGTGACGTCGATTGCCACCGCGGTCAGCTATGTCGAGCTGCGTCAGGTCAAGGAAGGCACCAGCGTCGAAGAACTGTCGCAAATCTTCTCCTGAGGACGGTGGCCAGGCCGACCGTAGGCTCTCGCTTTGCGCTCACTCGGCCGAGCTCTTTCACGACTCCTTAGTCAGCTGTGCCGGCAAGACGGCCGTCAGCCGCTTCGCCCATTCCTCGATGCCGGAGCGGCTCGCCAGCAGGTCCTGCCTGATCTCGATAAGGACCGCGGGAATGCCGCGATCGTCGCCATGGACGGGTATGGCATAGTCGCCGTCACGGCTGATCACGTAGGGCTCGTTTGCCGCGGCGTTGAGCGCTCTGTCGGCGCGCAGGCCGGCAAGCACTGCCTGGCCGAAATCGACTGCCCGATCGTAAAGCACGCCGGCGTGCCAGGGTCGCGCAATGCCGAGGAAGACCGGCGTGAAGGAGTGGATCGTCGCGATCCGCGTCGGTCTGCCCTGCTTCGCCCGGTCATCGAGATGAGCGGCGACGCGGTCATGAAACGGCGCGAACAGGATTTCGGCACGCCGGCTTCGCTCCTCCGGATCGAGGCCGACATTGCCGGGGATGTCAGTGCCTTCCGATAGCACCGGAATGCTGCCGCTGGAACCAAGCGGCCGGTTGAGATCGATCAAAAGCCGCGAATAGGAGCTGAGGAAAGCCGGAGCGTCGAGCAGTCTTGACAGAACACGAGTCACTTCGGCGGCGCCGATGTCCCAGGCGATATGGCGCTGCAAATGGCTGCTGTCGAGACCGAGCCGCGCATACTCTGCCGGAATATGATTGGAAGCGTGCTCGCATATCAAAACGATATCGGAACGCCCCGTTTCGTTGATTGCTTCGACCGCTGGAAGCCAACCTTCCGGTAGGATGGCGTTAGCAAGCGGCTCAGCCATCAATACAGCGTCCGGTAGAGATCGCAGACCGCCACTGGGTCGAGACCAGCGAGGCGCTCGGACTCATGCCGCTTGAGGCCGACAAAGGTCTCGACGAACACCGGCGCGAACCATCCGGTGACGGTCTTGTCGGCAACGAGCGCGTCGAGTGCCGCAGGCAGCGTTTCCGGCAGCCGCACGAGGCCAAGCTTCTTGCGCTCGGAACCGCTCATCTGCGTCGGGTCGCCCGAGACAAGCGGCGGCGCCGGCAGCTTGGCCTTCAGCCCCTCCAGCCCGGCGCGCACGATCGCCGCCAGCGATAGATATGGATTGCCGGTGGCGTCGGCTGCCCGGTATTCGATGTTGTACTGCCGCGCCGGATCGCGCCCGCCGATCGTCACCGTCGGGCAGATGCGCAGGCTCGCCTCGCGGTCGCGATCGGCAAGCCAGGTGTAGGACGAGCTCCAGCTATGCGGCTTCAGCCGGTAGTAGGACGACACACTCGCCGCCGTCATGGCGGTGATCGCGGGCAGGTGGCGCAGCACGCCGGCACAGAACGAAGCGGCACGGCTGGAAAGGCCGCCAGGCTGGGCCGGATCGTAGGTCGCCGGCTTGCCGGCCTCGTCGACGAAACTGAAATGGATGTGGACGCCGTTGCCGACGGCATCGGGCGCGGTTTTGGGCGCGAAGCTCGCCCGCCAGCCGGCACATCGCGCGACTTCGCGCGTGATCTCGCGGATGGCGACGGCGCGATCGGCCGCGGCGAGCGCATCGGCCGGCTCGCATGTCACCTCGAACTGGTCGGTGCCGAATTCGGCGATCACCACTTCGGGCGCGACGCCGGCTTCCGCCAGCGCCGCCATCAGATTGGCGGCGAACGGGTCGGCGCGGCGCAGTGCTGCCAACGACATCGAATGAGCCGGGCCGAAGTCGCCCTCGATATGGAATTCATGCTCGAAGGCGGCGATGACGGAAAGCCCGGCCGCTGCCTTCAACTCAGTAAGCGCATCCTTGAGCATGGTCCGCGTACAGCCGACCCACGGGCTGCCGTCGAGTTCGACGATGTTGGCGGCGACCATGTCGAAGGGCGTCGCCGATCCGGTCAGCGCCGTGCGGAACCGCGCGTTGAGATCGGGAACGAGCCGCACATCGCCGGACGAACCCCAGGGATTGGGATCGACGATCGAGTTGAACGGCGTCAGCGACAGATTGGCCTGCAGCCAGCCGACGCCGGTCGCGGCGATCTTCTGCAGCCTGCTTTCGACGACGGAGCGGCCGCGCGTGATCGCCGAAAGATCGGTGGTGACGACGGCAACCAGCGGTTCGACGGTCATGCAGCTTTTCCCAAGGCTTCGAAACGGGCAGTAACGATGGCGGTATCTGCGACCCAGCAATAGCCGCCGAAAGCCTCGAGCGCGCCATCATGGCGCTCCCGCGTGGCGGCGGCGCAGGCATCCGATACGCAGGTGACGAGATAGCCGCGATCGGCGGCATCGCGCACCGCCATGTCGACGCACTGGTCGGTCATGATGCCGGCGACGACCAGGTAACGCACGCCGAGGTTTTTCAGGACATAATCGATGTTGGTCGAGTTGAAGACACCCGACGATGTCTTCGGCAGCATGATCTCGTCGCCGACCGGCGCCAGCGACGGCACCGGCAGCCCCTCCGGCCGGCTCGGCGCGATATGGATCGGCGTCAGCTTGTGGTCGAGCGAGCGGTCGCGGCCGTCCTCGGTCAGGCTCTGGATGATGGTATGGATCACCTCGACGCCGTTGGCCCGCGCCGCCGCCAGCAGGCGCTCCTGGTTGGGGATCGTTTGCGACGCCGTCTGCCGGTAGAAATAGTGGTCGGAACCGCGCTCCGGATGCGCCGGATCGGCACCCGGCTCCAGCCAGACCCGTTGCATGTCGACCAGCAGCAGCGCAGTTTCGCCAGCCCGGAACGGCTCGTTTCGTTTCGGCAATGCTGGCGTCATGCTTGGTGGTCCTGCTTCGCTGATCACGTCTGGCTGATTTAGCTGATTTTGGTCCACGCGTCCTGCGTCGCGGACACACTTATTGGGAGTATTCGAAGTTGCTAATTTGAGTTAAACTTTGTTTTCGGCGTGGAGACGGGGGTCTCTGTCATGATCGATTCAGATGTGTTCGACTTTGTCGAACGCTGCAGGAAACACACAGCTACCGGGCCGCTGCTGAGCGACCTGCTTGAAACCGTGAGGAATCTCGGCTTCGAGCACCTTATCCTGAGCGGCGTGCCGCTTGGTGGCCAGAAGCTTGCACCGATGGTCGAACTGAATGGCTGGCCGGCCGGCTGGTTCGAGCGCTATGTCGAGGCCGATCATGCCGCCGTCGACGGCGTTTGCGTTTACTCGGCAAAGACCTTGAAGCCGTTCCTCTGGTCCGAAGTCCCGGCAAAGTGGTCGGATACGCAGGGCTCGCGACGCGTTGCCGGCGAGGCGACAGAGTTCGGCATCTGTAGCGGCTTCGCCGTACCGATGCTCAGCGTTCATCATTGGCAATCCGTGCTGTCGTTTGCGTCTTCCACGAAGTCCTGCACCCTGTCGCCGCGCCATCAGGTGCAACTGGTGACCATGGCGGTATACGCGGGCATGTCGATCCAGGCCTTGGCGAATGACGACGATGACCACGAGGGCGTGCTGACCGACCGCGAAAAAGAAGTGCTCTTGTGGGCCGCGGCTGGCAAGACCTCATCGGAAACCTCGCAGATCCTTGGCCTGACCGAGCGCACGGTCAAATGGCACTCGACACGGGCTCGCGAGGCTTTTGGCGTCGCAACGACCACGCAGGCGGTCGTCGAGGCGGTGCGCCGGCGTCTGATCCACCCCTAAACGCGTCAACTGTCCCATCGGACAGGTGACGTATATTAGCGCGACTGCGAGTATCCCGTTGAGAACGATCGGGGGATCGCGCCATGATAACGGCCCACGTAGTCAATGCGCATAACAAGCATCTCTATGAAAACGAATTCGACGAGTTTCTGCGCCGCCGGCACGACTTTTTCGTGCACCAGAAACATTGGCGCCCTCCAAGCCCGGACGGTCGCGAGCTGGACCAATTCGATACAGACGCGGCGACTTACCTGCTCGGTATCGAAGATGGTCGTGTGGTGACTTCGGCTCGATTGATCCCAACGAGCGAGCCGCATATGGTCTCGGAGGTCTTTTCTCACATGTGCGAAAGATCGGGCGTCCCGAGGCGTCCCGATTGGGCCGAATGGACGCGCACATTCGTCGTTCCCGATAAACGAACTGCTGGACTGAGGGGCACGCTGACGCAGCTGTGCTGCGCGGTGATGGAATACGCTCTCGACGAGGGCCTCAGCGCAGTCGGCGGCATCCAGGAAACCTACTTCATGCCGCACCACGGTGCGCTCAAATGGCGGGCCGAGCCGATGGGCATGGCCAGGGAAGAAAACGGCGAGTGGTACATCGTCGCCTATATCGAGGTGAATGAGGCGGCGCTGTCGAGCGTGCGGAAGATACTAGGGGTTGAGCATTCGTTGTTGGTTCGGTGTGGAACGCAAATACCGTTCCTCCTAGAAACCAGCGTGTCATTGGTCTGTAATCGGGTCTAAGTCTAATGGTTAACTGGGAGGGTAATTATGTCTGTCATTCTTGCGTCAGCCAGAATAAAGGAAGGTCAGCTCGCGGAACATTCGGCAAATGTGAAATGGGAAAACAATGTGTTATCATTTGAAATTGCAGAAAAGTACAAAGGGCATTTTGTGCCAATAGTATCTCACTGTCATAACGTTCCTCATGTAACGAGTAGCTATTGGATCAAGCAGGTTGGATCGGAATACATCGTCGTGATGCAGTCAGCTCAGGACACAAGTGGAAGGGTATTTCCGCCTACCGATTTCACGGCAGTCATAGTTTCCACCGTCTAGTGAAGGCGCCGCCACAGCTAGAGGCCTGTGAGCGGATTACGGTGACGGTGCACTATTTTCTTTTCGCCGCCTGCCTCGTTTTCCCGGGCTCACGGCCTTGCCGATTTCCTCGGCGATGCTCTCGGCCCACGGGGCATCGAAAACCGCGACATCGGCGACGCGGCGATACTCGATGAGCAGTTCTTGTGGAACACATAGTCTTCGGACGTGAAAACACTTTGGCTCACCCGTACGGTGCTGGGGATGCGGCAGACCGGGAACACCGGCAAGGTGCACGTGCGGCGAGGGCGACATGGTAAAAAGTGCACTGTCACCGTAATTCTGATCTATACTCGGGACACCAGCTCGAATGCCTACGGCAAGGCGAAGGGCGGATGAAGCGCTTGATAGAGTTCTCTTTTTAGTCATGTGGCGATGTTAAGATGTTAGCCTCCGACCTAACGAAATTTATCGAGCAGGATCATCTGGCTCTGGATGCCTTCGTAAAGGGCGATCCTGAGCCCTTGAAAAACCTCTACTCGCGACAGGACGACGTCATTATTGCCAATCCCTTTGGCCCGCCGGCGAAGGGATGGAGAAAGGCCGCTGAGACCATGGAACGGGCCGCCACCAATTACCGGCACGGCAAGGCCATCGGATTTGAGCGCATCTCGGAGTATGCGACAGCCGACTTGGGATACATCATCGAGGTCGAGCGGTTCCAATCCAAGGTCGGTGGTGGCAACAAACTGGTGCCGATTGCGCTTCGAGTCACCACCATATTCCGGCGCGAGGAAGGCGCGTGGAGGATCGTCCTTCGTCATGCCGATCCGATAACCTCGGCACGCCCGCCGACGTCCATTGTCGGGGAGTAGAAGGGTTGCCGGAGAGGTTTTAGGAATTACGGTGACAGTCCGCTATTTTCTTTTCGCCGCGCGCCTCGTTCCGGGTTCTCACGGCTTTGCCGATTTGCCCGGCGATGCTCTCGGCCCACGGGTGCATCGAAAACCGCGACATCGGCGACGCGGCAATATTCGATGAGCAGTTCTTGTGGAACACATAGTCTTCGGACGTGAAAACACTTTGGCTCGCCGGTACGGTGCTGGGGGATGCCGCAGACCGGGAACGCGGGCAAGGTGCACAATGCGGCGGAGGCGACATGGTAAAAGTGCACTGTCACCGTAATTCATCCTTAGCGGCCAATTTCCGGCGTCGCATCAACAATCTAGGTCATTTTCGGTTTCGCTTTAGGCAGCGCGGCCAGCAAGAGCTGGTGCTGTTTCTTCTTTCTCTTCGACGTGAGGGCTCACCCATTCGTCGGTTATCACGCGGCTGGCCAAGGTGCCCGGCACCGCTTTTCTCAAGGCACGCAGCAAAAAGTATCTAACCCGCTCGGACAGTCAAGAGGTGTGGCAGGCAGGCCATGCGCAGCCAGCCGCAGCGAGCCGCCAAGACGCGCGAAGCACCTTCGGCGGTGTAGGACAGCGGCACGCCAGAACGCGCGCAGGCCAGGCGTTGGCTTGCCCAATTGTGTTTTGACTATTTGGCTGAACGGGAGCGTAAAATATCAGGTTCGCCCGGTCGGGCGAACTAACTCAGGGAGGATGTTATGAAGATGAATCGACGTAATGCTCTCGCCCTTGGTGCCACCTCGTTGGCGGCCCCGCTATTGGTCGCAAAGCCCATTCCGGTAGCGGCCAAGACCTACGGTCCGACTGATGGCAAAGAGATTTTTCCCGGCGTTCGGCTCGTCGAACTGGGAACACGAGACTCCCATATCAAGGGGTACAAGAAAATTGCCATGGAAGACGTCGTCTACCAGCCAAAGGCAACTAGCCCGCTCGGGGATGTCATGGCCGACGATATGGTCTGCACGGTCACTGAAGGCGAGCTGCAGGTCACGGCCGGAGACATGCAGTTCACGGCCAAGGAGGGTGACGTATGGAGCTGCGGCAAGGGTAGCACGAAGGAGGCTGCTACGAACAACGGAACAGCGGTCGCAGTGATGCGGGTGATTAACCTGAAGGCTGCATAAAGTTACCCACACTCTGGCGACTGCAGACGCTCCAGCCGGCTTCGGCCGGCGGGCTTTTCCGGTGCGCCACGGCCTCGATGACCGGACATTTCTGCCGGCGCGCTGTGGCCAGCGCGGCGGCAGACTGAGGCCTTAGCGCACGGGCGAGCCGCCCTTCAGTGGTGGTGGGCGGAAACGCTCTTGACGTATTCGGACACCAGTTCCCTCGGTGCCGACTGACTGACGTCGCCGACACTAAGGATGCCGACCATCCGCATATTCTTGTTGATCACCGGCAACCTGCGGATTTTCAGTTCTTCCATGTGCCGTACGGCCTTGGCCAGATCGTCGTCTTCGCGGCAGCAGTGAATGCCGGCCGTCATAACATCGCGCGCCGTTGCGATGCGGCCGTCGAAACCATCTTCTGCCAGTCCGTTGCAGACAATATCGCGGTCGGTCACCATTCCGATCAGTCGGTCGTTCTCTCCAATGGGAATCGACCCGATATCCTGGGCTCGCATCATTTTCGCCAGTTCGGTGACAGCGGTTTCGGGGCTGACCCAGTCGACACCCTTATGCATTGCGTCTTTGACCTTCATGGCGGACCTCCCTTGCTGGGTTGGTGAATGTCCCCCTGTCCCATTCTAACGCGGACGGGGTTTGGCTGCCAGAGGTCATCATCCAGACCCGCATTTTGCGGTGGTTGTCATGCGGAATTACGGTGACAGTGCACTTTTTACAATGTCGCTCCCGCCGCATGGTGCACCTTGCCCGCGTTCCCGGTCTGCCGCATCCCCCAGCATCGATAACCGCAACATCGGCGACGCGGCAATATTCGATGAGCGGTCCTTGTGGAACGCATAGTCTTCGGACGTGAAAACACTTTGGCTCGCCTGTACGGTGCTGCGGCAGACCGGGAACGCGGGCAAGGTTACACGATGCGGCGGGGCGAACATGGTAAAAAGTGCACCGTCACCGTAATTCCGGTGCACTATTTTCTTTTCGCCGCCTGGCTCGTTTCCGGGTTTCTCGGCTTTGCCGATTTGCCCGGCGATACTCTCGGCCCCCGGGTGCATCGAAAAACCGCGACATCGGCGACGCGGCAATACTCGATGAGCAGTTCTTGCGGAACACATAGTCTTCGGACGTGAAAACACTTTGGCTCGCCCGTACGGTCCGGGGATGCGGCAGGGCGGGAACGCGGGCAAGGTGCACCATGCGGTCAATCTAGACACGGGGCGACATGGTAAAAAGTGCACTGTCACCGTAATTCCTAGATGTAGTGTGCTCAGCCGTCCAGCAAGTATAAGGATCAACGTCGTGCGCGGACGCAGGCACTTGACAGCTTCGATCGCGAGTGGCTCACGCGCCGCCGCTCTGTTGCAGGCTGTGCCATTGTTCAATGCTATCGCATAGGAACTTCACAAATCCACTGCACAGCAACGGCTCAGCTGCACCGTCTGGCGTGAATTCATATATCGCGTCCGACTCATCGATTCCCCAAGTTCCGAGATATTCGCCTTCCTGAGTGACGACAGCGCCGTCCTCAAGCAGGTTTATTGACCATCGAAGATTCATGCCACCTCCCGGTCCGAATGATGCGGATAGAATACCATGCGGATCATCCGCATGGTTGTAACACATGCCATTTTCGGGAATGATCTAAGTAATTGTTTCTATTGAAAAAAAGAAGCTGGCTGGGGAACCTGGATTCGAACCAGGACTAACGGAGTCAGAGTCCGTGGGTCTACCGTTAACCTATTCCCCAGCAGGCGCGGCTGTTGAAAACCACACGGGCAGGGCGGCGACGTCGCCGCGCGTGCCTTGTAGCCGCCGCCGGAAAATAGTCAACCCTGTGTCTGGGTTCAATCGTCGGCTTCCCGCGCTTCAACTCTCGCTGCGGCTGTATTGCGAGTGCTCGAAGAACAGCACCACGCCGAGTGCGATCAGCAGCGGGATGATCAGGTAGAACAGCCGGAACACCAGCAGCGCCGCCAGCACGCCGACCTGGTCCATATGTGACAAGCCCGCGAGGAACACCACCTCGAAGACGCCCAGCCCGCCCGGCGCATGTGAAATCTGCGCGATCGAGAACGACACCAGGAAGACGCCGAGCACGACGAAATAGCCGGGATTGCCGGCGGCGGGCAGGGCAAAGAAGATGATCGCCGCTGCCGCCAGGAGCTCGATCGGGCCGACCAGCAATTGCCGCGCCACGATCGGCAGCGCCGGGTAGTGCAGCTGAAAGCTGCCGATCCTCAGCGGCCTGAGATGCAGCCAGCTGCCGAAGACATAGGCCGCCACCACGAGCAGCATGGCGAGCCCTCCCGCCTGCGCCAGCCGGTGATGCGGCGTGCCGGAAAACCGGTCGATCACCTCGGGCTCGAGCAGCAGGACGATGCTTGAGACGAACAGCGTCGACAGCACGAAGGTGATCCAGCAGATCGCCACCAGAATGCCGACGTCCTGCCCGGTCAGGCCCTTGGTGCCGTAGGCGCGGTAGCGGATCACCGCACCGGAAAACACCGAGCCGCCGATATTGTGCGACAGCGCGTAGGTGGTGAACGAGCAGAAGGTGACGAACAGCCACGAGACTTTCTTGCCGATGTGCAGCAGCGCGATGTGGTCGTAACCGGCGAGCGAGGCATAGGCGATGACCGAACTCAGCGCCGCCAGCACCCAGCCGCGCGCCGGGATGGCGATTATGCCGGCCCAGACATCGTCGAGCGAGATGCCGCGCAATTCGTGCAGCAGCAGCCACAGCGAGAACACCACAGCGGCGATGCCGATCACGGGCCAGAAATAACGCCTCCAGTTCATGGCCTGACGATCATGCGTTGCAGCCCGTACCCGATTTCCGGTTCGCAGCAGGAAAACCGCCCGCGCTCCCGAATGGTTTACCCCTCCATTTCAGAAATGCCTCATTGAAGCCGGCTATTCAACCGGGAAGGCGCGTTGTGGCGCTCGCGCCTTCCCTTCTCCCCTTGTGGGAGAAGGTGGATCGGCGCGCAGCGCCGAGCCGGATGAGGGGTGCCGGAAGGAACTCAGCTCGAAAAAATAAAATGATTTGAAGGGGTTACATCTTCAATGCCGCGATCCGTCCAGCACCCCTCATCCGACCGAGCTTCGCTCGGCCACCTTCTCCCACAAGGGGAGAAGGGGGTCACCGACGTCGCCGCCTTCACGCCGCCGGCAAAATTCGCCGTGAGCACTCTTGGTGATCCGGCCCGGCGCTGATAGTCTGGCGGCAACTTGAACATGTAAAAGCGCCTGCTGCGTCCGGTCTCCGGTTCGCGCGGCGCCGGAAGGAACGACAGTGGAAGACCACGAAGCCGGCGCTGGCGCGCCGGAAGTGGGCGTGTCCAGGGGTTCGCCGACGCCGTCCGGCCAGGCAAGCCCATCCACCGGACGCTACGGCCGTCAGATGCAGCCCCGGTCGGGTAACGGACAGGCTGGCGACACGTCCCACGACCACAAGGGCCAGAACGGCCCGCATCAGAACGGCAAACCCAAGAAGCGGCGCAAGCGGCGGCGCGGGCGCAAGGTTTTCGCACGCGACGAGGCTCGTCCGGGGATAACAGGCACTTCGGTGCCCGTCGCCGGCGGGGCCTCGGCCGCTCGCCCGTCCCAGCCAGCGGCTTCGATCGCGCCGCAGTCCTCGATCGCGCAATCGGCTTCGATCGCGCAATTGCCTCCAACCTCGCCAAGGCCGGGGCAAGGTGCCCGCACACCGCCGCCGCTGCAGGAATTGCCGGTGTTTGCCGCGCTCGATCTCGGCACCAACAATTGCCGCCTGCTGGTCGCGGTGCCGACGCGCCATGGCCAGTTCCGCGTCATCGATGCGTTCTCGCGCATTGTCAGGCTGGGCGAGGGCCTTACCGCCAATGGTCGGCTTGGCGACGCCGCAATGGACCGCGCGGTCGAGGCGCTGAAGATCTGCGGTGACAAATTGCGCAACCGCAAGGTCAGGAAGGCCAGGCTGATCGCCACCGAGGCCTGCCGAACCGCCGCCAACGGCGTCGAGTTCCTCGAGCGCGTCGAGCGCGAGGCCGGCCTGAAGCTCGAGATCATCGACCGCCAGACCGAGGCGCGGCTGGCGGTGTCGGGCTGCGGCTCGCTGGTCGAGCGCGACACGCAAGGCGTCGTGCTGTTCGACATCGGCGGCGGCTCGTCCGAAATCGCGCTGATCGACCTCACCGGTCAGCGCTCGCCAAGGCTTGCCAACCATATCGTCTCGTGGACGTCGCTGCCGGTCGGCGTCGTCTCGCTGGCCGAGCGTTTTGGCGGCCGCACGGTCACGCGCGAGATCTTTGGCGCCATGGTCGAGGATGTCGCAATGCGGCTGCGCGCCTTCGACGAGCGCGACCGGCTGAGCCACCTCCTGTCCAGCCCGAAATTCCATTTGCTCGGCACCTCGGGCACAGTGACGACGCTGGCCGGCGTCCACCTCGATCTCGAACGCTACGACCGCCGCCGCGTCGACGGGCTGTGGATGGATCGCGACAGCGTCGACCGCATGGTCGAAAAGCTGGTCGGCTGGGATTTCCAGCAGCGCGTCGCCAATCCCTGCATCGGCGCCGACCGCGCCGACCTGGTTCTGGCCGGCTGCGCCATATTGGAGGCGATCCGTGCCGTCTGGCCGTCGGAGCGGCTGCGTGTCGCCGACCGTGGCCTGCGCGAGGGCATACTGAGCGAATTGATGGCCGATGACGGCGTCTGGCGGCGAGGCCGGCAATGACCAAGAAACCGGAAAGACCGAGCTCCGCCGGCATTCGCGTGCTGAAGACGAAGATCAAGAAGAAAAGCGGCTTGAAGGAATCGTCGCGCCGCTGGTTGCAGCGCCACATCAACGATCCCTATGTCCAGCGCTCGAAGGCCGACGGCTATCGCTCGCGCGCCGCCTACAAGCTGATCGAGATCGACGACAAGCACCATTTGCTCAAGCCTGGCATGAAGGTGATAGACCTTGGTGCGGCACCCGGCGGCTGGTGCCAGGTCGCCGCCGCGCGTACCAAGTCGACCGCGGAACACCCTAACGTCGTCGGCATCGACTATCTCGAGATGGACGCCGTGCCGGGCGCGCCGGTGCTGCTGATGGATTTCCTCGATCCGCAGGCACCCGAAAAGCTGGCCGAGACGCTGGGCGGCCAGCCGGACATCGTGCTTTCAGACATGGCCGCACCCACCACCGGCCACAAGCGGACCGATCACATCCGCACCATGCATCTTTGCGAGGTGGCGGCCGATTTCGCGCTGTCCGTGCTGAAGCCGGGCGGACATTTCCTCGCCAAGACGTTTCAGGGCGGCGCCGAAAACGAATTGCTGGCCAGGCTGAAGCGGAATTTCCGCTCGGTCCACCACGTCAAGCCGCCGGCCTCGCGCGATGAGTCGGTGGAGCTTTATTTGTTGGCGAAGGATTTTAAGGGGTAGCGCCCTTTCCTTCTCCCCTTGTGGGAGAAGGTGGCCTCGCGAAGCGAGGTCGGATGAGGGGTGTTCCAGCTTGGCAACACGCTTGCAGTTATCATCGCCTCATTTCTTCAAACACCCCTCAACCGTCTCGGCGCTGCGCGCCGATCCACCTTCTCCCACAAGGGGAGAAGGGAAGGGTTCCTCAACTCCCCGGCGGGCTCACCGGCTCCAGCGTCTTCGGCGGCGTCAACCTGCCATGTCCCGACACGGCATTGCCGGCGTCCGGCGCCAGCCGCATGAACGACAGCGAGGCTGCCTCCGACACCGCCGCTACGATGAAGAAGGCGGTGTGGAAGTCGCTCAGCGTCAGCGGGCCGCCATGGATATTGGTCGACACTTCCAGGATGCCGCCGGCCAGCGCCACGCCGAGTGCGATCGCCAACTGCTGGAACACCGCCGTGATCGGCGTGGCCTTGCTGGTGTCGGCGGCCGAAATCTCGGCGTAGGCAAGCGCATTGATGCCGGTGAAGAACATCGACCGGATGAAGCCCCCGGCGAGCAGCATGGCGAGGATCAGCCCATAGGGCGTGTCGGGTGTGAACAGGCCGTTGATGGCGATGGACGCGGCAGCGATGAGCGAGCCTGAAATCAGCACCCGGCGGAAGCCGGCGACCCTGAAGATCAGGGCAGTGACGAATTTCATGCCTATGGCGCCGATCGCCGAGACGAAGGTGATCATGCCGGACTGGAACGGCGTCAGCCCGAAACCGATCTGGAACATCAGCGGCAACAGGAAAGGTACGGCACCAATGCCGATGCGGAACAGTCCGCCGCCGAGCACCGACGAGCGGAACACCCGATTGCGAAACAGCTCGAGCGCCAGCAGCGGATTCTTGGCGCGGCGCGCGTGCAGCAGGTAAAGCACCGCCGATGCCAGCCCGACGGCAACGGTGATAAAGCCGGCAACTGGCGGCAGAGCCGGCAGGCTGACCACCGACAGGCCGAACACAATGCCCGATGCCGCCAGCCCGCTCAGCACGAAACCGATGAGATCGAGCGGCGGCGTCTGCGCGGCGTCGGTCTTCGGCAGGAAACGCGTGGCCAGCCAGATGCCGATCAGCCCGATCGGCACATTGATCAGAAAAATCCAGTGCCAGGAAAAATAGGTCGTGATGAAGCCGCCGACCGGCGGGCCGACCAGGGGGCCGACCAGAGCCGGGACAGTCAGCCACGACATGGCGGCAACGAGCTCGCTTTTCGGCGTCGCGCGTACCAGCACCAGACGCCCGACCGGCGTCATCATGGCGCCGCCAATGCCTTGCAGGAAGCGTGACACCACGAAAGCCGGCAACGAATTGGAAATGGCGCACGCGACCGAACCGACGATGAACACGGCGATCGCGGCGCGGAAGACATTCTTGGCGCCGAAGCGGTCGGCCATCCAGCCGCTGATCGGAATGAAGATCGCCAGCGATACCAGATAGGCGGTCAGCGCCAGCTTGAGCGCGATCGGGCTGGTGTGGATGTCGATGGCGATCGCCGGCAACGATGTCGCGATGACGGTCGAATCCATGTTTTCCATGAAAAGAGCGACCGCCAGGATAAGCGGAATGGTGCGGTTCACGATGGATCCGGTCTTGAAATGCGCGTCGCGATTCTTGCCGGCCTTGGGGGCCAAACCGACAGGTAGGGCGGTTATCACGGCTTGGCCCGGATGTCGCATTAATTTGCTGTCACGTTTGTGCGACCGCAAGTCTCGCAGCCCCTAGGGCAAAATGCAGCTTCGCCACTACACAACCATCGGCTTTTCAACGGCGATCGGACGTGTTACGAGCCAGCGCCAATCCTGAAAGGGAAGAAGACGAGTCGGCGCTGTCCATCAGGGCGAGCGCCTTTCCTGCATTCCGAGGGCTGGCCATGGCAAAAATCATCGAGACGTCCACCGGCGCATTGGCGCTGACCTTTGACGACGTGCTGCTGCAGCCGGGTCATTCCGAGGTCATGCCCGGCGAGACCGACATCCGCACCCGCATCGCTGGCGACATCGACCTCAACGTGCCGATCCTGTCGGCCGCCATGGACACGGTCACAGAGGCGCGGCTCGCCATCGCCATGGCCCAGGCCGGCGGCATTGGCGTCATCCACCGCAATTTCTCGCCGGCCGAACAGGCCGAGCAGGTGCGGCAGGTGAAGAAGTTCGAGTCCGGCATGGTGGTCAATCCGGTCACCATCGGTCCCGAGGCGACGCTTGCCGATGCGCTGGGTCTGATGCGCACCTACAGCATTTCGGGCATTCCGGTGGTCGAGAACGGCGGCACCGGCGGCCACACGGTCGGCCGGCTCGTCGGCATCCTGACCAACCGCGACGTCCGCTTCGCGTCCGATCCGGCGCAAAAGGTCTATGAGCTGATGACCCGCGAGAACCTGATCACGGTCAAGGAGAACGTCGATCAGGACGAGGCCAAGCGGCTGCTCCATCAGCACCGCATCGAGAAGCTGGTTGTGGTCGATCGGGACGGCAATTGCGTCGGGCTGATCACGGTCAAGGACATCGAGAAGTCGCAGCTCAACCCGCACGCCACCAAGGATGCGCAGGGGCGCTTGCGCGCCGCCGCCGCCACCAGCGTCGGCGATGACGGTTTCGAACGGGCCGAGCGCCTCATCGACGCCGGCGTCGACCTTCTGGTGATCGACACCGCGCACGGTCATTCGCAGCGCGTTCTGGATGCGGTGACGCGGGCCAAGAAGCTGTCCAACTCGGTTCGCATCCTGGCCGGCAACGTCGCCACCGCGGAAGGCACCTTGGCGCTGATCGATGCCGGCGCCGACGCGGTCAAGGTCGGCATCGGGCCAGGCTCCATCTGCACCACCCGCATCGTCGCCGGCGTCGGCGTGCCGCAGCTCTCGGCGATCATGTCGGCGGTCGAGACGGCGCAGAAATCCGGCGTTTCGGTCATTGCCGACGGCGGCATCAAATATTCGGGCGATCTCGCCAAGGCACTGGCCGCCGGCGCAAGTGCTGCGATGATCGGCTCGCTGCTGGCCGGCACGGACGAGAGCCCGGGCGAGGTCTATCTGCACCAGGGCCGCTCCTTCAAAGCCTATCGCGGCATGGGCTCGGTCGGCGCGATGGCGCGCGGCTCCGCCGATCGTTATTTCCAGGCCGAGGTGCGCGACACGCTGAAACTGGTCCCGGAAGGCATCGAAGGGCAGGTGCCGTACAAAGGACCTGTGTCTGGCGTGCTGCACCAGCTTGCAGGCGGCCTGAAAGCCGCTATGGGTTATGTCGGTGGCCGCGACCTTGCCGATTTCCGCGAGCGCGCCACTTTTGTGCGGATATCCAATGCCGGACTTCGTGAAAGCCACGCCCATGACGTCACGATTACCCGCGAAAGCCCGAATTATCCTGGCGGAGCCTGACCGTCATGCGTCTTGGCGCAATCTGGCGGCAATGATCCTGCGGCTGTCGCGCCACGCGGCCGCACTCTGTACCGCCACCGTGGCGGTTTTCATCATCATGACGGCGATGGAGTTCCTCTATTTTCGCCAATTGAGCGGCGGTCTGCCGTCGCTCGACATGCGCTATACCGGTTTCACCCCGGATGAGGGCATGGCCTGGCTAACAGCCCTCGGCCGGCGCGGCAGCGAAATTATTCTCGTCTGGCATTACCTGACCTTCGACCTGCTTTTTCCGGCGCTGCTATCGCTGACGATGGTCAGCCTGATCCTGGCCACGGGCCGGCGGCTGAAGAATTTCCGTGCACTGCCTGCGCAAACCCAGTCGATATTCGCGGTTGTGCTGGTGCTGCCCTACCTGCTTACCGACTATGCCCAGAATATCGCCGTGGCTCGTCTTTTGTCCGATTTTCTGTCGGCCAATCCGGATTCACTATCCTTCGCCTCGGCGCTGATCGTCACCAAGTTCGCCCTACTGGCGATACCAGTGACGGTCATTGCGGCTTTCACTCTGATGGCTCAGAAACGGCCTTGAAGGCTGGGTGACAACGACAGGGGGCGTCTTGAACCAGACCGCGATCTTCTGGCCGATGCTGGCGCAGGTGCTGCTGGTCTATATCGTCTATATCGTAATGGGCCGGCGCCGCTATGGTGCGGTCAGGTCGGGCGAAGCCAAGACCGGCCAGTTCAAGACGCGCTCGACGGAGCCTGGGTCCAGTATCACCGTCGCCGACAATCTGAGCAACCAGTTCGAACTGCAGGTGCTTTTCTACGTCTTATGCTTGACGCTGCACGTGACCAATGGCGTCAATTATCTGACCTTGGCTCTGATGTGGATATTTGTCGTCTCCCGCTATCTTCACGCGTCGGTCCACTTGACCAGCAATCGGCTAATCCTGCGCAGCAGGGCATTCTACCTGGGCGCGGTAGTTCTTGCACTTGGCTGGATATGGCTAGCGCTGCATCTGCTCGGCTTGGTCTGAGCAAGCTCAAGGCTACAAATCGAACACAGCGATCTTGCGCTTGTCGAACCTGATGGCGAGTTCACCGCGCACCAGCTTGAGCGCGGCCTCGCCGAAGACGGCGCGCCGCCAGCCTTGCAATGCCGGCACGTCGGCTTCCTCGCCCTCGGCAGCGATGCGGTCGATGTCGTCACTGGAGGCGAGTACCTTGGATGCGACGCCCTCCTTTTCGGCAACGATCCGCAGCAGCACCTTCAGCAACTCCGCCGCGGCGCTTGACCCCTCCGGCGGCTGGAAGCTCTTCGGCAGCTTCGGCATCTCTTCCCTGGGCAGGGCAAGGGCAGCGTTTACCGCGCCAAGCAGTGCCGTCGCCGTCGACGAGCGCTCCCAGCCCTTCGGCGTGGTACGCAGCTTGCTCAGCGCCGCAGCGTCGCGCGGCGCCTGCTGCGCCACTTCGTAGATCGCATCGTCCTTGAGCACCCGGCCGCGCGGCACGTCGCGCTCGCGCGCTTCGCGTTCGCGCCAGGCGGCCACCGCCTGCACGATCGCCAGTTCCTGCGGCTTGCGCAGCCGCATCTTGAGCCGCTTCCAGGCATCCTCGGGATGCGGATCGTAGGTCTCGCGCGAGGTCAGCACGTCCATCTCCTCGTTCAGCCAGTGGGCGCGGTTTTCCCGCACCAACTCGGCGCTGAGATGCTTGTAGACCTCGATCAGGTGGGTGACGTCGGCGAGCGCGTAGTCGAGCTGCTTTTCGGACAGCGGACGGTGGCGCCAGTCGGTGAAGCGCGAGGACTTGTCGAGCCGCGCTCCGGTGATGCGCTGCACCAGCTGGTCGTAGGAGACGCTGTCGCCGAAGCCGCAGACCATTGCCGCGACCTGGGTGTCGAACACCGGATGCGGCACCAGATCGCCGAGATGCACGATGATTTCGATGTCCTGCCGCGCCGCATGGAAGACTTTGACGATCGCCTCGTTGGCCATCAGCCTGAAGAACGGTTTCAGGTCGATGTCGGGCGACAGCGGATCGATCAGCGCGGTCACCCCGGGCGCTGCCATCTGGATCAGGCACAGGATCGGCCAGAAGGTCGTTTCGCGAATGAATTCGGTATCGACGGTGACGAATTCCGCCTTTTCGAAAGCGGCAATAGCGGTCTCGAGTTCTTTCTGGGTGGTGATGACGTGCATCAAATCGCTTTTGGCAAGGGATAGGGTCTCTTTCAATTTCAGCCGCGCGCGCTTTCGTCAAGCGCAAGCACCTCTATCCAGGCTTTGCGGGTTCATCGGGATCGGCATTCCGCTTCGCCAACCGGGCAAAAACCGTCGAAGTGCGCAACAGCGCCGTAAAACGGCTGCGATGGGTGGCCGGCACGGCGGAGCGCGCCTGCATCCGGTAAAGGATGACGGCCACGAAGATTGCATAGACGGTGGCGCTGAACACGAACAGCGCGCTCGGCCCGAAAAATTGCATCACCGTCGAGGCTGCGAACGGCCCGCCAATGGCGCCGAAGGAATAAAACAGCATCAAGGCAGCGTTGATCAGCACGAACTCGCCCTTGTCGGCGCGGTCGTTGGAATGCGCCGCTGACAACGAATAGAGCGGCATGGCGAAGCAGCCGAAGATGAAGACGAGCAGGAAGTTGAGAAACGGGCTGCCGCCTGCCACGAATGCCAGCGCCAGTGCCGCCACCATCGCACAGCACGTCGTCATCAGCAGCACCGAGCGCCGGTCCCAGCGGTCGGAGAGATAGCCAAGCGGGTATTGGATGATGGCGCCGCCGAAAATGCCGACGCTGACGAAGGTGACGACGTCGGCGACCGACATGCCGATCTGCTCGGCATAGACCGGCGACAGGGTGCGGAAGGCGCTGTTTGTGACGCCGACGGCGATACAGCCGAAGCAGCCGAGCGGCGAGATCCGCCAGACGCGCGCCAAATCGAGCTTGACGTCTTCCGGCGGCGTCGGATTGGAGCGGTCGCCGAGCGAAACCGGCACCAGCGAAACGGTGATCATCATCGACATGATGGCGAAGATGGCAAAGCCGCCGGCGCCAAAGATCGGGATCAGGAACTGGGCGCCCGTCACCGAGCCGATGTCGACCATCCGGTAGATGGCAAGCACCCGCGCCCGGTCGGTGTTGGTGACGCCGGAATTCAGCCAGGCTTCCATGATGGTGAACAGGCCGGCAAAGCAGAACCCGCCGGCAAAGCGCACGGCGCACCACATCACCGGATCGATGACCAGCACCAGAAGCAGCGTTCCCGCCGAGGCGATCGCCGCGAGTGCCGAAAAGGCGCGCACATGGCCGACGGACTTCATGATGCGGGTCACGGCAAGGCAGCCGAGCAGGAAGCCGGCGAAATAGAACGTGCCCATCAGGCCGATCGAGGAAGCGGGAAAACCTTCCTGCGCACCACGCAGCGCAATCAACGTGCTCTGCAGGCCGTTGCCGCCGAGCAGGATGCCGGCGGCGATCAGGAGGGGGATCAGCGGGCGGATGGAGGACATGAAGGAAAGCCTGTCGTTGATCCTTCTTGAACCATCGCCTTCGCCAATGCCAGCGGCAATTCCCGGTGGCGTTGGGGCCAGCCGGGGGCCTTAATGCATGTCGCGCAAAAGTGTGCAGCGGTTTTGCGATAACGACATGCATAAAAACAAGAACCTAAAGCGCGTCGCATGAGGCCGATCGAACGCGACACGCTTTAGGTGCATTACCGAGGGGGAACTTGCGCTACCGCGTGGCGCCGGACCCTCCGTGTTGGGAACCAAGGCGTATCTTTGTAGTTCAGTGCTGGTGGGCGAATACGCGTCTTGTGAGCTGCCGGTGTGCGGAGACGGTGTCAGGCATCGACGTCGTTTCTGCTGCCCGGCCTGAAGCTCCAAAGGGAGGTCCGCCATCATGAAATTTCATTCCGCATTTGCGGCATTTGCCGTGGCCGCAGTTCTGGCTGCCGGGCCGGCGCGGGCTGTCGACCTCGCCATGGTGTCCGGAGATACCGGCAACGGCCAGAGAATCCTTCGCGAGATCCTCGATCAATACGAGAAGAAGACCGGCAACAAGGTTGGCGTCGTTCCGCTGCCTCCCTCGGCGACGGACCAGTTTGGCCAATACCGGCTCTGGCTTGCCGCCGGCAGCAGCGACGTCGACGTCTATCAAACGGACATCATCTGGGCCCCCCAGCTTGCAAGGCAGTTCATCGACCTGACCGAAGCGACCAAGGATGTCGTTGGCGCCCATTTCCCATCGATCATCAAATCGCAGACCGTGGACGGCAAGCTCGTCGCCTTGCCGATATTCACCGACGCCCCGGCGCTCTACTACCGCAAGGATCTCCTCGACAAATACGGCGCCAGGGTCCCGGCCAGCTGGGCTGAACTTGCCGATACCGCCAAGCTTGTCATGGACAAGGAGCGCGCGGCCGGCAACAAGGACATGTGGGGTTTCGTTTTCCAGGGCAACGCCTATGAGGGGCTGACCTGCGATGCACTCGAATGGGTGAAGTCGAACGGCGGCGGCCAGATTATCGAGCCGGACGGCACGATCTCCATCAACAATCCGCAAGCAGCCGCGGCGCTGGAAATGGCGAGGAGCTGGGTGGGAACCATCTCGCCGCCCGGCGTTCTGGCCTACCAGGAAGAAGAGTCGCGCGGAGTCTGGCAGACCGGCAACGCCGTCTTCATGCGCAACTGGCCCTACGCCTACGCGCTTGGCAACAGCGAAAGCTCCCCCATCAAAGGCAAGTTCAAGGTGACCACGCTGCCGCCGGGGTCGGGTGAGGGCGCGCGCCCGGCAGCAACGCTTGGCGGCTGGAATCTCGCGGTTTCCAAATATTCGAAGAACCCGGATGCAGCGATCGAGCTGGTCAAATGGATCGCCTCGCCTCAGATGCAGAAGTACCGCGCCTTGAAGGGGGCATATCTGCCGACCATCCAGGCACTCTATGACGATGCCGACATCGCCAGCGCCCAGCCGGTGATTCCGCGCTGGAAGGAAGTCGTCCTCAACGCGGTGCCGCGTCCCTCGGCCCAGGCCAAGACCAGGTACAATGAGGCATCGAGCGAGTTCTGGACCGCCGTCCACAACACCATGTCCGGCGAGGGCACAGCCGCCGACAACCTTGCCGATCTGGAGTTCTCCTTGACCAGGCTCAAGGGCACCGCCTGGTGACCTCGCCGCGCTCAGGCTCGCTGCTGGCGCGTCAGCGTGTGCGCTCGGCATGGCTGCTGCTTGCTCCGATGCTCATCGTGCTCGCCGCCGTTGCCGCTTGGCCATTGATGCGCACGATCTATTTCGGCTTCACCGATGCCTCGCTCGCCGACCTCGAAGCCCGCCGCTGGGTTGGCTTCGCCAACTATTTCTCCGTCGTGCAAATGCCGAGCGGCCGCGTCGTCTATGACGGGCTGCTCGCCGATCCGGTCTGGTGGCGCGCCGTCTGGAACACGGTGCGCTTCGCGGTGATTTCGGTGACCTGCGAGACGGTGCTCGGCATGATCGTCGCGCTGGTGCTCAACGCCAAGTTTCGCGGCCGCGGCATCGTGCGCGCCGCGATCCTCATCCCTTGGGCGATCCCGACGATCGTCTCGGCGAAAATGTGGCAGTGGATGCTCAACGACCAGTTCGGCATCATCAACGACGTCCTGCTCAAGCTCGGCCTGGTCAGCACCAAGATCGCCTGGACGGCCAGCGCCGACACGGCGATGGTCGCCGTCCTTGTTGTCGACATCTGGAAGGCGACCCCCTTCATGGCGCTTCTCATTCTCGCCGGCCTCCAGATGCTTCCACAAGAAATCTACGAGGTCGCCAAGCTCGACGGCGTCGGCGCGTGGAGAATTTTCTGGAAGATCACCTTGCCGCTCATCCGACCGGCGTTGATGGTGGCCATGATCTTTCGCGGTCTCGATGCCCTGCGCATCTTCGATCTGATCTACGTGCTAACGCCAAACAACATACACACCAAGTCGATGTCGGTGTTTGCCCGCGAGAGCCTGTTTGAGTTCGACAAGTTCGCTTCCGGTTCCGCCGCCTCGACGCTGCTCTTCCTCATCCTCGCTCTGCTGACCATGCTCGTTCTGTGGCTCGGCCGGATAAGACTGGACAAGGACTATTGATCATGTGGGGCTGCTGACCATCGTCAAGCGCACGGCTTTCTACCTCCTCGTCGCCGTTATCGTCGTCGTCGCGGTATTCCCATTTTACTACGCCATCATCACCAGCCTGAAATCCGGGACGGCGCTCTTCCAGATCGATTATTGGCCGAAGACGATTACCTTCAGCAATTACAAGACCGTTTTCACCGAGGGGACCTTCCTGCGCAATCTCGTGAACTCGCTGTTCATCTCGAGCGCGGTTGTTGTCATTTCGCTGTTCCTCGGCGTCACCGCCGCCTATGCGCTGGCGCGCATCCGCTTCCGCGGCCGCTCGGCTCTGCTCCTCACTATCCTGTCCGTTTCGATGTTCCCGCAATTGGCGGTGCTTGCCGGTCTTTTCGAGCTGATCCGCACCTTCGGCCTCTACAATTCGCCGTTCGCGCTGATCTTGTCCTACATGATCTTCACCTTGCCGTTCACCGTCTGGGTGCTCACCGCCTTCGTTCGTGACCTGCCGATCGAGGTGGAGGAAGCGGCGATCCTCGATGGCGCCACGCCCTGGATCATCATCAGCCGCGTCTTCCTGCCGCTGATGTGGCCGGCGCTGGCGACCACCGGGCTACTCGCCTTCATCGGTGCTTGGAACGAGTTCCTGTTTGCCCTGACGTTTACCTCCAGCAACGAGCAGCGAACCGTGCCGGTCGCCATCGCCCTGCTCTCCGGCAGCTCTCAATTCGAGATCCCGTGGGGCAACATCATGGCCGCATCGGTGATCGTCACCGTGCCGCTCGTCATCCTTGTCCTGATCTTCCAGCGCAAGATCATCTCCGGCCTCACGGCGGGCGGGGTGAAGGGGTGAGTGCATAGTTGAACTGGCGGCACCGAGCAGCGAACTCAGATTGACGCCTCGAGCATAAATTGATGCCGGTGGGATAGGGCGGGAAGAACGCGAACTCGACCCAGCCGCGGCTTGCCTTGACAAATGCACCCTCCCATGTGCTTTTCGCGCAAATTTTCAGGCTGGGCCATCATGCCTCGGCCGCAACCCAACATCCGGACTTTAAGAATGACAATGCATCGTTACCGCAGCCATACCTGTGCCCAGTTGAGGAAGCTCGACGTCGGCTCGACCGTACGCCTGTCGGGCTGGGTGCATCGCGTGCGCGACCATGGCGGCCTGCTGTTCATCGATTTGCGCGACCATTACGGCCTGACCCAGATCGTTGCCGATCCGGATTCGCCGGCCTTCAAGATTGCCGAGACCCTGCGCGGCGAATGGGTCGTCCGCGTCGACGGCGAGGTCAAGGCGCGCCTCGCCGACACCGTGAATCCCAATTTGCCGACCGGCGAGATCGAAATCTTCGCGCACGAGATCGAGGTGCTGTCGGCGGCCAAGGAATTGCCGCTGCCGGTCTTCGGCGAGCCGGATTACCCAGAGGACATCCGCCTCAAATACCGCTTTCTCGACCTGCGCCGCGACACGCTGCACAAGAACATCGTCGCGCGGACGAAAATCATCGCCGAGATGCGCAAGCTGATGGGCGACGTGGGCTTCACCGAATTCTCGACGCCGATCCTGACCGCCTCGTCGCCGGAAGGGGCGCGCGACTTCCTGGTGCCGTCGCGCATCCACCCCGGCACTTTCTACGCGCTGCCGCAGGCACCGCAGATATATAAGCAGCTGATCATGGTGTCCGGCTTCGACCGCTACTTCCAGATTGCGCCCTGCTTCCGCGACGAGGACCCGCGCGCCGACCGTCTGCCGGGTGAATTCTACCAGCTCGACGTGGAGATGAGCTTCGTCGAGCAGGAGGATGTGTTCACCACCATGGAGCCGGTGATGCGGGGGGTGTTCGAGACCTTTGCCGCCGGCAAGCCGGTGACGGAGAAGTTTCCGCGCATCGCCTATGATGTCGCCATGCGCAAATACGGCACCGACAAGCCGGACCTGCGCAACCCGATCGAGATGCAGGCCGTCTCGGATCATTTTCGCGACTCTGGCTTCAAGGTATTTGCCAACATCCTTGCCAACGATCCGAAGGCCGAGGTCTGGGCCATTCCGGCCAAGACCGGCGGGTCTCGCGCCTTCTGCGACCGCATGAACTCATGGGCGCAAGGCGAGGGCCAGCCCGGCCTCGGCTACATCTTCTGGCGCAAGGAGGGCGAGAAGCTTGAAGGCGCCGGGCCGCTGGCCAAGAACATCGGCGAGGAGCGCACCGACGCGATCCGACAACAACTCGGCCTTGCCGATGGCGATGCCGCCTTCTTCGTCGCCGGCGATCCGAAGAAGTTCGTCTCCTTCGCGGGAGCGGCGCGCACCCGCGCCGGCGAGGAGCTCAACCTTGTCGACCGTGATCGCTTCGAATTGTGCTGGATCGTCGACTTCCCGTTCTTCGAATGGAACGAGGAGGAGAAGAAGATCGACTTCGCGCACAATCCGTTCTCGATGCCGCAAGGCGGCATCGATGCGCTTAACGGCGAGGATCTGCTCGGCATCAAGGCGTTCCAGTACGACATGGTCTGCAATGGTTTCGAGATCGCCTCAGGCGGCATCCGCAACCATCTGCCCGAAACCATGGTCAAGGCGTTCGAGACGGTCGGACTGGACCGCGCAACCGTCGAGGAACGATTCGGCGGCCTTTACCGTGCTTTCCAGTATGGCGCGCCGCCGCATGGCGGCATGGCGGCCGGCATCGACCGTGTCGTCATGCTTCTGGTCGGCGCCAGGAACCTGCGCGAAGTGACCATGTTCCCGATGAACCAGCAGGCCTACGACCTATTGATGAGCGCGCCGTCGGAAGCCAGCCCGCAGCAGCTTCGCGAATTGTCGCTGCGCGTCGTTGCGACGAAGAAAGAGGTTTAGGAAACGCTCCGAACCGGTCCTGTGGATTCATAAAAAAGCCCGGCATCGCTGCCGGGCTTTTGCTTGAAAGCTCGGTCAGTTTTCGTTCGCCGTAACCGTCACGCCGAGCGTTTTCGGCAGGTCGAGCGGGTTGGACATGGCGCCCGCCATGATCAGCGCGAACGGCACCGCTGCCGGCGGCTCGGCCGAGACCTCGATGCTTTGCGGGTCGTCGAGGAATTTGTTGACCGCGGCCGAAACCTGCGCGGTCAGTTCCGGATTGTTGAGCTGCGCCATGCCGAAGGGCACGATCGCCTTGGCCTGGTTGGCGATGTCCTTGCCGGACATGCCTTGCTGCTTGCCGGCATAATCGAGCACCTTTTTGGTCAGGGAATCGTCATCGAAGCGGATCGAGGCGCTGTTGAACGAAAGCTGCTGCAGCAGCCCGAGCATGGCCATGCCTTGCGCCGAATTGTCGGCGCCTTCGGCCTGCGCCGCCATCTTCTTCTGCATCTCCTGCAGTGATTTGATGACGTCCAGCGTGTAGCCGCCGAGTTCGAAGGTCATGCCGAGCGTGCCGGCATTGTCGACCGATATTTCGTATTTCGACAAGTCCATCCTGCCGTCGGTAGGCTGCCAGGTGCCTTCCATCTCAAGATTGCCTGTTATGTTCTGGTAGCCGAGCGCGTTGATGACTTCCTTGGACTTCGGATCTTCGACCAGGGTCAGGTCGGCAGCGAATTTTTCCGTAGTGCCGGAGAACTCCATTGCCTTGCCGTCGGCCGGCGGCGTGATCGCGATGGCAAGCCCGTCCATCGAGAAGGCAGTCTTGTCGGCGACCTTGACGGTCATGTTTTCGAGCTCGGCCGATTTGTACATCATCAGCGAGCCCAGCGGGCCGCTTGCGCCGTCGGCCGGAACCGTCATGTCGTGGATGACGAAGGGGCTGAGATTGAGCGTGACGCCATCTTCGCTGTGTTCGAACGGCGAAGTCGATACGGTCGCGATTTGATACCCGCCATTGGCTTCGGTCACGCCTTCGAGCTTGACGTCGCCGATCTTGAGCGCCTCCTTTTCGGCCGCCGGTTTGACGGCTACGCCTTGCAGAACCATGCTGGAGGTGTCGCCGGTCACTCCGGTCCAGGAGAGGTCGACGCCCTGGGCGGCGAGGGCAGCCTTTAGCCGGTCGGCAACCGCGGTATCCTGCGCGAATGCCGCATTCAGCGGCAACGTCAGCAAAAAGGTCGAAAAAGCCAGTCTTTTAATAAGTGTCGAGTGTCTGATCGTCATCGAGAGCTCCCCTGAGAGTGTCCTGAAATTCTTTTCAAATCGTCGCGTCGTCACCATTCGGTGACGAACTGGACCGGAAAAAGGCGGGACTCGGCACAATGGTCGAAAATCGCGGCCAAAGGCAAACCCGATCCATCAGCCTTGCGATAGAAGCAGGATGTAACGGATTGATGTTGGCCGGCGTCGCGACGCTTCCAATTCCTGTTGCATAATGGATGTCGCGCAAAAATGTGCAACGGTTTTGCGATAACGACATGCATCAAAACAAGGACCTAAAGCGTCGCATGGGGCCGGTCGAACGCGATGCGCTTTAGGAGCACGCATACCGGTGTGCCTCTTGCCGCGAATCACCCGCTCGGCTAGTGCCAGCCCATGGGAAAAAGGCTTTTGCCGCCTGAAACTGGCGGCGGCGACAATATCGAGCCGGTCGATCTGAAGAAGGCGCTGGAAGAGCGCTATCTCGCCTACGCGCTGTCGACCATCATGCATCGGGCGCTGCCGGACGTGCGCGACGGGTTGAAGCCGGTGCATCGCCGCATCATGCATGCCATGCGTCTGTTGCGGCTCAACCCCGACCAGGGCTTTGCCAAATGCGCCCGCATCGTCGGCGAGGTGATGGGCAAGTTCCATCCGCATGGCGACCAGTCGATTTATGACGCGTTGGTGCGGCTGGCGCAGGATTTTTCGATGCGCTACCCGCTGGTCGACGGCCAGGGCAATTTCGGCAATATCGACGGCGATAACGCCGCCGCCATGCGCTACACCGAAGCGCGCATGACCGAAGTGTCGACGCTGCTTTTGGAAGGCATCACCGAGGACGCGGTCGATTTCCGCCCGACCTATAACGAGGAAGACGAGGAGCCGGCCGTGCTGCCCGGCGCCTTCCCGAACCTGCTCGCCAACGGCTCGTCCGGCATCGCCGTCGGCATGGCGACCTCGATCCCGCCGCACAATGCGGCTGAGCTTTGCGATGCCGCGCTTCACCTGATCGATCATCCGGATGCGCCCGTCACCAAGCTGATGGATTTCGTGCAAGGTCCGGATTTCCCGACCGGCGGCATCATCGTCGACAGCCGTGCCTCGATCCTCGAAGCCTACGAAACGGGTCGCGGTGGTTTCCGCGTCAGGGCGAAGTGGAGCCAGGAGGACCAGGGCAGGGGCACCTGGAACATAGTCGTCACCGAAATCCCTTACGGCGTCCAGAAGGCCAGGCTGATCGAAAAGATCGCCGAGCTCTTGATGGCGCGCAAGCTGCCGCTGCTCGAGGATATCCGCGACGAGAGCGCCGAGGACATCCGCGTCGTGCTGGTGCCGAAAAGCCGCTCGGTCGATCCCGGCATCATGATGGAATCGCTGTTCAAGCTGACCGAGCTCGAAAGCCGCTTTCCGCTCAACATGAACGTGTTGTCGCGCGGCAAGGTGCCGAACGTGCTGTCGCTGAAAGGTGTGCTCAAGGAATGGCTGGAGCACCGCCGCGACGTCCTGATCCGCCGCTCCAAGCACCGCCTCGGCGAGATCGAAAGGCGGCTGGAGATCCTCGCCGGCTATTTGATCGCCTACCTCAACATCGACGAGGTGATCAGGATCATCCGCGAGGAGGACGAGCCCAAGCAGGTGATGATGGCCCGCTGGTCACTCACCGACACCCAGGCTGAAGCCATCCTCAACATGCGGCTGAGGGCGCTGCGCAAGCTCGAGGAATTCGAAATTCGCGAGGAATTCAATGGCCTGACCGGCGAGAAGAAGCAGATCGAGGCACTGCTTGCGTCCGACGCCAAGCAGTGGGCGACGATCAAGTGGGAAGTCGCCAATGTTCGCCAGAAATACGGGCCCGAGACCGACATCGGCAAGCGCCGCACCGAGTTCGCCGACGCACCCGAGCATGACCTGACCGATATCGCCCACGCCATGATCGAGCGCGAGCCGGTCACCGTGGTCGTTTCAGAAAAGGGCTGGCTGAGGGCCATGAAAGGTCATCTGACCGACCATTCGGCCCTGACCTTCAAGGAAGGCGACAGCCTCAAGCTCGCCTTCCACGCCCAGACGACCGACAAGGTGCTGGTCTCCACCACCGGCGGCAAGTTCTACACGATCGGCGCCGACCGGCTGCCTGGTGGGCGTGGCCACGGCGAGCCGATCCGCATCATCGTCGACATGGACAACGACCAGGATATCGTCACCGCCTTCGTCCATGATCCCAAGCGCAAGCTGCTGCTGGTGTCGCATGACGGCAACGGTTTCATCGTGCCGGAAGAAGAAGTCGTCGCCAACACCCGCAAGGGCAAGCAGGTGATGAACGTCAAGGCGCCCGACGAAGCCCAGCGCTGCATAAGCGTCGCCGGCGACCATCTCGCCATTGTCGGCGAGAATCGCAAGATGCTGGTATTCCCGCTGGCCGAGATCCCGGAGATGGGGCGCGGCAAGGGCGTGCGCCTGCAGAAATACAAAGATGGCGGCGTCCTCGACCTCAAGACCTTCACGCTCGCAAGCGGCCTGTCCTGGCAGGATTCGGCAGACCGCACCTTCACCAAATCGCGTGACGAGCTTGCCGAATGGATTGGCGCCCGCGCCTCGGCCGGCCGCATGGTGCCGAAGGGTTTCCCGAGGACTGGCAAGTTCGGGTGAAGCGGTAATCTCCCCCCTTGAGGGGGAGATGGCCGGCAGGCCAGAGGGGGTCCCCGCGCATGAAGCGCCAGCCTCCTTTGTTCGTGGTAAGGTCGCGTCAGGACGTCCCGACCCCTCTGTCGCCTTCGGCGACATCTCCCCCTCAAGGGGGGAGATTAGCAGCTCCACCCAAACATTTGGGATGTCGTCACGATTGCTGCACTATATCAGGGCATAAGCGATACGATGGGCCAGGGAGAGGTAGCCGCTTGAAGGAAGTCAGGATCCAGAAGCCGGAGCGGCAGCAGCGTCTGTTTGGCCTGTCGATGCCGCTCAGGGCCGCTGTCATTCCGCCGCTGTCGGCGGCGCGCTGGCTCCTGGTGCTGATCGTTGCCGCCGGCGTTTATTTCTTCCACGGCTTCCTGTTCCCGGTTCTTGCCGCCCTGGTTATCGCCTTCGCCAGCTGGCCGCTCTATCGGCGGCTGCTCGCCGGCGTCGGCGGCAACCGCACCATCGCTGCGACGCTTGCGATCTTGTTCATCCTGACTTTCCTGGTGGTGCCGATCGCGCTTGCCGGCACCTACGCCATCAATGAGGTGCGCGAGTGGGTCAACTGGGCGATAGAGACCAACCGCTACGGTGCGCCGACGCCGCACTGGATCGCCACCATGCCCGTGGTGGGCGAATGGCTCAATGAACAATGGACGGTCAACGTTGGCCACCCCGGCGGTATCGGCGAACTGATCCAGCTGATCAGTGGCGCCAATATCGGCAGCATCTATCGCGGCGTGCTTGCCGCCGGCGGCAGCGCCTTCGGCCTTTTGCTGACGCTGCTATTCATGATGATCGCGCTGTTCTTCGCCTATCGCGACGGCGAGCATTTCGCCGGACAGGTCGATCGCCTCGGCGAACGCATCCTGCCGGCCAGATGGGAACGGATCTCACGCGTGGTGCCTGCGACAATCTCCTCGACGGTGACCGGCATGACCGTTATCGCCATCGGCGAAGGGCTGGTGCTGGGTATCGCTTACTGGTTGGCCGGCGTGCCGTCGCCGGTGACGCTCGGCGCGCTGACCGGCATCATGGCGCTGATCCCCGGCGGCGCACCGCTGTCCTTCACGCTGGTGTCGATCTATCTCGCGGCCAGCGGCTCGCCGATGGCCGGGCTGGCACTGTTCATCTGGGGCGCGGTCGAACTCTTCATCGTCGACAAGACATTGCGCCCGAAGCTGGTCGGCGGGCCGATAAAGCTTCCCTTCCTGCCAACCTTTTTCGGCCTGATTGGCGGCGTCAAGACGATGGGCTTTCTCGGCCTGTTCATCGGCCCGGTGCTGATGGCGCTGCTGGTCGCAATCTGGCGCGAATGGCTGCGCGAAGTGGAACTGACCGATGAGCTCGCTGCCGCCGAACCGGCGGAGCACGATGACGCACCGCCGCAGATCGAAATTGTCGCCGGACGCGCCGCCGCGAAAAAGAATCAGGCCGGGTGACTGACGGCGAAGGTGGCGCGGCGCTTGCGCCCCTCGTGCAACTGCCAGAGCGAATGGCCGATCAAGGTCATGATTAGGATCGCGCCGCCGATCAGGCTGTTGCGCGACGGTGTTTCGGCGAAGATCATCCACACCCAGACCGGCGCCAGCACGGTTTCAAGCAGGTAGAACATCGCCACCTCCGGCCCGGAGATGTATTTCGGGCCGTTGGCGAGGCAGAAGAACGAGATCGGCATGATGACGGCGCCGTTGAAGATGATCCACCAGGGTGCGTTGACGTGAAAACCCACCTTGGAAACCATCACGGCGCCGACGGCCAGCGGCAGGACGACTCCGATCAGCGCGGTGAAGCCCATATCCTTGCCGCTGGCGCGCGAGATGGTGATGGCCGCGGCGATCATGAAAGCCGAGCATAGCGCCATCAGGTCGCCGAAGAGATGCCCGGTTCCGACGGAATCGCCGACGATGATCACGACGCCGGCGATCATCAATGCCAGCGCTGCGAGCGTCAGCGGCCGTGGCCTCTCCTTCAGGAACAGCCACGACAAAACGGCCGCGAACATGGTGGTGAAGGCCAGGATGAAAACGAGATTGGCGGTCGAAGTGTTGTAGACGCCGGTGATGAAGGCGATCGAGCCGAGCCCGTAGAGGCCGGCAACGATGAGCCCTGACCAGCCCGGCACAAGCTGCGGTGCCTTTGCGCTCAGCGAGCGCCAGGCGGCCCAGATGATAAGCGTGGCGACGAAGGTCGTGCCGGTGCGCAACAGCAGGATCGTCCACGCCTCGCCGTCGGCGAGCCGGATCAGCGGAATGTCGACGGTCAGCGTCAGCCCGCCGATGGCGGTGATCAGAAGGCCTCTCTGGTGGTCGTTGTGGGAAGACATGCGGCAATTCTCGCGTAGGCTTGGAGGCGCAAAATTGACCGCCCGGTTTTCCAGCCGATCGGCCGGAAGCCCAGCGGCATCCTCCTCGAAACAATTTAAGAGTGAATACCGAAAGCGAAGATCAGCGCGAAACCGCTTCGTGATTGTAGCGTTCCCAGCCTTTCGGGCCGAGATGCTCCTGCGGCTGGAAGCGCATCTTATAATTCATCTTGCGCGAGCCGTTGACCCAGTAACCCAGGTAGACATGGGGCAGGCCCATCGCCCTGGCGCGGGCGATGTGGTCGAGGATCATGAAGGTGCCGAGCGAACGGTCCTCGAAGTCCGGGTTGAAGTAGGAATAGACCATCGACAGGCCATCGGCCATCTTGTCTGTGAGCGCCACGGCGATCAGCTCGCCCTGGCCCTTGCCGGTGATGAAGCTGTCAGGTCCGCGGCGACGGTATTCGATGACCTTGGTGTCGACATGGGTATCCTCGACCATCATGGCGTAGTCGAGCACGGTCATGTCTGACATGCCGCCACGGCGGTGGCGGGCGTCGAGATAGCTGCGGAACAGCGAATACTGTTCGGTGGAGGGTTCGGCGTCGTGCATGGCGCCGACCAGATCCGAATTATGCTGTATGACCCGTTTCAAGTTGCGGCTGGCGGTGAATTCCTGCGCCAGGATGCGCACCGACACACAGGCGCGGCAGGTCTCGCAGGCCGGCCTGTAGGCGATGTTCTGCGACCGCCTGAAACCGCCCTGCGTCAACAGATCGTTCATCTCGGGGGCCTTGTCGCCGACCAGGTGTGTGAACACCTTGCGCTCGAACTGGCCCTCGAGATAGGGACATGGCGAGGGCGCGGTCAGAAAGAACTGCGGCGACTGGGTCGGGTGCTGCGTCATCGAGCCTTGGAAACACTCCTGCGAATCGCTCTACCTTTGGCGCGGACGCCGAAAAATTCAACAGGATTGTGAAAGCCTGGTTGATTGGACGTCTTCACATTTGTGCGCAAAGGCTGCGGCCGCGCTTCAAAAGTCTGCTCAGCGGCCGCTGCGGCTGACGACGGTGCCGAGCAGCAGGTCGTGCAGCGTGCGCTTGCGGTCGGAAAACAGGCTCACCAGCAGGACCAGCGGCGAAAGGATGACATTGCCGGCCCAAAACAGCACCGAATGCACGACGGCGGTCAGCCCGTCGATGCGGCTGCCGTCGAGCCGGTCGAGCCGGATGCCCATCATCTTCATGCCGGTGGTGGCCTGGTCTTTACTGCCGAGCGTGTTCCAGATGTAGAGGATGGCGACGGCCGGCACGAGAATGGAAAACAGCATCCAGCCGAGGCCGAGCGTCAACAGCCCGAACAGGAACACCAGGATCGCGAATGGAATGGTGAGCAGCGCGACGATGAAATAATCGATGACAAAGGCGAGAATGCGCCGCGTGCGCACGCCCTCATAGGCGCGGACATCTTCGAGCCTGCTGGTGATGATTTCGCCGTCGAGAACGCGAGCGTTCATGTCATTTCCTCGTAATCGAACCCGGGTTAATGCACGGGGCCGCTTCTTGGTGAAATGGTGAAGGTTCGCGGCGGAATCAAGATCGAGCCTTTCGCCGCCGTGTAGATGGTGACGGAGTGCCTGGGGCCGTCTGACTTGTTGAATTCACGGCGCGGATAGCGTTAGTTTGCTGCGGCGCAACAAAGCGCGCCGAGCCGAGGGGACGGGGCGACATGGACTACGACATGCTGGTCATCGGCAGCGGCCCATCCGGGCGCCGCGCCGCGGTGCAGTCGGCCAAGCTCGGCAAGTCGGTGCTGGTGGTCGACAGAGGCCGGCGTCTCGGCGGCGTGTCGGTGCATACCGGCACCATACCGTCGAAGACGTTGCGCGAGACGGTGCTCAACCTCTCCGGCTGGCGTGAGCGCGGCTTTTATGGACGCGGCTACCGCGTCAAGCAGGACATTTCGGTCGGCGATCTGGTCGAGCGCCTGCACAAGACGCTCGACCATGAGGTCGAGGTGCTGCAGCATCAGTTCATGCGCAACACGGTCAAGAGCGCGCGCGCCGCGGCAAAATTCCTCGGCGCCAACAAGGTCAGCCTGACCACCGACACCGGCGACTACAGCGAGGCTGGCTTCTCCCATGCGCTGATCGCGGTCGGCACCCGGCCGCACCGGCCGCACGACGTGCCGTTCGACAAAACACGGATTTTCGACAGTGATGAGATGCTGGAGCTCGATCGCCTGCCGCGCACGCTGACGGTGATCGGCGCCGGTGTTATCGGTGTCGAGTATGCGACGATCTTTTCGGCGCTCGACGTGCCGGTGACGCTGGTCGAGCCGCGCAATACGATGTTGGATTTTGTCGACCGCGAGATCGTCGACGACTTCATCCATCAGATGCGCGACCGCGGCATGACCATCCGATTGGGCAGTGCCGTCAAGGAGATCGCCTCCAAACCCGACTATGCCGAGGTGACGCTGGCCGACGGCCGCACCATACGGTCCGAGATCGTGCTTTACGCCGCAGGGCGTACCGGCAATGTCGGCAGCCTGGGCTTGGAAACGGTCGGCATCGAGTCCGATTCCAGAGGCCGCATCAAGGTCGATCCGCAGACCTTCCAGACCAGCGCGTCCAACATCTATGCCGCCGGCGATGTTATCGGCTTTCCGAGCCTGGCCTCGACCTCGATGGAGCAGGGCAGGGTGGCCGCCTGCCATGCCTTCGGCGTGCCCTTGCCGCCGCCGCCCGAAACCTTTCCCTATGGCATCTACGCCGTGCCGGAAATCTCCACGGTCGGGCAATCCGAGGAGCAGGTGCGTGAGAGTGGTGCCGCCTACGAGGTCGGCGTGGCGCGGTTCCGCGAGACATCGCGCGGCCACATCATGGGCGTCAACACCGGCTTCCTGAAGCTTCTGTTCTCGATCGAAACACGCCGTCTGCTCGGCGCCCATATTGTCGGCGAGGGCGCGACCGAACTCATCCACATTGGCCAGGCGGTCATCAATCTCGGCGGCACCGTCGACTTCTTCGTCAACAACACCTTCAACTATCCGACGCTGGCCGAAGCCTACAAGATCGCCGGGCTGGACGCCTGGAACCGAATGGGGCGAGGGTAGACCATGATCCCGAATCGAAGGACCGCGTGGGCATCGGTTTTGCTGCGCGGACCTTCGGGATGGGGGCAGGACACTCAGCAGTGGCGCATTGCAACCGACATGGTGGCCGTTGCGTTTCAGCCAAACGGATTGCCGAACAGGGCAAAGCAATGACTGGGGCAGCGCCAAGGAAAACCTTCGCCTGGATTTCCCGAAACACGGTGCTTCTGGCGCTGGCGAGCCTGTTTGCCGACATTTCGACAGAGATGCTTTATCCGATCCTGCCGATCTTCCTAACCCAGACTCTGCACGCAAGCGGGAGCGTCGTCGGTCTGGTCGACGGAATCGCCCAGGCGACGCAGAACATCGTGCAAGGTTTTTCGGGCTGGCTCTCGGACAGGCTTCAGAAGCGGAAACCGATAGCCCTCATTGGCTATTTTCTGGCCTCTATCGCCAAACCGCTGATCGGCGTGGCCACGGTGTGGCCGATGGTCCTGGGCGCGCGGTTTGTGGATCGGCTCGGTGCAGGTTTCCGGTCCGCTCCGCGCGACGCGCTCCTTGCTTCGTCCGTGGCCGACGAGCACCGAGGCAAAGCATTCGGCCTAGAAGGCATTGGCGACAATCTGGGAGCGTTTCTGGGACCACTGCTCGCGGTGCTGCTTCTCATCGCCCTCAAAGTCGATATCCGCTGGATCTTCTATCTCGCGCTCATTCCCGGTCTCCTCGCCTTCCTCATGGTGGTGTTGGTGCACGAGCAGCCACTGGCCGTAGCCGCAAAGGCCAAGATCGACATCAATCTGCGGCAGTTTCCCAAAGCCTATTGGACCTATCTCTTGGTGACAGCTCTCTTCGGCATCGGCAATTCGAGCAATGCGTTTCTGATTCTGCAAACACAGGATATCGGTGCCTCTTTGGAGGCAACCATTCTTATCTATGCAGGCTTCAATCTCGTTGCGGCGCTGATTTCCTACCCGGCCGGCTTTCTATCGGACCGCTTCGGCCGCAAGGGCGTGTTACTGTCGTCCTTCGTCATCTTCCTGATCGCCTATCTCGGCTTCGTCTTGACCCGGAACATCTATCTGATCGGGCTGCTTTTTGCCTTCTACGGGTTCTATCAAGGCATCTTCCGCTCAGTCGGCAAGGCATTCGCCTCGGACTTCGTGCCGCAAGAGCTGCGTGCCAGCGGCATCGGCTGGTACAGCACCACGGTCGGCCTGCTGGAACTCGCGGCAAGCGTTGTCGCCGGACAGCTCTGGGATCGTGTAAGCCATGAGGCGGTGTTCATCTACGGCGCTGTCTTCGCCGTGGTCGGCAGTGCTGGTCTGCTTGCCCTGATCCCCTGGCGAACCGACGGTCATAGTGTGTCGGCGGCGTCGTAGTGCTGCCGGGGCGTTGCCGATGATGAGCAGCCTTTAATAAAACGTTCTACTCAAACTGAAAGGTCCCCGGTCATGACGCCCGTCAGTGTTCGCTATATTGTCGACGATGTCGCCGCTTCCATCGATTTCTACGTGAAGCATCTGGGCTTTGCCATTGAACGGGATGCGCGGCCGGCTTTCTGCTCGGTCACGCGCGGCGATCTGCGGCTTCTGCTGAGCGGGCCGGAGAGCTCGGGCGCACGGGCGATGCCGGATGGCCGCCGGCCGGTGCCGGGAGGGTGGAACCGCATCGTGCTGGTGGTGCCGGATCTGAAGCAAGAGGTTGCGCGCCTGAAGGGCGCCGGGCTCGCCTTCCGCAACGATATCATCAACGGCGTCGGCGGCTCGCAGACCCTGCTCGAAGACCCGTCCGGCAATGCGATCGAGCTATTCCAGCCCGCCGCACACTGACATTCGATGGTCGGGCCCGCGTTGTGCGTGCGCTCAATCCGCTCGTTCAGCGGTTGCCTGACCCCGCCAGCCACTGCCTGACGATTTCAGCATCCGCGTCGCCGATTTCATGGCCGGAGGCAATGGTGTGGGTCTCGACCTTGGCGCCATGCGAGCTCAGTAGAGCGGCCAACACGGGGGCGAAAGGCGCGTAGGTCAGGTCGGCGGCGCCGGCGACGATCAGAGCCCGCGCCTTCGACAGGTCGGCCGGCGGCACCTCGTCGAGCACCGGCATGGGGCGCAGCAATGCAGCGCGCTCGATGAGGCCCGGATGCAGCGGCATGACGCTTGAAACCAGATTGGCGCCGTTCGAATAGCCGAGAAAGGTCGCGCGGCGGAGATCGAGGCTGTGGCGCTTCGCGACGCCGGCGACGAAGCTTGCAAACGCATCTGCCTCCGCGCGGATACTTGCCTGCTCGAATCGCGTCGGGGTGATTCGCGTGAACCAGCGGAAACCGTCCTCCTGAGGGATGCGGCCACGGACCGTAACCAGCGCCGCATGCGGCGCGATTTGCCGACCAAGCGGCAGCAAGGTCGTCTCGTCGACACCCGATCCATGCAACAGGAACAGCCAGTCACCGGGTAAATTGGCGGATCGATGGAGCCGGTAGAAAAAGCCTGAATTCTCCTGCAAAATACCGTCTTCGAGGCTTTGCTCGGCCATAGTCACATCCTTTTGATTCCGCGTTACTTTCGTTAATTTGCCGGCTTCAAAACGGAATATTTTCAAGCTCCGCGAAAGTTGATTGAACCGGGCGCATTTCAGTCCGTTTCTTTGCCGATATAATCCCCGCGGGGGGATCGAAGCAGTGTGCGCCGGGTGGTCGCCCGAGGGATCGCATGCCGGGCATGAACAACCAGCTTTAAGGCCTTTTATCGATGACCATGCCAGTTTCGCCGGAACGCGATACGCGTATTGATGTGTTCCGGGCTCTCGCCCTCCTGACCATATTCGTCGACCACGTGCCTGGCACCGTTTTCGAAACCCTGACCTACAAGAATTTCGGGTTTTCGGATGCGGCCGAGGCCTTCGTGCTGATCTCCGGCATGTCCGTCGCTCTCGCCTACGGCACTAAGTTCCAGCCGGGAAACCGGCTGATTGCAACACTGAAAATGTGGCGCCGCGCCGGTGTGCTCTATGTCACCCACATCGTCACGACGATGGTGGTCATGGCTATCTTCTGCGCGGCGGCGGTGTTTGCGAAACGGCCGGATCTTCTGACGCTGATCAACATCGAGCCGCTCGTCAGGAACCCGCCACAAGTCCTGGTCGGCATCGTCACGCTCGGCCATCAGCTCGGTTACAACAACATACTGCCGGTCTATGCGGCGCTGCTGTTGATGGCTCCGGTCTTCCTGCTGTTCATCAGCTACCGGCCACTGGCGGCGCTCGCAGTATCCGCAGCCCTTTGGCTGATTGCCGGAATCTACCAGATCGCGCCGCCGAACTACCCGGAGCCCGGCTTCTGGTTCCTCAATCCGCTGTCATGGCAATTGCTGTTCAATATCGGCATGGCCAGCGTGTTGCATGTGCGGCGCGGCGGCACCATCCCTGTCAATCGCTGGCTGGTCGGCGCGGCCGCCGCCTATGTGCTGACGGCGCTCGTCTGGGTGCACAGCCCGCTGTGGGGGCATGTGTCGTGGCTCGACCTGCCGGTGGTGCTGACCGGTTTCGACAAGACGTTCCTGTCGTTGCCGCGGCTGCTGCACATCCTGGCGATGAGCTACCTAGTCGTCGCCTTGCCTTTCGTCTCGAACCTGTTCCGCACCGGCCGCGACAATCCGCTCGCCATATTGGGCAAACGCTCGCTGCCGGTTTTCATTGCCGGCACGGTGATTGCCATGACGGCGCAGGTGATGAAGCTGGTCAACCCGGGCGGCTTTGCCTATGACAGTCTGCTGCTCGCCGCCGGCATCGCCATGCAGTTCGCGCTCGCCTTCTATCTGGAATGGCTGTCCGCTATCGGCTGGTCCGGCAAGGGCAAGCCGGTCCGCAACGAGGCGCCGCCGGTCCGTCCATCCTTTGGCATCGGTCCGATGGCGGCCAATCGATAAGATTTGGAGCCGATCTGCCCAGTCAACCTGTGCCTGGCGGCGGCCGGGACGACGCCCTGACGACAAGTTCGACGCCGAGCGTTTCTCGCCGCACCGTGCCGTCGAAGTCGAGGATTCTTCGCGCTGCCCGGCGGCCGATCTCGGCGATCGGCTGGGCGATGGTGGTGAGCGGAGGCTCGCAAATTGCGGCTTCAGGCACGCCGTCGAAGCCGACGACGGAAACATCGCGAGGAACCGCGATGCCCCGCGCGCTGAGCCATTCCAATGCTTCCATCGCGACCCGGTCCGACATCGCCAGGATGGCGGTCGGCGGTTCCGCCGAGGCGAAGAGGGTTTCGAGGCCGGCCTTTGTGCTGGCCTCATCGTTTTCAGTCTCGTAGACCGGCACCTTGGCGGTATCGACGCCGAACCGGGAAAGCTCTTCGAGATAGCCGAGGAGGCGGTCACGGGTTCCTGTATAGACTGCGGTCCGGACCTGCTCGGGCGAGACAAGTCCGGTGCTGTCGTCGGCGAAGGCCAGCGACAGCACGGCGAAGCGGCGATGTCCAAGTTCCGCCAGATGGCGCGCCGCGAGCCGGCCGCCGGCAACATTGTCGACGCCGATCGCGGAGACCGTGGCGTCCTGCGAGCCGAGCTCGAGCGCGACGAAGGGGAGCTTGCGTTCGCGCGTCAGCTCGACGAGGCGCGGACCGCCCTCGATGCAGAACAGGATGAAGCCGTCGACCAGGGCGCTCTGGATATTCCAGGCGAGTTTTTCCTCGTTGCCGGCCGACACGAGGGCTATTCCCGCGCCGGTGGCGTCGCATGCCTCCGAGATGCCGGCCATCATCACGCGCGCAAAGGGGTCGTCGAAGAAATAGGACAGCGGCTCGGTTGTGGCGACGCCGATCGCATTGACCTTGCCGGCGCGCAGCAGGCGGCCCTTTGGATCGGGGCCGGCGTAGCCCAGCGCCTCGGCCGCCGCCTTGACGCGCTCGCGGACTTCCTCACGCACGATTTCGGGACGGCTGAAGACATTGGAGGCGGTGCCGTGTGATACGCCCGCGGCTTTGGCGATGTCCGCCAGCCGGATGGGCCTCCTGCCTTCGGTGAGTGATGCCATTTGTTTGTCTCCGGGACTCCGGTCCAACAGTATCGCCGACTACCTAACACCTTCGTTGGATCGATTCAAATTTTTGCTTGACATTTGTGGTGCGATGCGTATTCTTTGAATCGATCCAAGAGCGTTTTTCGTCCCCAGATTGGATCGATACAAGAGGAGAGCGCCATGCACCCCGTCAATTATCTGTTCGAGGACATTTACCGGAACGACTGGAGCATCCGTTCGAGCGCGGAGGCCCGGAAGCGGCGAGACAGGACCGGTCCGTGGATTCGCGACCTGGGTTTCCTCGTAGGACGCAAGCGGAGCTGATCGGTGGCCTATTTTTGTGCCCGCTGATTGGATCGATTCAAAAAACTAGAGGAGATTAAACCATGCACCCGATCAAGCATCTGTTCGAAGACATCTATCGCAATTATTGGGGCATCTCGCCGGCCACCGAACGGCCGGAGCGGCGGCGTGTAGTCAAGACGACCAACAGCGATGGCCAAGTCCGGCCCGAACGTCCGCGAGACTGAGCTGGCAAGACACAGCTCGTGGATCGAGGGCGGCTGGCGAAGGAGCAGCGGCCGCCATTGGTTGCCGCATCAATGGCGGCGCGGGCGCACCAGCGCCGAGGCGGCCATCATCAGCCAGCCGCCGATGAGCAACGTGCCGCCGATCGGCGCCGACATCGGGAACAGCCGCGAGCCAAGGAAGTCGCGGGCCAAAAGATCTCCCGAGAATAGCAGAAGCCCGACGAGAAGGATGAGGCTTCCGGTTCGCAGGATGCTATTGCCACCGAGCAGCCCGACGGTAAGGAAGACCGGCGCATGCAAGAGCAGGAAGGATGCGGCCGTACCGACGAAAGCGCCGCCGAGATGTGCCGCCGCCGCCGAAAGCGCCACGCCGGTTGCGCCGCATAGGCCGCCGGCAAGAACCAGAATGCGGCCGCCTGCCGCGTGTTCATCCGTGCTCATTTCCACGCCTCCGTGATTCCTGGCGACCGCCTGAGATAGTGCCGCGAACCGTGTCAGGATTTGCCGGCTTCCGCCAGCATGTCGAGTTCGCGGCGCGACTGGACCAGCCAGTTATAGGCCGCTCCGCCCGCCATCAGAATGGATGTGCCGAGAAACACCGAGCGCATACCGAAATGGCCGCCGGCGAAGCCGCCGAGCAACGGTCCGGCGACCTGCCCGACATATTGCGCCGAGATCGACAAGCCCAGTACGTTGCCGCCGACCCCGTCGGGCACATTGTGGCGGATGACGCTGGTGATGCAGGGCAAAAGACCGCCAAGCGCCAGGCCCATCAGGAAACGCAGGCCGACGAGTTGCCAGCCCTGGGTAACGAAGGCCTGCGGGATCAGCAGCAGCGCCGAGACGGCGAGTGCGGCAACGATGACGTTCCAGTGGCCGATACGGTCGGCGAGCTTGCCGAGCCGCGACGCCGACAGGATGGCGCCGAGCGCTGCCGCGGACATGACGATGCCGGAGACCAGCGTGACCTGGCTCTGATCTTCGATGAGCTGCTGGACATAGACGGTGATGATCGGCTCGATCGACATGGTGGCGAAACTCAACAGCATGCCGGTCGCCAGCATGGCGACGACGGGGCGCTTGTCGGGAATCTGCGACCAGCCGTCTTTCACTTTTTCTTCTGACGCGGCCTTGGCGGCAACCGGGCGAGGCGCCTCCTTGATCAGCAAGGTGGTTGCCAGAAAAGCCAGGAAAATGACGCCGCCGGCGAGCAGGAATGTGGCGCGGATGCCAATCAGCGGCGGCAGCGCGCCGCCAAGCAGCGGACCGACCAGGGCACCGGCCGTGATTCCGGCCGACAGCACGCCCAGCGCCCAGCCGGAGCGATCCTTCGGCGTCTGCATGGCAACCAGGATGGTCGAGCCCGAAGAATAGCCACCGGCAAAGCCGATCAGCAGGCGCAAGAGCACCAATTGCCAGACAGTCTGCACCATGCCGGCCAGCGACGTGCACAGCGCCATACCGAAACTGGCGCGCACCAGCATCAGTTTGCGGCCGTAGCGGTCGCCTAACCGCCCCCACAGCGGTGCGACCAGCGCGGCGGCAAGGAAAGTGGCGCCGTAGGCGACGCCCGACCACTGCACGATCGCCGCATGGCCCTCGGCGCCCAGCTGCTCGACGTAGAGCGGCAGGAAGGGCAACAGCAGCGTCATTGCTACAAGCGTGCTGAACGAGCCGGCAAAACACACGGCGAGATTGCGGCGCCAATGGACGTTGTGCGTGGCGCGATTGGCGTCTTGCGGCATGTCTGTCCTGTCCGGCCAGCTTGCATGAAAACTTGCTGTGGATACCGATTTGGGATACCAAGCTGGTATCTGTCATGAACGCAAGCCCCGTGGCTGTCAATGCGGGCCTCTCAAACATATCGACAAAGGCCGGCGTGATCGGCCAACGCCGGCCAGTGACCCGATTGCCGGAACGAATGACCTGAACGGAACGCCAATGTCGCAGATGCAGAACGTCGAAAAGCAGCTTCGCGAGATGATCCTCGGGCTCGAGATTGGTCCCGGCGAGCGGCTGACGGAGCGCTGGGTCGAAAGCCGCTTCGGCGCCTCGCGCACACCGGTCAGGGCTGCGTTGCTGCGGCTCGAGACCGAAGGCCTGATCTGCCGCGACGGCCGCGGCTGGACGGTCTCGCCCATCAATCTTGCTGAACTCGAGCAGATCGCCGTCTATCGCGAGGCGGTCGAGGTCGCGGCAGTCAGGCTGACTTGTGCCTTGCAGGACAGGGGTGCCGTCGAAATTATCGAGGCTATGCTCGATTCCTGCGACGACCAAACCCCGCGCGAGGAATGGCATCGTGTCGGCATGGATTTTCATATCGAGCTGGCACGTCTATCAGGCAACGAGTTCCTGTTCAGAGCGGTTCGCGACGTGATGACACGCCTGTCGCGCGCCCGCTGGCTCGAGGTTCGCGACGAGGCAGCGCTCGGCCGTGCCTGGGCCGAACACCATGCCATTCTGTCGGCGGTGCGGGCCGGCGATGCCGATACCGCCGCCCGCCTGCTTTCGGCCCATATCATCGGCAGCCGCGACCGGCTGGTGACCTCGCTGCGCAACGACCGGCGCGGCCTGCGCGCCCGGGGATTTGCCGTCGTCGCTTGAGTGAGGATCGGCTGCCATTGATCACGAAAAGAGCAGATGAGCGAAGAATGCTACTTTCGGTCTCGCTTCGCAAATGCCGATGGCGTAAGAGCGGCGATGGAAAACAACCGATTTGACACACCCGTGACCGTCAAGGGCGCGGCGGGAAGCAATCAGCTCTTGCGTACGGCCCGCGAGGCTTCCGACTACCTCCTCAACAATTGGCCCGGCAAGCGCAGCCCCAAGCACCGCGAAGCGTTGCAAGCCTGTCATGATGCGCTGGCCGGCGACAAGCCGGCCATGAACGCAAGACGGGCCTTCATTGCCGCCGCTCGTGAAGTGAACGTCTTCGTCAGCGACAAGGCGCCCGCCTGAGGCATAGCGGGGTTCGACCGAGGCCCGGACCGCCTGACAGGCTGGGCGTCATCACTCGGCCGTTTCGGTTTTGGTTTGGGACTCGCTCTCGCCCTCGGGCTTCGATCGCTCCTTGGCTGCGACCTTGGCAGCCTGCTTTTCCGCCTTCTTGGCAGCCTTCTGCCGGTCGCGTTCCTTGCGTTCCTGACCGTAGTTCGGTGCTCGTGCCATATCGGTTCCTTTCATTGTGCTTGGCCTTTGCCTAGGAGCATTGGGCCGCAAACACAACACCGCAAGGCACGATCGGGCTCCATATCTCGGCGCAGTCCGGAGAGCCCGGCTTTTCAGGCGCCGTCGCGGTCGAGGACGAGATCGGCCGGCCCGAACCGGTCCTTTGCCGTGAATTGCTGGTGCCAGTAGGGATAGAGCACGGGCGGCCTGCTGACCACGTCGAGCCGTGTGCGCTCCTCATCGGCAAGCACAAGGCTTGCAGCGGCGATATTGTCTTTGAAATGCGCTTCGGTTCGTCCGCCGATCACCAGCGAACTGACAGCGGGCCGGCCGAGTAGCCAGGCAAGCGCCACTTGCGCTGCCGACACACCGTGGTTCTTGCCGATATCGATCAGCACGTCGACGATCCGCCACAGCCGGTCCTCGTCGCGGATCGGCGGTTCCGACCAGCCGCTGAGCTGGCGGGCGGTCGGCTGGTCACGGTGGTATTTGCCGGACAGCAACCCGCCGGCAAGCGGGCTCCAGACCAGCACGCCGAGCCCTTGGTCGACCGAGATCGGCAACAATTCGTACTCGGCCTCGCGCGCTTCCAGCGTGTAATGGATCTGCTGGGTGACGAAGCGTGGCTGGTGATGACGGTCGCTGATCCCCAGCCCCTTCATAACTTGCCAGCCGGAATAATTGGAGCAGCCGACATAACGGACCTTACCCTGCGCGACCAGCGTGTCGAGCGCGGCGATGGTTTCCTCAAGCGGTGTCAGGCCATCCCACTCGTGCAGGAAATAGATGTCGATGACATCGGTCCTGAGGCGCTTCAGGCTCCTCTCGCATTCGCGGATCAGATGGTAGCGCGACAGGCCTTCATCATTGGGGCCTTTGCCGATCCGCATGCGCGCCTTGGAGGCGATCAACACGTCGCCCTTGCGCTTGCCGCCGAGTGCCTCGCCGATGATCTCTTCCGACACCCCGTTCGAATAGACGTTGGCGGTGTCGATGACATTGACGCCGGCATCGATGCAAAGATCGATCATCCGGCGCGCCTCGTCGAGGTCGGTCTTGCCGACCGCCGAAAACGCGCCGCCGCCGCCGAACGTCATGGTGCCCATGGTCAGCGTCGAAACCTTCAGCCCGGAACGGCCGAGAGTGCGGTATTCCATGTCGTATCCTCACAATTTATCGGGAAAGGGCGTTGCAAACGACAGCCCTCAATGAACCGGCTATTTGTAGGATAATTCGTTCCGCTTGTCGCCCGTTCCGCAGGGCAAGCTCGATCACATCTTGCGGATTGAAACGCACAGCCAGCGCAGTAGTGGCTGCAATAAAACCGTCATTCCCGGCCTATACTAACATCGGTCCAGCGCTTCGATTTCCGGCCGCCGGGCCGGGCGGCAGAGCGCCTGACAGCGGCCGGCAAGGCCTGTAAGCGGAGCAGCGCAAATGACCGAGATAAAACAGAATTCCCCGGCCAGGGACTGGCTGGAAGCGGAACTCGCCGACACGCTCGATGAAGACTATGAGCTGGAAATCTCGGAGCCGGCGCTGTCGATGGAGATCGCCAAGATCTACAAGAATGCGCATCCGCCATCGATCGACCGCCTGCAATATTTTCGCGATCTCATCACGCTGCAATCCGAATTGATCAAGCTGCAGTCCTGGGTCGCTTATCACAAGAAGAAGCTCGTCGTGGTCTTCGAGGGCCGCGACTCGGCGGGCAAGGGTGGCGTCATCAAGCGCATCACCCAGCGGCTCAATCCGCGTATCTGCCGCGTCGCAGCACTTCCGGCGCCGACCGAGCGCGAGAAGTCGCAATGGTATTTCCAGCGCTACGTACCGCATCTGCCGGCCGGCGGCGAGATCGTGCTGTTCGACCGCTCCTGGTATAACCGCTCCGGCGTCGAGCGGGTGATGGGCTTTGCCCAGCCGGATCAGGTCGAGCAGTTCTTCCGCGACGTGCCGGATTTCGAACGCATGCTGGTCCGCTCAGGCATTACGCTTGTCAAATACTGGTTTTCGATCACTGACGAGGAGCAGCAGATGCGCTTTTTGATGCGCATCCATGACCCGATGAAGCAATGGAAACTGTCGCCGATGGACCTCCAGTCGCGCGTGCGCTGGGAGCAGTACACCAAGGCCAAGGAAGAAACGTTCGCCCGCACCAATATCCCGGAAGCCCCGTGGTTCATCGTCGAGGGCAACGACAAGAAGCGGGCACGGCTGAACTGCATCGACCATCTCCTCAAGCAGATGCCCTATGAGGAGGTGCCGCACGAAGAGATCACACTGCCGGAGCGCGTCTTCAATCCCGAATACGAGCGCCAGGTACTGCCGCGCGAACTGTATGTGCCGGAGAAGTACTGACTAAAGCGGCGAGGAGGGCGGCGCCTCCATGGCGGCGCCCTGCAACAAGCTAGGTGCGCTCGATGATGACATGCGTGGCCTTCGGCGTCGCGACCTGCTCGCTGCAGCGATAGCCGAGCTTGGGCATGTCGATGCCGGCAAAAAGGCTCTCGCCGGCGCCTAGCAGGACCGGTGAGATCGCCAGATGCATTTCGTCGATGAGCTTTTCCTTGAGATATTGCCGGATCGTAGAAACGCCACCGCCCAGCCGTACATCCTTGCCGTCAACCACTGCTTTCGCCTTCTCCAGCGCTGAGTGGATGCCGTCGGTCACGAAATAGAAGGTCGTGCCGCCCTCCATGACAATGGGATCACGTGGATGGTGCGTGAGCACGAAGACCGGCACATGGTAGGGCGGGTTGTCACCCCACCAGCCTTTCCAGCTGTCATCCGGCCATTCGCCGCGGATCGGCCCAAACATGTTGCGGCCCAGGATCCACGCGCCGATATTTTTGAAGCTGCGCGCGGCGAACGCCTCGTCAGTGTCCGTGGTCCCGCCATCCTTGCCGAGGACCATCTTGCGGAAGGTGCGGGTGCCGAACATCCATTCGTGCAGGGCTTCCCCGCCAACACCCAGCGGGTTCTTCAGGTCTTGGTCGGGACCGGCGCCGAAGCCGTCGATCGACAAGGTGAAAGCGCTGACGCGAAGTTTGGACATGAGAGCCTCCTCGATAACCAATTGTGAGATGCAAGCAGTTATCGGGGTAGCTTAACTGATTGCATTTTGCAAGCGGTATTTTGAATCGCCGGCGGGGCAGTCGCTTCCAAATCATGTTGGAATAACCAATCTCAATGTCGGCGCCGCCCGTCATCCGCCTGCCGGCAGCTTCTCCCTGTATAGTGACGGGGAGAAGGGGCTGGCCGCAACGTCGATGTTTTTGCAACGCTGGAGATTGGTGAAATCTTTTACGAACGCGTCTTTCTCCCTGCCACTTTACGGGGAGAAATGCCCGGCAGGGCAACGAGGGGCAGCCTAAACTTGAAGCGATGTCCTGCGGCGTTCCATGTCGCGCTTTGGACGAACGAACACTACTCGATGCAGACGCTACAAAGGCGCATCACCCCTTGAGCATCGCCGCCACTTCGGGCGCAAAGTAGGTGAGAATCCCGTCGCAGCCGGCGCGCTTGAAGGCGAGCAGCGATTCCAGCATCGCCTTTTCGCCATCGATCCAGCCATTGGCGGCGGCGGCCTTGATCATCGAATATTCGCCCGAGACCTGATAGGCGAAGGTCGGCATCTGCAACTCGTCCTTCAGCCGCCGGATGATGTCGAGATAGGGCAGGCCGGGCTTGACCATCAGCATGTCGGCGCCCTCGGCGAGATCCTGCTCGGCCTCGCGCACCGCTTCGTCGGAATTGGCGTGGTCGATGTAATAGGTCTTCTTGTCGCCCTTGAGCAGGCCGGCGGTGCCGACCGCCTCACGATAGGGGCCGTAAAAGGCGGATGCGAACTTGGTCGCATAGGACATGATCGCCACATCCTGAAATCCATTGGCGTCGAGCGCATCGCGGATGGCACCGATCCGGCCGTCCATCATGTCCGAGGGGGCAATGATGTCGGCCCCCGCCGCCGCCTGGATGACTGCCGCCGCCGTCACCTGCTCCACCGTTTCATCATTGACGATAATGCCCTCGCGCAAGATGCCGTCATGGCCATGGGAGGTGAAAGGGTCAAGCGCGGCGTCGGTGATGATGCCGATCTCCGGCACCGCGTGCTTGATGGCGCGGGTGGCACGGTTGATGATGTTTTCCGGATCGAGGATATGCGAACCGGTCTGATCGCGCAGGCCGAGCTCCACATTGGGGAAAGTGGCGATCGCCGGAATACCAAGCTTGGCCGCGCGCTCAGCCTCCTTGACGGCGAGGTCTAGCGACAGGCGGAACACGCCGGGCATGGCGACGATCGGTTCGCGCACTTGTCTGCCGTCGACGACGAAGATCGGCCATATCAGATCGTCGACCGACAGCCGGTTCTCCTGGACAAGGCGGCGCGACCAATCGGCCTTGCGCATGCGCCGCAGCCGCCGGCTGCCGGTGATCTCGTCGACGCTGCGCGCGCCGGCAGGCTTTGCAGGGGTGAATTTGTTCATCGCAAAAACTCCGGATCGGGCGGCTTTTACCACGAGCCTCCGCTGCTGACCAATGCGACACGATTGCGCCAGCGGTCCTGTCGGGCGCTATTCTGGTTGGCCATTGCCCGACAGGATCTGCGCAGCACCCCGCATGGCGACGCGGAATGCCTCGTCGAAGCTGACGCCGCGCACTTGCCAATTGTAGCTCTTGCCATTCAAGGCAAGCCGCCAGTCGGCTATCCAGCCCAGTTCCTTGTCGCTCCAGACGATACTGCCGGCGAGCGCCTGGTCGGCTCCGGCCTTCCTGGCAAGCTGGTCCAGCGTCGTGATATCGGCATGGCGCAGGGCCTGGTCGTTAAGCTTCGAGGCCGACAGCAGCGACGCTTCGGGAAACACAATCCGCATGACCAGCGGACCGGTGGCATTGACGAACGATTCGCGCATCGCCGCCCCGCGCTCATCGTCGGCGGTCAGCACGAACTGCCTTGTGCCTTGCTCCGCCGCCAGGAAAATTACCAGGCGTGGCCGCTCGCCACGCCATGGTTTGCTGCCGAGCGTGGCAAGCACCGGATCGATAACGTCAGGCCTGTACAGACAAGTGAGATCGTGCGGCCGGTCATGGGTGCCCTGTTCGTCATGGACCGGAATGCCTTCGAGACGGTCGCGATAGCGGAATTCGGCAACGAAGCTGCCGGCCTTGTCGCGCAGCGCCGCCATCTCAGTTCTCTTCGGCAGCCGCTGATCGCCGGACACACGAACCAGCACCGCATCGAGGCAGGCCTTGAAACCGATCTGCCTGTTGACCTCGCCCTGGCCGGTGACGATGGTCTGCGATTGATAGAGTTCGTCGACGGTTTCGGCCGATACGGGAGGAGTGTTCGCAGCGATCAGGCCGACCACCACAACAGCAAGGCGCGGCAACCAAGGCATGGTTCAACCTTCCGGTTCAAAGCGCCAGCATTAGCACTGGGTGACGCCGACGACCATGCAGCGGATTGGCCGCCGCCATTGACGCGGCCATGCGCCACGCTTTAGCACTTCACTCCCGGCGGGCGCGGGGAGGGATTCTCTGGCGATGGATTTTGGCGGAGGCGACGAGATTCGCTTCGAAAGATTGGGCAGGGCTGGCGTCGTCACGCTGACGCGGCCGCAGGCGCTCAATGCCGTAACCCACCGCATGGTCAAGGCGCTGGACAAGGCGCTGCGCAGTTGGGAGCGCGACGACGGCGTCGACGTTGTCGTCGTCAAGGCCGAGGGCAGGGCATTTTCGGCGGGCGGCGACATCCTCCACATCTACGAAGCCGGCCGCGCAGGAAGGCCTCCGGTCGATTTCTTCGCCGATGAATACCGGCTGAACGCCCGCATCGCCCGCTTCAAGAAACCCTATGTCGCGGTGATCGACGGCATCGTCATGGGCGGCGGCGTAGGTATCTCCTTCCATGGTTCGCAGCGAGTGCTGACCGAGAACGCCCAGTTTGCCATGCCCGAGGTCGGCATCGGCTTTTTCCCGGATGTCGGCGCCAGCCATCTGTTGCCGGATCTCGGCGGCAGCTTCGGCATGTATCTGGCGCTGACCGGCAACCGCATCCGCTATGGCGATGCTTTGTGGTCGGGCCTCGCCACCCATACGATCAAGGCGGAGGACCAGGCCGGCTTCCTCGACCGTCTGGCGGAAAGCGGCGACCCGGAATCGGTGCTGCGCGGCTGCTTCGTCCCGGCCAGGCGCGAGACCGACAGGCCGACGCTGAAAGCCATCGCCCGGCATTTCGCGCAGCCGTCGCTGGCCGATATCGTCGCCAGTCTGGAGCGGGCAGCCGCTGCCGACGAGTTCGCGGCAAAGACGCTGGCCACCATCCGCACACGTTCACCGACCAGCCTGCATGTTGCATGGCGCCAGATTAGCGCCGGGCAGACGTTGTCGATGGACGAGTGCATGAAAATGGAGTTCCGTATCCTCAACCGCATGCTTGCCGGGCACGACTTCTATGAAGGTATCCGCGCCGCCATCATCGATAAAGGCTCGACGCCGCAATGGCGGCCGGCAGGTATCGATGACGTCAGCGCCGCCAACGTCGACGCCTATTTCGCATCGCTCGGCGAACGGGAACTGAAGTTGTGAGCGAGGTCGCCTCGAGACGCGTGGTGCTGCAGCCCTCGACGATCGAGGTCATCTTCGCCTGGTTCCAGCGCGTCATCGCCGGCTACTGTCTGCTGTTCGGCATCTTGTACTGGATCCGGCTGATCGGCTTTTACCCCGGTCCGTTGTGGCGCTTCGACCTGATGCCGGTGCACTGGCAGGTGGCGGCGGTGGTGCTGGCGGTGTTTTTTCCGTTCGCTGCCGCCGGCCTCTGGATGCTGGCGTCCTGGGGGCCGGTGATCTGGTTCATCTGCGCGGTGACCGAGAGCGTCATGTATGCCGGCTTCCCCGAGCTGTTCGGCCACCGGCCGCTGATCGTCGCCTCGCACCTTGCGGTGGCGCTGCTCTACATAGTGTTCCGCGTGGTGATCTGGATCCAGAAGCGGCAACCCCGGCGATAGCAATTCCGGCCAGGATCGTTGGCTAAATCTTTAGGTTAATTATCCTTGCTCGGGTGACCGTCCGTTAAGCCTCTTTCGAAACCCCTTACCGGTAAGCTCTTGTTAGCCTTGGCGTTTAAGTCGAATTTTATGAGTATTCGATAGTGTCGCGATCAAGGTGAAGAACAAAAAATCACCGGGCGACAAACGAGAGGCAAAGACAATGATCAATTCGCGTCCGGCGGCGAAGACCGCCAACGTATCCGATGACCGCCGCGAGGCGATCCGTTCGCTGTACATGGAATCGCTGCAGCTGGTCGAGCGGCTGCATCGCCGTCTGCTTGATGTGATCAAGGACGAATTCGACCGTAACGGTCGCTCCGACATCAACGCCATCCAGGCGCTGCTCCTGTTCAACATCGGCAATTCGGAGCTGACCGCCGGCGAACTGCGCTCGCGCGGCTATTATCTCGGCTCGAATGTCTCCTACAATCTGAAGAAGCTGGTCGATCTCGGCTTCATCAACCACCAGCGCTCGCGCATCGACCGCCGTTCGGTGCGGGTTTCGCTCACGCCGAAGGGCAATGAGGTGGCGGAAGTCGTCGCCGGCCTCTACGAGCGCCATGTCGGTTCGATCGAGCAGGTTGGCGGTATCAACACGGAAGAGTTCAAGCAGATGAACCGCGCCCTGCAGCGCCTGGATCGGTTCTGGAACGATACCATCGCCTACCGGATGTAATCGCATCCGCCGCATCTAGATCTGAAGCTGGACTACGGAAGTGCTGCCGCGGAGTGGACCAAAGGCCGGTGCCGAAAAGCACCGGTCTCGCCGTTTCGTCAGGCCGGCCGATCCAAATTCGAGCAACAGCCACGTTGCCGCCATATTCCAATGGAACCGAAGATGCGGGTGATGCTGGGGCCAAAGCCGTGCATTTGTCCTGTGCTCAAGTCACTTCCCAGTGGTTTTACACCGAAGTGATGCGGGCCATGGTTGGCTAATTGTTAAGAAGCCAACTCTAGAGTGCGGGCGAGACCGCCCGGTGGGTTGAATTGTAGCAAGAATGTCTGGAACGTCCATGAGAACCAGCCGCCGTTTCTTCCTTTCAGGAGCCTCCGCGCTCGCAGCCGCAATGGTCGCCGGCCGCGCCAGTGCGCAGGATGTGATCGGGGATATCCTGAAATCCTCGGCGCGCGGCAATTGGGACGACCAATTCGATGCGCGTGCCAGCGAAGGCGGCAAGGTTGCCTCGACGCTGCCGATCTTCAGCCTGCAGACGGTATCCTTCACCGAGCAGGCGATCATGCAGTATCAGAATATCGTCGCGCAAGGCGGCTGGGAGCAGGTTCCAGACACCAAGAAGCTGCAGCTTGGCGTCGAGGATCCCGATGTGGTGCCGCTGCGCAGGCGCTTGATGATATCGGGCGATCTGGCGCAGAGCGCCGGGCTCTCGGAAGCGTTCGATTCTTACGTCGACTCGGCGCTCAAGCGCTTCCAGTTGCGTCACGGCTTGCCGGCCGACGGAACCACGGGCAAATATACTTTCGCGGCAATGAACGTGTCGGCGCCGGTTCGGCTTGGTCAGCTGCAGACCAATCTGCAACGGCTGCGTGAGCGGGCCGGCACGCTTGGCAACCGCTATGTGCTGGTCGACATCCCGGCGGCGCAGATCGAGGCTGTCGAGAACGACCGCGTTGTGCTGCGCCACACCGCAATCGTCGGCAAGATCGATCGCCAGACGCCGATCGTCAATTCCAAGATCAACGAAATCATCGTCAATCCGTACTGGAACGCGCCGGTCTCGATCGTGCGCAAGGACATCATTCCGCTGATGCGGAAGGACCCCAACTATCTCAAGGACAGCCATATCCGCCTGTTTGCGCCGGACGGCAGCGAGGTCGACCCAATGACGGTCGACTGGTCAACCGACGATGCCGCCAAATACCGCTTCCGCCAGGATCCCGGTTCCGGCAACGCGATGGCCTCGGTCAAGATCAATTTCCCCAGCCCGGACGGCGTCTACATGCACGACACGCCGCAGCAGAGCCTGTTCGGCAAGCTGATGCGCTTCGATTCCTCTGGCTGCGTGCGGGTTCAGAACGTGCGCGACCTCGTCACCTGGATTCTGCGCGACACACCGGGCTGGGATCGCCAGCATTTCGAGGCGGCGATCAAGACCGGGGAGAACACGCCGGTGCAGGTCACCAATCCGGTGCCGGTTTATTTTCTCTACGTCTCGGCCTGGTCGACAGGGCCGGGCGTGGTCCAGTTCCGTGACGACATTTACGGCCTCGACGGAGCCAACGAGCTGCAGATCACATCCGCGCTCTAAGCAGCTGAGTTCATTTGCAAAAGGCCGCCGGAAGGGCGGCCTTTTTCGTTGCCGAGTCTTTCGCGGCAAGCTTTGCTGGACTGATCGCCGGCAAAAGAACGCGCGGCGCCGTATTCGGAAATCGCATCATGCATGTCGCAATGTTCATTCTGGTCGTGCTTATCTTCGTCGCCGTTTCGGGCGCGCTGGTCCGGCCGGTGCGGGTTCCGCTACCTGTGCTGCAGATCGCCATCGGCGCGGCACTGGCTTGGCCGGTGCGCGGAATGCATGTCGAGATCGATCCCGAGCTGTTTCTGCTGGTGTTCATCCCACCGCTGCTGTTCAGCGACGCCTATGGTGCGCCCAAGCGCGAACTGATCGCGCTGCGCGGGCCGATCCTCGACCTCGCCATCGGGCTGGTCTTCTTCACCATTGTCGGCTTCGGCTACGCTTTGCACTGGCTTGTCCCGAGCATCCCGCTCGTCGTCGCTTTCGCACTTGCTGCGGTGCTGTCCCCGACGGATGCGGTGGCCGTCTCCTCGATCGTCGACAAGAGCCTGGTCCCGGCCCGGCTGATGCACATCCTGGAGGGCGAGGCGCTGCTCAACGATGCGTCGGGCCTCGTGATGTTCCGCTTTGCGGTGGCAGCTGCCTTGACCGGCAGCTTCTCCTTCGTCGCGGCGTCCGTGACTTTCCTCTATGCCGTCGCTGCCGGCATCCTGGCCGGCGTGGCTGCCTTGTTCGTCGCCGCCAAGGCGCTGCAATTGCTGAACCGTATCGGCGGCGTGCCGGCCGAGGTGCAGGTGCTGGTCATGGTCCTGCTGCCGTTCATCGCCTATCTCGGCGCCGAGAATGTCGGCGCCTCGGGCATTCTGGCGGCGGTCACGGCCGGAGTGCTCACCGGCGGCTCCGGGATTTTCCGCTTTCTCGGCGTCTCGGCACGCATACAGACCGTATCGCTGTGGACGACGCTATCCTTCGTCTTCAACGGCGCGCTGTTCATCCTGCTCGGGTTGCAGCTTCCCGAAATCATCGGCAACGTGCCGCCTGAGCTCGGCAGCCGCTATCCGGTCATCCAGCCAATCGCCACGGTGGTCGCGCTGACACTATGCCTGATCGGGCTGCGCTTCCTGTGGATCTGGGTCGGCGACATCGCGACGCGCGTCTCAGCGCGATTACGCGAGCAGAAGGCCGAGCCGTTCGGGCTGCGCGTTCGGATCGCCGGCTCTGTTGCCGGCGTGCGCGGCGCCATCACGCTGGCCGGCATCCTGTCGCTGCCGCTCGCCATGCCGAATGGTTCGCCCTTTCCGGCGCGCGACGTGGTGATCTTCCTCGCCGCAGGCGTCATCATCTGCTCATTGCTCATTGCCAGCCTTGCCTTACCCAAGGTGGCACGAGGGCTGGTCGAGCCGGGCGAGGATCCTGGCGCTGCTGAGGAGCGTCTTGCGCGCGTGGGCGCGGCCAAGGCCGCCATCGCCCGCATCGAGAGCATGGCCGGCGCGACCGACGGCGATGAAGGGGAAACACCCGGCGCCCGGCTTGCCACCGCCGACAGCATCGTCGCCGGCTACCGTCGCCGCATCGCTGCCTCCGACGAAGCCGACGAGGCGCGCGCCGAGGCCCGCGAGGCCGGACGGCTGGAACTCGAATTGAGGCTGGCGGGCATTGAGGCCGAACGCGCAGCGGTTCGCGCAATGTTTCGCAGCGGCCAGATTAACGACCATACGATGCAGGCGCTGTTCACCGAGATCACGCTCACCGAGGCCCTGCTGAAGGGCCGTCAGGCAAGGAAATAGAGGCTGCCAGTCTCTCTGGCGCAATCCGGCCAGCAAATTTCGCGCTGCAAACGTGGCGGGCCGAAAGCAACTGTGTTAATGGCGCGACAGACCCCGAACCTTGAGGATTTCAGCCCATGGCAACAGCAGCGGCAGTGTCGAACAAATTCGAATCCTTTTTCGAAACCACGCTTGCCGATGCCGACCCCGAGATTTTCGGCGCAATCCGCAACGAACTCGGCCGCCAGCGCCACGAGATCGAGCTGATTGCCTCGGAAAATATCGTCTCGCGTGCCGTGCTCGAGGCACAGGGGTCGATCATGACCAACAAATATGCCGAGGGCTATCCGGGCAAGCGCTACTATGGCGGCTGCCAATTCGTCGATGTCGCCGAGGAACTGGCCATCGAACGCGCGAAAAAGCTGTTCGGCTGCAACTTCGCCAACGTCCAGCCGAATTCCGGCAGCCAGATGAACCAGGCCGTGTTCCTGGCGTTGCTGCAGCCCGGCGACACCTTCATGGGCCTCGACCTCAATTCCGGCGGACACCTGACACATGGCTCGCCGGTCAATATGAGCGGCAAATGGTTCAAGGTCGTCTCCTATGGCGTGCGCCGGGACGATCATCTGCTCGACATGGATGCGATAGAGAAGACCGCCCATGAGACCAGGCCGAAATTGATCCTGGCCGGCGGCACAGCCTATTCACGTGTCTGGGACTGGAAGCGTTTTCGCGAGATCGCCGATTCGATCGGTGCCTATCTGATGGTCGACATGGCTCACATCGCCGGCCTGGTCGCCGGCGGCATGCATCCGTCGCCGCTGCCGCATGCCCATGTGGTCACCACCACGACGCACAAATCGCTGCGCGGGCCGCGCGGGGGCATGATCCTTTGCAATGACGAGGATATTGCCAAGAAGATGAATTCGGCCGTCTTCCCCGGCCTGCAGGGTGGACCGCTGATGCATGTGATCGCCGCCAAGGCGGTGGCTCTGGGCGAGGCGTTGAAGCCGAGCTTCAAGATCTATGCGGAGAGCGTCGTCGCCAATGCCAAGGCGCTGGCCTCCAGTCTGCAGGAAACCGGTCTCGACATCGTCTCCGGCGGCACCGACAACCATCTGATGTTGGTCGACCTGCGTCCCAAGAACGCCACCGGCAAGCGCGCCGAGGCTGCCCTTGGCCGCGCCAACATCACCTGCAACAAGAACGGCATCCCCTTCGATCCGGAAAAGCCTTTCGTGACATCGGGCGTTCGGCTCGGCACGCCGGCCGGCACCACGCGCGGCTTCGGTCAGGCCGAGTTCCGCGAGATCGGCAAGCTGATCGCCGAAGTGCTGGATGGACTGAAGGTCGCCAATTCCGACGAGGGCAATGCGGCCGTCGAGGCAACCGTGAAGGCCAAGGTGGCGGCATTGACGGATCGTTTTCCGCTTTATCCGTATCTCGGTTGATCGACGCGGAGTGTCGCCCGTGACAACTCCGGTGCGACAGCAAGGCAACTGCGGAGAAGCTTAATGATGCAAACTTTCCGTTTCGCCGGCTTTGGTGCCTTGCTGGCATCGGCTATTCTGCAGCTGTCCGGCCCCGCCTTGGCGCAGACCGAGCCGACCCCGGCAGCACCCAAGACAGAGACCTTCGGCAGTTGGTCCACCACGGTGGACGAGGTCAACACCGGTGAGGATGTGCGCAAGACCTGCGCCGCGTCGACGGTCTTTTTCGATGCAAACGGCACCAGCGGCACCCTTACACTGGCCATCTCGAATGGCGACGTATTGCCACCCGATGGTTATCCGAGCCTCATCATCGCCGTGAGAAACAGTGACTTGCCCAAGGGCGATAACATCCCGGTGGTGTTCCGGGACGTCAACGACAAGATCAAGGCCGGTTTTCGTCTTATCGCCGACGGACAGTGGATGATAGACAACAAGTCCGAGACCACGCTCGCGGTACTGCGCGCCATGCGCCGCACCAGCGCCCTCGATGTCAGATTCGCCGACAAGCCGGTCGCGACCATATCGATGGACGGCTTCACCAAGGCCTATCGCTATCTCGGCACGTCTTGCGGCTTCCCGACCGGCGACGTCGCGCCCTGATTGGCGGACCGCTGTCAACTGATTGCCGCTCTCGCAATTTTCCTCGCGCCTCGCTATCTCTGAGGCGCGATCGGTCATCGGCCATACTTTGCCATCGTGGCAAAAACCTCTAAGCCGTTCGCACTACGAGAATCGCGAACCGAAGGCTCTCCATGCGCTGTCCCTACTGTCAGTCCGAAGATACGCAGGTGAAGGATTCGCGCCCTGCCGAAGACGGTGCAGCGATCCGCAGGCGGCGCGTCTGCCCGGATTGCGGCGGCCGCTTCACCACTTTCGAGCGCGTCCAATTGCGCGATCTCGTCGTGGTGAAGAAGTCTGGACGCAAGGTGCCGTTCGACCGCGACAAGTTGCTGCGTTCTGTCGAGATCGCGGTACGCAAGCGCAATGTCGACCCGGAACGTATCGACCGGGCGGTGACCGGCATCGTGCGCCAGCTCGAAAGCTCGGGCGAGACCGAGGTGGCCTCGGGGGAAGTCGGCCGGCTGGTCATGGAGGCGCTTAAGTCGCTCGATGATGTCGCCTATGTGCGCTTTGCCTCCGTCTACCGCAATTTCCGCGAGGCCAAGGATTTCCACGACGTGTTGGGCGAACTCAAAGGCGACGAGCTCAAAACCGACGAGCCCAGGGGCGAAGAGCTGAAGAGCGAAGAGGACGCCAGCTGAGCATGGCAGGGTCCGAACGCAGCACGGCTGAGCAAGAGGTCCTCGATCGCCGCTATATGGCGGCAGCCCTCAGGCTGTCGCGCAAAAATGCCGGCCGGACGTCCACCAATCCTTCCGTCGGCACGCTGATCGTACGCGACGATGGCGACGGGCCGATGATCGTCGGCAGCGGCGTCACCGCCGTCGGCGGCCGGCCGCATGCCGAGACCGAGGCTTTGGCAGAGGCCGGCGAACTGGCGCGCGGCGCCACCGCCTATGTAACGCTGGAGCCCTGCGCCCATCACGGCCGCACGCCGCCTTGCGCCAATGCGCTGGTCAGTGCCGGCGTGGCGCGTGTGGTCGGCGCTGCCAGCGATCCGGACCCGCGTGTTTCCGGCAAGGGCTATGCAATCTTGCGTGCCGCCGGCGTCGAAGTGGTGGAAAAAGTGTTGGCGGCCGAGGCCGCGGAGCAGATGGCCGGCTATTTAATTCGATCTCTGAAAAAACGCCCGGAAGTGATCCTGAAACTTGCGCTTTCGAGCGACAACAAGATCGGCGTGAAAGGCGAGGGACAGGTCTCCATCACCGGCGATATCGCCCGACGCGAAGTCTATCTGATGCGCGCCGAAGCCGATGGCATATTGATCGGCATCGGCACCGCACTGGAGGACGATCCGGCGCTGACGGTTCGGCTTCCGGGACTGGAGAGCCGTTCGCCGGCGCGCATCGTACTCGACCGTCAGATCAGGCTACCCGAGACTTCGAAACTGGTCGCCGGCGTCGACCGTGTGCCGCTCTATGTCGCTGCCTGCGCCGAGGCCGATCCGCACCGGCGCGCCGCGCTCGAACGCGCCGGCGTGCGCTTCATCGGTACTGAGACCTATGAAGGCGATATTGCGCTGCCGGAACTGCTCGAGGATCTGGCGGCACTCGGCATGGCCAGCGTCCTGGTCGAGGGCGGCGCCAAGGTCGCCAAGGCCTTCCTCGCCGAACAAGTGGTCGACCGCATCGTGCTGTTTCAGGGGCCGGATGCGATCGGCGAGGGCGGCATCGCATCGCCGATCGATGCCAACCATATCCCGCCAGGGTTTCGTAAATTGCGCGACATGCGTTTCGGCGAAGACACGTATGCCGAATGGATAAGAGACATCTAGGACCGAACTGATGTTCACTGGGCCAAAGTAATGTTTACCGGGATCGTCACCGACGTCGGCACTGTCGCTGCCGTGAAGCCGCTCAGGGAAGGCGTCGGTTTGCGTATCGACACCGCCTACGATCCGCAGACCATTGCTATCGGCGCCTCGATTTCCTGCGGCGGCGTCTGCCTGACGGTGACGGGATTGCCGGAAGACGGCGCCAACGCACGCTGGTTCGAGGTCGAGGCCTGGGAAGAGGCCCTCAGGCTGACGACGGCGATGGGCTGGAAGGCCGGCACGCGAATCAACCTTGAGCGGGCACTGAAGATCGGCGACGAGCTTGGCGGCCATATAGTGTCCGGCCATGTCGACGGCATGGCCGAGATCGTGGCGCGCAAGGAAGAGGGCGACGCCGTTCGCTTCACCCTGGAAGCACCGCGCGACCTTGCCAAATTCATCGCCCCCAAGGGTTCCGTCGCGCTCGACGGCACTTCGCTCACCGTCAACAAGGTCGAAGGCACCCGCTTCGACGTGCTGTTGATCCACCACTCGTTGACGGTCACCACCTGGGGCGAGCGCCAGGTCCGCGACCGCGTCAACCTCGAGATCGACACCATGGCCCGCTACGCGGCGCGACTGGTGGAGGCGGCTAAAGAGGGGCTTTGAGGCGCTCGTCCATAAAGCCCATTCCCTGATGCGACCGCCGCCGAGTTGGCCTTGAAAGTTCCTTCGGCAATCTTCCGCTTGCGATCAAACCGGCTTCGGCCTAAGTCACCGGCGATCCCCGGAGACATCTATGGCAGGCACATCCCAACACGGCAAAGCGTTCATCCGTCCGAAGAAGAAGGCCCACCTTCTTGTCATCGAGGCGCGCTTTCACGACGACCTTGCCGACGCGTTGCTCGAAGGCGCGACAAAGGCCCTCGAGGAAGCGGGCGCGACATACGATGTCGTCACCGTTCCGGGCTCGCTCGAAATCCCGGCGGTGATTTCGTTCGCGCTCGACGGTGCCTCCGAAGGCGGGACGAACTATGACGGCTTCGTCGCCCTCGGCACGGTGATCCGCGGCGACACCTATCATTTCGATATCGTCGCCAATGAATCCAGCCGTGCCCTGATGGACCTATCCGTGCAGGATGCGGTCTGCATTGGCAACGGCATCCTGACCACCGAAAACGACGAACAGGCCTGGACACGGGCCAGGCGTTCGGAAGGCGACAAGGGCGGCTTTGCCGCGCGTGCGGCGCTGACCATGATCGCCCTAAAGGAACAACTGGGAGAGCGATCGTGAGCGAACCCGCTTCGCCCGGCCAGCCTGCGGTTCGCCACGCCAACAAGCGCGGTGCTGCCCGTCTGGCGGCCGTGCAGGCGCTCTACCAGATGGATGTCGCCGGCAGCGGCGTGTTCGAGATCACCGCCGAGTACGAGGCGTTCAGGCTCGGCAAGGAAGTCGATGGCGCGCTCTATCGCGAAGCCGATGCGCAATGGTTTCGCGCCATTCTTGCCGGCGTTGTCGAGCACCAGAAGACCATCGATCCAGTCATCCGACAGGCGCTGACCGAGGACTGGCCTCTGTCGAGGCTCGATTCCACATTGCGCGCCATATTGCGCGCCGGCGTCTACGAGCTGATGCAGCGCGAGGACGTGCCGGTGGCGGTCATCGTCTCCGAATATGTCGACATCGCCAAGGCATTTTACGAGGAAGACGAGCCGAAACTGGTCAATGCGGTGCTTGATCGCGTGTCGCGCCGGGTGCGTGGCGAGGGCCGTGGCAAGGACGCCTCATGACTGCTATCGTCGCCGTTGGGGCGGGCAAGGAAGCGCGTCGCACCGCCTTCATCCTCGCAGCCTCGCAGGCGATCATCGGCTCGGCCGCACCCATCGCCATTTCCATGGGCGGATTGGCCGGGCAGTACCTGCTCGATGCTGACAAGTCGCTGGCAACCGCGCCGATCACCGGTTTCAATGTCGGCGTGGCGCTCGGTTCCCTGCCGGCCGCGGCGATCATCCGCCGGCTCGGCCAGCGCGACGGCTTCATGACCGGCACGGGGGTGACAGCGCTTGGCGGCCTGATCGCCACGTTGGCGCTGTTTCATGACAGCTTCTGGCTGTTCGCTTTCGGCTTGGCCGTGATCGGCATCGGGGGCGCCTTCGTCCAGCAATTCCGCTTTGCCGCCGCCGACAATGCTCCGCCTGAATTCAAGGCGCGTGCCATCTCCTTCGTGCTGGCCGGCGGCATCGTCACCGCCATACTCGGGCCGCAGATCGTCATCTTCACCGGCGATCTGTTCTCGCCGGTGAAGTTTGCCGGCTCGTTTGCGTCCATCCTGGTGCTGGCGGCGGTCGGCGCCGCCATTCTCTCTTTGTTGCGTATCCCAGCCAAGGCAACCGACAAGGTGGAAATCGCCGACAGCGACGCCCGGCCGCTCTCGGAAATCGTCACCAGGCCGCGCTTCGTCGCAGCGCTGTTTTGCGCCGTCGGCAGCTACGCGCTGATGAGCTTCGTCATGACGGGCGCGCCGCTGGCCATGGTCGGCTGCGGCCTTTCGACCGACGACGCCACGCTCGGCATTTCCTGGCATGTGATGGCGATGTTCGCGCCGAGCTTCGTCACGGGGTCGCTGATCTATCGCTTCGGCGCGGAGCGGATCGTCGCCATCGGCCTGGTGCTGCTGATTGGCTGCGCCACAGTGGCGCTGTCAGGGTTGGCACTGTGGCAGTTCTGGACGGCGCTGATCCTGCTCGGCCTTGGCTGGAACTTCAGCTTCATCGGTGCCACCGCCATGGTGGCCGACAGCTACCAGTCATCCGAAAAAGGCAAGGTCCAGGGGTTTCACGATTTCGTCCTGTTCGGCTCCGTCGCCTTCGCCTCGCTGATGTCGGGGGCGGTCTACAATGCCTGGGGCTGGGAGATGTTGAACTGGATGATTTTCCCGGTCGTCGTGCTGTGCTTCGTGGCACTGGGCGTGTTGAAGATGACGGGCTTGCGCGCGGCCAGCTGACGTCACGCTGTCGGGACGAGGCAACAGCGGAGTAACTCGCATCCGAACAAAATTATTGCGCCCATCCCCTTTCTTATGAAACCGTGTACCCCGACGGGGCATCGAAGCCATGCTCATATGCGGCAGCCGTATTCCGGTTCACAGCAAGGGATTTGTGAGATGTTTTCAATCAAGGTTCTGGCCGGCGCTGTACTGGCGCTCGGAGTTGCGTTGGCCTCGGCGAGTGCCCAGGTGGTGGTGTCGTCGAAGATCGACACCGAGGGCGGCGTGCTCGGCAATATCATCCAACTGGTGCTGAACGCCAACAATATCCAGACCACCGACCGCATCCAACTCGGCGGCACACCTGTGGTGCGCAAGGCGATTACAGCCGGCGAGATAGACATCTATCCGGAATACACCGGCAACGCCGCCTTCTTCTTCGAGAAGGCCGACGATCCGGTGTGGAAAGACGCCGCCAAGGCCTACGAGACTGCCAAGAAGCTCGACTACGACGCCAACAAGATCGTCTGGCTGTCACCGTCACCGGCGAATAATACTTGGGCGATCGCCCTGCGCAAGGAGGTCGCCGATACCAATAAGCTCGTCACCCTTTCCGACTTCGGCAAATATGTCTCGGGCGGCGGCAAGGTGGTGCTGGCGGCCTCCGCCGAGTTCGTCAATTCGGCGGCCGCGCTGCCCGCTTTCCAGAAGACCTATGGCTTCACGCTGAAGCCGGACCAGTTGATCACGCTGTCGGGCGGCGACACGGCGGCGACAATTGCCGCCGCAGCCAACCAGACCAACGGCGCCAACGCCGCCATGGTCTATGGCACCGACGGCGGCATCGCGCCCTCCGGCCTCGTCGTGCTTGAGGACGACAAGGGTGTGCAGCCGGTCTACCAGCCGGCGCCGATCATCCGCGAGGCGGTGCTGAAGGAGCATCCGGAGATCGAGACGCTGCTGAAGCCGGTGTTCGCCAAGCTCGATCTCGTCACGTTGCAGGAGTTGAATGGTCGCGTGCAGGTTGGCGGCGAGCCGGTCAAGGGCGTCGCCGAGGACTTTTTGAAAAAGAACGGCTTCCTGAAGTAAGGCGATTCCGGCGCTCCGCTTTCGAGGTGCGCCGGATCGGCCGATGGGGGAGGGCGTGCGCATCCGGTTCGACAAGCTCGGCGTGGTCATCGCGGCGATATCGGCCTATGCGGCTTTTGCGGCGCCATTCGCCACCTTCCGCGCCAATCGCATCGTACCCGGCGAGGCGCGCTCGATCCTCGAATCTTTGCCTGCGACGGTCGGTCCGCTGTTGATGGCGATTGTCGTCGCAGCGGCGCTCATTGCGCTGCTGAAAACACCGCTTGCTCTGCGCCTCGCCGCCAGTGTGGTTGCGCTTGCAGCGCTGGCGCTGCTGATCGGCGTCGCCGGCAGTTTCCTGACACCCGCCGGCAACACCTTCGCCCGTATCTCGCCGGCTTCGGGCTTTTGGCTGCTTATCTTCGCCTTCACGCTTCTGCTCGCCGACGTGCTTACGCGGCTGAACCTGTCGCCGCAGGCACGCATCGGCGTGCTTGTTGTCGCCGCCGCGGCGATCGGGCTGCTGCTCGTCTCGGGAAGCTGGAACAGCCTGTCGATCCTCAAGGAATATTTCAATCGCGCTGATAGTTTTTGGGCGGAAGGCTCCAAGCACGTGACGCTGGCGCTGGGTTCGCTGGCGGCTGCGGTGATTATCGGCCTGCCGCTCGGCATCCTCTGCCATCGCGTCGAGAAATTGCGGGCCGGCGTGCTCAACGTGCTGAACATCATCCAGACCATTCCTTCGATCGCGTTGTTCGGCCTCTTGATCGCACCACTCGGCTGGGTCGCTTCGCATGTGCCGGGTGCTGCCGCGCTCGGCATTCGCGGCATCGGCACAGCGCCGGCTTTCGTCGCTTTGTTCCTCTATTCACTGCTGCCGGTAGTGGCCAACACCGTGGTCGGCCTTGCCGGTGTGCCGCGTGCCGCCAACGACGCAGCGCGCGGCATGGGCATGACCGACCGCCAGCGGCTGTTCGGCGTCGAGTTTCCGCTGGCCTTCCCGGTGATCCTCACCGGCATCCGCATCGTGCTGGTGCAGAATATCGGCCTCGCCACGATTGCCGCGTTGATCGGCGGCGGCGGCTTTGGCGTGTTCGTATTCCAAGGGGTCGGCCAGACGGCGATGGACCTGGTGCTGCTCGGTGCTGTTCCGACGGTGGTGCTGGCCTTCGCCGCTGCCATCATCCTCGATGCAGTGATCGAAATGAGCGCCAGCAAGCGCAGGGTTGAAACGGCATGATCGAGATCGAAGGCGTCACCAAGCGCTTCGGCGAGACGACAGTCGTCGACGACGTGTCGATAGTAATCGAGCCGCGCAGCATCGCCGTCATCGTCGGCACCTCCGGCTCAGGCAAGACGACGCTGCTTCGCATGATAAACCGGCTGGTCGAGCCGACATCGGGCGTGATCAAGCTCGACGGCGTCGACAACCGCTCGGTCCCGGATTATGAGCTGCGCCGCAGCATCGGCTATGCCATCCAGGGCCACGGGCTGTTTCCGCATCGCACGGTGGCGCAGAACATCGCCACTGTGCCGGTATTGCTCGGCTGGGACGCCAACCGCATCAAGGCCCGCGTCGACGAGCTGATGACGCTATACCAGCTCGACCCGCAAGCCTACGGGCCACGCTATCCGCATGAGCTTTCCGGCGGTCAGCAGCAGCGCGTCGGCGTCGCCCGGGCGCTTGCCGCGGAACCCAACGTGCTGTTGATGGATGAGCCGTTCGGCGCGCTCGATCCGATCATCCGCAACAAGGCGCAGGAGGATCTGCTGGCGATCCAGAAACGCTTCGGCACCACCATCATCCTCGTCACCCATGACATGGAAGAGGCCGTTCACATGGGCGACAAGATCGCGGTGATGGATGGCGGCAAAGTAGTGCAATATGCCGCGCCGGCCGAGATACTGGCGAAACCGGCAAGCGCGTTTGTCGAGACCCTGGTTGGCGCCAGTGAAAAACCGTTCCGGCTGTTGTCGCTTGGCCGGGTGCGCGACGCGGTGGAAAAAGGCACGGCGGAAGGCGAGGCGATCCCCGGTGACGCCAGCCAACGCGACGCGCTCGCCGAACTCCTGTGGTCGGGCCGCCCGGCACTTCCGGTGAAAGATACCGACGGCAAGCCACTTGGCCGCGTCACTGTGGACGGGCTGGTTAAGCGAGCGGCGAGGCCGGCATGAAAGCCTGGCTTCCCTTGCTGCTCAGGCTTGCCCTGGTGGTGGTGCTTATTGCCTTCGTCACCAATCCCGGCTGGTTCGAACCGCTGCTGAAGCCGCTGACAGAGAACAACGCGCCGGTAATCTACAATCAGGGCAGCCTTTTGACGTTGACGCTGCTGCATCTGCGGACCGTGCTGATCGCGACCGTTGCCGCGACGGTCGTTGCGGTCGCGCTGGCCATTCTGGTCACCAGGCCAGCCGGCGCCGAATTCCTGCCGCTGTCGCGCAGCCTGGTCAATATCGGCCAGACCTTTCCGCCGGTGGCGGTGCTGGCGCTTGCCGTGCCGGCCGTCGGCTTCGGCGAAAAGCCGACGCTGATTGCGCTGTTTCTCTACGGACTGCTGCCGATCTTCGAGAATGCGCTGACCGGCCTGACGACGCTGCCGGCCAACGTAGTCGAGGCGGCGCGTGGCGCCGGCATGACCGGCTGGCAAAGACTGGTCAAGGTCGAGCTGCCGCTCAGCGCGCCGATCATTCTCGGTGGTATCCGGCTGTCGGTGGTGATCAGCCTCGCCACCGCGACCATCGGCTCGACGGTAGCGGCGAGGACACTGGGCGAGGTGATCATCGCAGGCCTGCTGTCGAACAACCTCGCCTTCATCCTGCAGGGTGGCCTGATCGTCGCCGCCCTTGCCGTGCTGATCTATGACGGGCTGTCGGCGGTCGAGCGCTACACCGCCCGGCGCACGGGACGCGAGCCCGAGTAGCGTCTCGGGGCGAAGTTCGCTCTTTTTTCAGTGGCCGGTCGACCGCGTCGGATGATCGAGCGTCAGTTCCAGCTTTGTGCCCGTCTCGCCGGTGATCCAGCGGCGGCGGATGATGGCGAAATCGTGCTGTGTGTCGGCTCTAACCACAGAGACCAAGTCGCCCACCGCGCAATCACTGTCTAGATCGAGGGCTTCGACAGTCTCGGCAATGTCTTGCTTGCCGGCATAATGTCTCGCAATGGCTGTGAGCACGATGATCACTGGCCCACCCGTTGCGCGATCTTCGGGACTCGGCGATTGATGAGTGCGATGCCCCGATCTTTCAGCAGGAGTTCTTGCCATGACCGCGCGTTTCTCCAAGATCGTCATGTGTTTGTGTCTGGCGGCTTTCGCCTTCCTCGTCGCCTTCGGCAACATCACCGATTACGGCTCAAACTTCGCCTTTGTCCAGCATGTGCTGAGCATGGATACGACCTTTCCCGGCAATGCACTGATGTACCGCTCGATCACCAACCCGTCGCTGTGGACGGCTGGCTACTGGCTGATCATCATTGGCGAGGCGCTGACCTGCCTGCTTTACCTAATCGCCGCCTGGCAACTCTGGCAGGCGCGCAACGCCAGCGGACAGGCTTTCAACGATGCCAAGAAGTTCGCCATCATTGCCGCCACAATGGGCTTCCTCGTTTGGTATTTCGGCTTCATGGTCATTGGCGGCGAGTGGTTCGCCATGTGGCAGTCTTCGACTTGGAATGGTCAGGAGGCGGCGTTCAAATTCTACATCACCATGCTGCTGGTGCTGGTCTTCGTCGTCCAGCCGGACGGCGACCCGCGTAAAGCCTGACCACTGTTCGCCGATTTCAACCGATCTAACCGGATGGCAGTGTCGACAGGCGCTGCCGTCCAGCCTTTTGGGCGAAACCCGGGATCTTTTGGGCGAAAGCCGGACAGGAACGGAACAATATCTTGACGTTCCGAGCCCTGTTTCGCATAAGCCGCTGCGAAGGGACGGATTCCGGTTGCGGAAAATTCGTCCCCTGTCTCAACGGCCCGGGGAGGGGTTCTTTTGGGCCACCAATCGAGGAAAATTCGGCAATGACCATAATTTCAGCTGTCATCGCCTGCGGTCTGCTTTCAGTCCTTTACGCCATCTGGGCGACACGTTCGGTCCTCGCGGCCGATCAGGGCAATGCACGCATGCAGGAAATTTCCGCGGCCATCCGCGAAGGCGCTCAGGCTTATCTGGCGCGCCAGTACACCACCATCGCCATCGTCGGCGTCGTGGTCCTGCTGCTTGCCTGGTGGCTGCTTTCGATCACCGCCGCCATCGGCTTCCTGATCGGCGCCGTTCTATCGGGTGCCGCTGGCTTCATCGGTATGCACGTCTCGGTGCGCGCCAATGTGCGCACCGCGCAGGCGGCTTCCAACAGCCTCGCTGCCGGCCTCGAGATCGCCTTCAAGTCGGGCGCCATCACTGGCATGCTGGTAGCTGGCCTGGCCCTGCTCGGCGTCTCGATCTACTACCTGATCCTGACCCAGTTCATGGGTCTGCAGCCCGACGATCGCGTCGTCATCGACTCGCTTGTTTCGCTCGGCTTCGGCGCCTCGCTGATCTCGATCTTCGCCCGTCTCGGCGGCGGCATCTTCACCAAGGGCGCCGACGTCGGCGGCGATCTCGTCGGCAAGGTTGAAGCCGGCATTCCCGAAGACGATCCACGCAATCCGGCCACCATCGCCGACAATGTCGGCGACAATGTCGGCGATTGCGCCGGCATGGCCGCCGACCTGTTCGAGACCTATGCGGTGACCGTCGTCGCCACCATGGTCCTCGCCGCCATCTTTTTCGGTGGCACCGCCGTGCTCGGCGCGGCCATGCTCTATCCGCTGGCCATCTGCGGTGCCTGCATTCTCACCTCGATCGTCGGCACCTTCTTCGTCAAGCTCGGTTCCAGCGGCTCGATCATGGGCGCGCTCTATAAGGGCCTGATCGTCACCGGCTTGCTGTCGATTGTCGGCCTTGCCGTCGCCACTTCGGCATGCATCGGCTGGGGTGAGATCGGCACCGTCGCCGGCATGGCCATCACCGGCACGAACCTGTTCATCTGCGGCCTGGTCGGCCTTGTGGTGACCGGCCTCATCGTGGTGATCACCGAATACTATACCGGCACCAGCAAGCGTCCGGTGAACTCCATCGCCCAGGCCTCGGTCACCGGTCACGGCACCAACGTCATCCAGGGCCTCGCGGTCTCGCTGGAAGCGACGGCGTTGCCGGCGATCGTCATCGTCGGCGGCATCATCTCGACATACCAGCTCGCCGGTCTCTATGGCACGGCGATCGCGGTGACGACGATGCTTGGCCTCGCCGGCATGATCGTCGCGCTCGATGCCTTCGGCCCGGTCACCGACAATGCCGGCGGCATTGCCGAAATGGCCGGCCTGCCCAAGGAAGTGCGCCAGTCAACCGACGCGCTTGACGCTGTCGGCAACACCACCAAGGCGGTAACCAAGGGCTACGCCATCGGCTCGGCCGGCCTCGGCGCGCTGGTGCTGTTCGCGGCCTACTCTAACGACCTGAAGTTCTTTGCCGCCAATGGCGACAAATACCCGTACTTCCAGGGCATGGGCGACGTCTCCTTCGACCTCTCCAATCCTTACGTCGTCGCCGGCCTGATCTTCGGTGGCCTGATCCCGTATTTGTTCGGCGGCATCGCCATGACCGCCGTGGGCCGCGCCGCGGGTGCTATCGTCCAGGAGGTGCGCAAGCAGTTCCGCGAGGATCCGGGCATCATGGCCGGCACCTCGAAGCCGAACTATGCGCGCGCCGTCGACCTTCTGACCAAGGCAGCGATCCGGGAGATGATCGTTCCATCATTGCTGCCGGTGCTGGCGCCGCTGGTGGTTTATTTCGGCGTCCTCCTGATCTCCGGTTCGAAGGCATCCGCCTTTGCCGCGCTCGGCGCCTCGCTGCTCGGCGTCATCGTCAACGGCCTGTTCGTTGCCATCTCGATGACCTCCGGCGGCGGCGCCTGGGACAACGCCAAGAAGTCGTTCGAAGATGGTTTCGTCGACAAGGACGGCCTCAAGCACCTCAAGGGCTCCGAAGCGCACAAGGCTTCGGTGACCGGCGACACGGTCGGCGATCCCTACAAGGATACTGCCGGCCCAGCGGTCAACCCGGCGATCAAGATCACCAACATCGTCGCGCTGCTGTTGCTGGCCGTTCTCGCGCACGGCTAAGCTCGGTCGCTATGGCCTTAAGACAAAAACCCGCGGGATCGCTCCCGCGGGTTTTTCATTGCCTGAGATATGCCGCTTACAGGGAAGCGAAAGGAACGGAAGGAAGCCGACACCCTCGGGTGGATCAGGTGCCGCCGAGCGTGCTGCCGCCGCTGGCGCCGGGAACACCAGGCGCCAGCTTGCTGGCGCCACTGATGATCTGGCTGAGGAAGTTCTGGTCCTTGCCGGCGGTCGGCGTGGTGCGCGAGATGAAGTCGAACACCTTGCCGTCCTTCAAGCCGTAATTGGCGATCTGGGTGACGCGCCCGTCATCGCCAAAATAGACCGCCAGCACATGTTGGTCGACCAGCCGCGGCTTGTCGAAGGCGACATAGCGCTTGCGCGTCTGAGAAATGTAATAAAAGGCCTCGTTATCGAAGGTCGCCTTCGTCGAGGGAGTGCCGAGCGCCAGCAGCACCTGTTCGCGGCTTGAGCCGACCGGCACCAGGTCGATCGCCTGCTGGTCGATGACGTAGCCTTGCGTCAGCGTCTCGCTCGGATTGAGATCGCCGATCATCTTGGACGAATTGCAGGCGGAAAGCGCCGCAGCGATCACCAGCAGCGAAACCGCACCGCCGGGCCTGGGCAGGAAAGTCGACTTGAATTTCAGCGCGCGCAACTACAACTCCATAAGCTGGCCGCAACTTGCGCTGGGCCGCAAAACCGGTAAACCAGCTTGCTTGCCGATGCAACAAGGCCACTTCAACAAACGGTCCCGGGAGACCACCCTCAAATGTTCCAGCGCCTCTTTGGCCGCGAACGACATGCCAACCGCGCCATCACCGAGGCGCTTTACGCACAAATCGTGGCGGCGGCGCGGCAAACGGTGTTTTATTCCGCCTGGAACGTCCCGGACACGCCGCTCGGCCGCTTCGAGATGCTGTCGTTGCACATGTTCCTGTTCCAGCACCGGTTGCGCGGCGAGGGCGGTGCTGCGGCAGAGGTTGCGCAGGTGCTGATCGACGAGTTCTTCATGGATGTCGAACATTCGTTGCGTGAATTGGGCATTGGCGACGTCGGTGTGCCGAAGCGAATGCGGAAACTGGCGAAGATGTTCTATGGCCGTACCGCCGCCTATGATGATGCGCTGCAACGAAATGACCATGATGCACTCGCCGCCGCCCTTGCCCGCAATGTCAGGCCGGATGCCGGCGCCTGGCCGCAAGCGTCGCAACTGGCACTCTATGCCGCCGATGCATCAAGGCAACTCGCGGAACAGCCGACCGAATCGATCGTTTCCGGAACGGTGGCATTTCCCGTGGCCAACGCTTGAGCGACGGCTGGCCGATGAAGGTGGCGAAGTGGAGGCGAAGATGAAACACCCTGATACCCACAGCCCAGTGTCATTCCTGGCAAATGTCGCCCGGCTGCCGCAAAAGGGGCTGCCGGTGGTCATCGATGCCGACGCTGGGCAGCGCGCCCTGCTGGCCGTCGAGCACGAGCTGCTTTCGGTCGAGAACTATCGCGCCGAACTCCTGGTCGAGCCCTGGAAGCGCAACGGCGTGAAAGTCAGCGGTCATGTCGAGGCCGATATAACGCAGGCCTGCATCGTCACCCTCGACCCGGTCGAGGCGCATATCGATGAGCCGGTCGAAGCGCTGTTCCTGCCGGAGCAATCCAAGCTCGGGCGGCAAGGTTTCGACGGCGGCGGTGAGATCCTGCTCGACGCCGAAGGCCCGGACAGCCCGGAAACCTTTTCCGGCGATGCGATCGACGTCGGGGCGCTTGCCGAGCAGTTCTTTGGCTTGGCGATCGATCCATATCCGCGCAAGCCGGGTGTATCGCTGCAGGCCGCCGGCGATGCCGAGCCTGTGGAGAATGAATTCCAGCAAAAGCTCAGATCACTGTTGGGAAAATCCTGATAGCTGACCCAATTTGAGAAAAGTTGGTTGTGCGGCAGCCCAAAACCGTTATTTTCGCCGAACCTTCGCGAGCCCCGCACCTTGGCAAGCCCGCTGGCCAAGCAACCGTGAGATGAACACCGCGTGATCAGGATTTCCATCGATGCCATGGGCGGCGATCACGGGCCAAGCGTGGTCATCCCGGCGCTCATGACTGTCGCCACCCGCCGTCCGGATATACGCTTCGTCATTTATGGGCGCGAAGAAGTGGTACGGCCCGAACTCGCCAAATTCCCCAAGCTGGCGGAAGTGAGCGAGTTCATCCACTGCGAGATCGCAGTGCGGATGGACGACAAGCCGAGCCAGGCGCTGCGCCATGGCCGCTGGAAGTCATCGATGTGGAAGGCCGTCGAGGCGGTCAAGGCAGGCACTGCCGACGCCTGCATCTCGGCCGGCAATACCGGCGCGCTGATGGCAATGTCCAGATTCTGCCTTCGCACCATGGCGACCATCGATCGCCCGGCAATCGCGGCGCTCTGGCCGACATTGCGCGGCGAGAGCGTGGTGCTGGACGTCGGCGCCACCATTGGCGCGGATGCGCATCAACTGGTTGATTTTGCCATTTTGGGCACCGGCATGGCGCGCTCGGTTTTCGGCATCGAACGGCCGAGCGTCGGCCTGCTCAATGTCGGCGTCGAGGAGATCAAGGGCCAGGAAGAGGTCAAGGAGGCGGGTCGTATGTTGCGCGAGGCCAACATGGCCTCGATGAACTACCATGGCTTTGTCGAGGGTGACGACATCGGCAAGGGCAGTGTCGACGTCGTCGTTACCGAAGGATTTGCCGGCAACATCGCGCTGAAGACGGCGGAAGGCACCGTCAGGCAGATCGCCGGCTATCTACGCGCGGCGATGAACCGGACGCTGATGGCCAGGATCGGCTATATCTTCGCCAAGACCGCCTTCGATCGCCTGCGCGAGAAGATGGATGTCGGCCGCTCCAATGGCGGCGTCTTCCTCGGATTGAACGGCATCGTGGTGAAAAGCCATGGCGGGGCTGATTCGGATGGCTTTGCGGCGGCGATCGAGCTTGGCTACGACATGGTGCGCAACAATCTGCTTGACCGCATCGAAGCCGATCTCGACCTGTTCCATGCCCGCAATCCGAATGCCCAGACAATCCGGAAATCCGACGTCGTCATCGACGCAAAGGAATAGGAAAGAGCATTGATCAGATCAGTCGTGCGCGGCACGGGCGCCGCGCTGCCCCGCCGCATTATGAAGAATGCCGATTTCGAAGGCATGGTCGAGACGTCGGACGAGTGGATCGTCCAGCGCACCGGCATTCGCCAGCGCCACATTGCGGCCGACGACGAGACGACGGCCTCGCTGGGCGAGACGGCAGCGCGCGCAGCCCTCGACAGCGCCGGCCTGACGGCTGACGACATCGACCTGATCGTGCTGGCGACCTCGACGCCCAACAACACCTTTCCCGCGACCGCGGTCGAGATCCAGAACCGGCTCGGCATGCACCACGGTTTTGCCTTCGACCTGCAGGCGGTCTGCTCCGGCTTCGTCTATGCAGTGACGACCGCCGACCTCTATATCCGCGGCGGCTTGGCCAGACGGGTACTGGTGATCGGCTCGGAAACATTTTCGCGTATCCTCGACTGGAACGACCGCTCGACCTGCGTTTTGTTCGGCGACGGCGCCGGCGCGATGGTGCTGGAAGCAGGCACGGGGGCAGGCGGCATCGCCGACCGAGGCGTTCTGGCGGCCAGCCTGCGCTCCGACGGCATCCACAAGGACAAGCTTTTCGTCGACGGTGGGCCGTCGACCACCGGAACCGTCGGGCACCTCAGGATGGAAGGCCGCGAAGTGTTCAAGCATGCGGTCGGCATGATCACCGACGTCATCGAGGCGACGTTCGCACAGGCCGGCATCGGCGCCGCCGATCTCGACTGGTTCGTGCCGCATCAAGCCAATAAACGAATTATTGACGCTTCGGCCAAAAAGCTCGGGATAGAGGAGCGGAAGGTGGTGGTGACCGTCGATTTGCACGGTAATACCTCGGCGGCTTCCGTGCCGCTGGCACTGTCCGCAGCCGTCGCCGACGGTCGCATCAAAAAGGGTGACCTGGTACTGCTCGAGGCGATGGGCGGCGGCTTCACCTGGGGTGCCGTCCTGCTCCGCTGGTAAGTGCCGAACTATCGGGTTCGGGTCCTTGACCTTGACGGATCAATTACTTAGGTTCTGCCGTTGCTTGTATGATTTATGTTTTTGAGCTGATGGGACGGTTCGTATGGGGGGAAAGACACTTACGCGCGCCGACCTCGCCGAAGCCGTTTACCGCAAGGTTGGGCTGTCGCGTACTGAATCGGCTGAGCTTGTCGAGGCGGTGCTGAATGAGATCTGCGAGGCGATCGTTCGCGGCGAGACGGTGAAGCTGTCGTCCTTCGCGACCTTCCACGTGCGCTCCAAGAACGAGCGCATCGGGCGCAATCCCAAGACCGGTGAGGAAGTGCCGATCCTGCCGCGCCGGGTGATGACCTTCAAGTCGTCGAACGTGCTGAAGAACCGTATCCTGCGCTCCCATCAAAACAGCAAAGCCAAGGGCAGCAAGTAGCCGTCCAATCCCCTTTGCCAAGAATCATGCTCCAGGCTTCGGTTGAAAAGCGAACCCTGCTTTTGCGCCGGGCTTGAATATTGTTTCATAAACCGCTGAAATAAGATGCGATTCGGTAGGCCGGATCGGTATTTGGGTGTGATCCGTTCCGCCGGGACGGAAAGCTGCTCTCTTTGTTAAGCGTGATGTCGCCCGAACCCGGTTCCCGCCTTTCGCGATCATGCTCTAGCGTGAGGATTCGTCCATGGACAAGAGCCCTGATGCTTTCCGCACCATCAGCGAGGTCGCGGAGGATCTGGATTTGCCGCAGCACGTGCTGCGCTTCTGGGAGACGCGTTTCAACCAGATCAAGCCGATGAAGCGCGGCGGCGGCCGCCGCTACTACCGTCCGCAGGACGTAGAACTGATCAAGGGTATTCGTCATATGCTCTACGACCAGGGCTATACGATCAAGGGCGTGCAGAAGCTGTTGCGCGAGAACGGCAACCAGTTTCTGATCGCCGTCGGCAGTGGCGACATGGCGGCGGTCGAGGCGATCTCGCAGCGCCGACAGGCCGACACGGTACCGCTGACGCAAGCGGCGCAGCCGCGCGGCCCGGACGACGAAATGCTGGTTGGCCAGCCGAGGGTGAAACCCAGCCGTCGTTTTTTCGGTATAGGCAAGACCGACGAGGAAGGTCCGGTTCCGCCGGACACGTCAAAACTTTCCCGTGACAATCGCGCATTGCTGCAGGAGGCGCTGTTCGACCTCCTGGAATGCAAGCGCCTGCTCGATCAGGTTCGCTAGAGCCCGCCGGGCTGACCGGAACGGTCTTCAGGGTCATGCGTTAGGCTTCCTTCTGCAGATGAAGGAAGCACGTCATGGCATCGCTTTCGAGCATCTCCGACACCGATCTGAACAAGCAGGTCGCGGCCTTGGCCAGGGAACTGGCCACCTTGAAGAAAGCCGTGTTGAAGCAGGGCGGCGCCTTTTACGAAGACGGGCGCGATACCGCGTCGGATTATTATTCGGATATCACTGAGCGCCTCGGCGACGCCTTGCCGGCAATCAGAAGGCAAGGCCGGGCGATCGAGGAGACCGCCCGAGATCACCCGGCGACGGCGGCCGCTGTCGGGCTGGTTCTGGTCGGGCTCGTCGCCAGTCTGTTCCTCGGCGGCCGGCAGCAACAAGCACCGCGCGCGCGTTCAAGATCGGCACGTTGAGATAAGCAAATGGCGGTGGTCAGCGGACCGCCGCCATTTTTCGCCGACACGGAAAGCCCGGCAAGCGCCGCCCTTGATCAAGCACCAGAACGCCTGATTGCGGGTTGTTCGCCCGAGGGTGTTTTCAGTACTTCTTCGCGACAACCTTCTTGTGATGGTGGCGGTAGTGGTGGACGCGGTGATGGTAGTGATGGCGGTGATGCTTCTTGACGGTGGTGTGCATCGTCGTTGCATTCGCGTTGCTTGCGCCGATGATCGGCATCGAGAGGGCAAGTGCGATTGCAAGTCCAAGGGCGGAGAGAAGAGGCTTCTTCATGACATCGTTTCCTTTTTGCGCAGGCGGAATTTGAGCGTCACTGATTCAGGTCGGTGACTCGAGCGCTGCGGTTGGGACTATCGCCTTGGAGTTTTTCGGCAGTTTTTCCGGCCTGTAGAATTTTGTTTCCGAACTGTGTCTGCTGACGATCCCGCCAGATGTCGGCGCGCCGGCATCCGCCATTCATTCCGGCGTCGGTTCACGATGCCGTGACGCTATCTTTGATGCTTGGCAAATCACCGGCGAGCGGGCATTCTCCCGATCGTCTCAGGCAACAACATGATTTGATCTAACTCTTTCATCCCACGGAGTTGCCAATGCCCCAAATAGCAAAACGCGAACCTTACTCCGAACTGGCGGCGAGCGCGGTTACGCCTGAACGCAGTGCCGTCCGAACCGCCCGGGAAGCCCGTGGATACAGCATCGAAGAGCTGTCCCTGGCGTGCGGGCTGGCAGCCTATGAGATTGCCGACGTTGAAAGCGGCAAGGATGCCGATCCCTCGAAACGTCGGCGTATTGCCTCCGCGCTTCAATTTCCGGAAAGCGCTCTGTTCGACGAAGCCGTATTGCCTGCCAAAAGGCGATCCGTGTCGTAGCGGCGTGTCATGCTTTTATTCCACGAGCTCGCCATGGGTCGCCCTGGCGGGCTTCGTTTTTTCGGCCACATAGTGGACTTGCCGGTCGCCACGGCGACGCCAGACGGAAATTGCCGGAGATGAGCCTCGAATCCGTTCGCGCCTTTTTCGCCGCACACGCGCCCGAAATTGATGTCATCGTCACGGAGGCAAGCTCGGCGACGGTGCCTTTGGCCGCCGAAGCGCATGGCGTAGCGCCGGCGCAGATTGCCAAGACGATCTGCTTGCGCGCCGGCGACCAGACGATGCTGATCGTGGCCAGCGGGATCTCCAGGCTGGACAATCGCAAATTCAAGGACCGGTTTGGTGGCAAGGCGCGAATGCTGGACGCCGAGCAGGTGCTCGCCGCGACCGATCATCCCGTCGGTGGGGTGTGCCCGTTCGGCCTACCGGCGCCGCTCCCGGTCTACTGCGACATCTCGCTGCGCGCCTTTGACGAGGTCGTCCCGGCGGCAGGCGCAACGAATGCCGCCGTACGGCTCAGCCCGCAACGCCTGGCCGAACTCGTCGACGCGGAGTGGGTGGATGTGTGCCAGTAGCCATTTATCCGGGTCGTGGGATCCGCTGAGCGTTACCGCTACTCGGTCTTCTGTGGCTCTTCTTTTTTGATCGTCTGAGCGTCCGCGACAGTCGACATATCGGCCTTCTCGACGCTTGCTGTCTTCGTCTGCGTGTCGACCGATGCCTGGACCTTGGAATGCGCGGGGCAATCCGCAGAGGCAGCTGATATGGACATGGTCAGTGCCGCGGCTATTGCGAGGAATGTCTTCATGATCATTCTCCTCTTTCGTTCGATGGGTAAAGTTAGCCCGTCTGGCACCGACCGCAAAATCACATTTGTTCACACGCGCTCCTGCGCACACGGAAGCCGACGCTGGGCCAGTAATTCAAATGGTTGCGCGGATAGCCGCTTGCCGTATCAAAGCCCACTGGCGCCGGCCGGAGGATTTTTGGCGTTGAAGATCTCGCCGCTCAGAGCCAGTCTCAAATCTTCGGCGCTGAGCTGACCACTTTCAAATAAATCCATCACCCTGCGGCCGAGCAGTTCTCTGCCTGGATCTCCATCAGCGAGGCCTAGTTCACGGCATCGGGCATCGAGTGCCTTGGTCAACATGGTCAGATCGGCAGGACAGGCAACCCCTTGAAGCGACATTGCATCTCTCCCGGAAAGGGCGAAAGCGCGTGGCATCTTCGAAGCGTCCGCTCGCCCTTACAACTGCGGACGACGGCAATTCAACTACAGCCAACCTTTTTCGAACTCAACATTCAAACGTACCAAAACGCCGCGCGCTCCAATGGGAGGATCCTGCTACAATACGGTATGGCCGTCCGAATAGCGGTTGTCCTCGCGCTTCTTTTCGCCTTCGCCTACGGTTTCGCAAAACTCGCGGAACATTATGGCAGCGTTGGCGACAGGCCCTCTCCGTGTGAAGAATTGCCCTATCCTGATTGTCCTGACCAAAAAGCTCCTCCCCGGGAAGAAACTGAGCCTTGAGCGCGCGCCTGTTCAGGCCAGGCCAGCCGTCGGGATTGAATTAGTTCTTTCCAACCGACGGTTGGTGGACGCATTGCAGCTGATGCGCCTAGGGTTCACTACGATCCGCGCGCACCGGGCATGCCCAACCCCCGAGTCACCCCTGCCTGATGCAAGGCGCCTGATCGAGTCCCGCCGTTCTGGCATGTGCGGCGGGACCTTTTCTTATTGAAGCTGGAATACGGGCTCACGATAAAGGTTGGCGTACGCAGCAAAGCTTACTAACCATTACCGCGCGGTTTCTCGGTGGGCTTCTGGCTAGACGCCAGCCTCCGTGCCTCGTGCACGAGTGATGCGTGATCGATTCTTCGATGAGATCACGCCTGCGTATGTCGCGCTGGCTGCAATGCGGCTATTGTCTGTACAGCCAGTTTGGGGGAAAACTGGCTAAGCCTTTGGATTTTAATGGTCGGAGTGGCCGGATTCGAACCGACGACCCCTTGACCCCCAGTCAAGTGCGCTACCGGGCTGCGCTACACTCCGGACCGGTCGCGATGTATCGTGATAGACCGGGTCCGGTCAACCGAATTCGGTTGCTGTCCTGCCTGAAGCAACCGCGACGGGGATTGCCGGTCGCTGCGCCGCCCGCAGCTGCCACTGGTGGCGGTATTCGAGCGCGATGGCACCCCAGATCAAGCCAAGCAGCAGGTAGACATGGCGCCAGTGGTCGATGTCGATGAAGGTGCCGAGCCCGATATTGCCGATGAAGGCGACGTAGGCGCATAGAAGATAAGGCTGCCACGGCCGGTCGCGCAGCAGAATGCGGAAGCCGGCGGCGATCGTCCAGCACGTCAGCGTCAGGAACGACACGAAGCCGAGCCAGCCGTAATCCATCAGCATCTTCAGCCAGATGTCGTGCGTGTCCTCGCCGAACATCTTGCCGAAGACGAGCGGGCCGATGCCGAACGGATGCTCCAGTGCCATCTGAAAGCCGATCGTATAGCGGGCGAAGCGGCCGAGCCGGGCGGTGTCGTAGCTTTGTTCGAGCTGTGCGCGGTTCGAGAACATCTCGGCGACGCCTGGCAGTTGCAGGATGACGATCATTGCGATGACCAGCAGTCCGACGGCGGCGATGGTCATGACGACGACGCGCAGCTTGAACTTGCCGCTGGCGCTCTGCAGGAACAAGGCACCGGTCAGCAGGATCGCCGAAACGGCGAACATGCCCCAGGCGCCGCGCGAAAAGGAAAAGAAGATGCCGGAGGTGATTATCAGCAACGGCACCGCCAATAGCGGCATGCGTGCGACCGAGCCGGTAAGCAGCAGGTAGAGCAGGTAGATGCCGGGCAGCACCAGGAACGGACCGAACACGTTCGGGTCCTGGAAGGCGCCGGCGGCACGGTCGTATTTGGTGAAGATCTCCGCTCCTGGAAAGGCATGGAAATAGCCGGCTATGCCGACCAACGAAGTCAGCACTGCCGACACCACATAGGCGACGAAGATCACCCGGTAGAGACTGGGCTGGACGGCCGTTACCGAAGCGAAAAAAACCGCGGTTAAGGCCAGGAACAGCGAGACGGCGAGATAGAGCGGCGTGCCGGCGAGGTCCGACATCTGCGTCATCGAGATCATACCGCCGATGTTCATGATAACCAGCAGCACCAGAAGTGGCACCGCCGCGCGCTGTATACGCATGCCGAACAAGGGCCACACCACGATCAGCCCGATCATGTAGAGATCGTACGGCGCGGGCTCGGCAATGACGAAACCGGACAGGAAAACGCCGAGGAAAACCGCCCCCGACGCAATCAGTGCAATCAGCTTGGCGTTGACCGCCGCCGCCGGCAGTTCATAGGCCGTCGCGCTCAATATGCGTTTTCCGTGTTGAGCAGTCGGATCGGCGTCAGGAACAGGATTTTGAGGTCGAACAGGAGCGACCAGTTCTCGATGTAATAGAGGTCGTATTCCGTCCGCATGCGAATCTTCTCGTTGGTGTCCATCTCGCCGCGCCAGCCATTGATCTGCGCCCAGCCGGTCACACCGGGTTTGACCTTGTGGCGGGCGAAATAGCCGTCGACCACTTCATTGTAGAGGAGGTTGTGCGACTGCGCGGCAATGGCGTGCGGGCGCGGCCCGACCAGCGACAGCGAACCGAACAGCGAATTGAAGAACTGCGGCAGTTCGTCGATCGAGGTCTTGCGGATGAAGCGGCCGACGCGGGTGACGCGCGGATCGTTCCTGGTCACGGTCTGTTTGGCCGTCGGGTCCGCCTTGTCGGTATACATCGAACGGAACTTGTAGACGTCGATGACCTCGTTGTTGAAGCCGTGCCGCTTCTGATGGAACAGCACCGGCCCCTTGCTGTCGAGTTTGATCGCGATTGCGGTCGCCAGCATCACCGGCGAGAACACGATGATGCCGATGATCGAAAAGACGATGTCGAAGGCGCGCTTGGCGACCGAATCCCAGTCGTTGATCGGCTTGTCGAAGATATCGAGCATCGGCACCGAGCCGATGTAGGAATAGGCGCGCGGCCTGAACTGCAGCGCGTTCGAATGCGCCGATAGCCGGATGTCGACCGGCAGCACCCACAGCTTCTTCAATAACTGCAGCACGCGCGATTCGGCGGTCAGCGGCAGCGATACGATCAGCATGTCGATGCGCGCGATGCGGGCAAATTCGATGAGTTCGGAAATTGTACCGAGCTTGGGATAACCGGCGACAACCGGCGGCGACCGCTTGTCGCCGCGGTCGTCGAAGATGCCGCAGATGCGGATGTCGTTGTAGGGCTGCCTTTCGACCGAGCGGATCAATACCTCCGCCGCCTTGCCGCCGCCGACGATGACGGCGCGGCGCTCCATCCGCCCGTCGCGCGCCCAGCGCCGGATCAGCTTCGACATCACCAGGCGGAGACCCAGGATCAACACGAAACCGACGACGAACCACGTGCCGAAGAGCAGGCGCGAATAGTCTTCCGACATTTTCATGGTGAAGGCGGTGAGCGCCATCAAGGCGAATGTTCCGGCCCAGACCAGCAGGAGACGGCCGAAATTGGCGATCGGCCGCATCAGCGCGACGATCTGGTAGCAGTCGGTGACGTCGAACAGAACGACCGCCAGGAACGAGGTGGCGGCGATCGTCAGTGAGTATTGCCAGGCAAGATAGTTGAAAAAGCCGACATAATAGAAATAGACGGCAAGACCTGACACCAACAGCAGCGCGAATTCCATCATGCGCAGGACGCCGCTCACCATGATCGGCGACATCGTATCGCGCCGGTATTGCGAGGCGACCTGGCGGGCAACATCGTTCATGCCGCCGGCCGTATTGTTCTCGGCAGGGGCGTCGAATTTGCGCACCGCGTCTAGAGAAAAACGGCGCGCTGGGTCGATTTCGTTCATGGGGCGTCCGCAGGTTTCCCTCAGGTGAATAGCAAAAGAGAGCTAAGAAACCCTTGAAACAACAGATGGCTTTGGAGACGCTTTCACCAGGAGCAGCCCGGTGGAAACCCGTTGCTCTATTTTTTGAGCGCGGCGAAATAAGCCTTTTCGATTTCGGCGGCCATTACATCGGCGCCGAAGCGTGCCTTGAGGTCGGCGAGGCCGGGCATCAGGCCTTTGTAGGTGTCGAGATCGGCCAATGCGGCGCTTATCTTGTCGCCAAGTTCGCGCGGGTCGGGCCGGATCAGGGCAGGCGAGCCGGTGTCGAAGATTTCCGGTATGCCGCCGACTGACGTCGCGATGATCGGCTTGCCGGCGGCGAGCGCTTCCAGAACGATATAGGGCATGGCTTCCGCGCGCGAGGGAACGACGACCAGTTCGGCCAGCGTGAAGGCGAGCCTGGCCGGCATCGGCGCCAGGAAGCCGACGTCCAGGCCGCGCTGATTCACCTGGGCGCGATAGCGCGGCAGGTCGTCGCCGTCGCCGACCATCAGCGCCTTCAATGGGCGGCCGAGCCGTGTCGCGGCTAGCCCCAGCGCATCGATGAAGATGTCCGGGCCTTTGAGGTCTCGCATCATGCCGATATAGAGGAGGTCAACCGCATTGTGCTCGGTCCGCACCGGCTCGAACTCCGCGGCGCGCAGGCCGTTGTGGACGAGAGCGTTCGGAATGGGCGGCTCGCCGACCTTCCTGCGATAAGTCCGTCGCTCATAATCGGAAACAAACAGCAGGCAATCGGTGAAGCGAGCCATGAAGCGCTCGAGCGCGAAGAACAGCTTCCCCATGGCGGTGGTCTCGTCATAGTGAAGCGAGCCGCCATGCGGCGAATAAAGGCGGGCTACGCGAGACCTGGATACCCGCAACAATGAGCCGAACAGACGGGCATAGGCGCCACCTTTGGCGCCATGCCCGTGCAGCACGTCCGGCCGCAATTCTTTTATGATCCTATAGGTGCGCCGGGCCGAGGCGAGATCGCCTGGCCCGACATGCCGCTGCATCGGGGTGCGGTGAATGCCGAGCGCCAGGCTGCCTTTCATCTGTTCGAACAGCCGTTCCTCGAAATCGCCGCCCGTCGTCGAATCGCAGACGATGCCGACGGCATGGCCGGCGGCGACCTGAGCCTCGGTCAGGTCGCGCACATGCCGGAAGATGCCTCCGACCGGTGAGCGAAAGCAGTGGACGATCCTGAGTGTGTCCGCCACTTTGTCAGCACATCAAAACAGGCGTTCGCGAACATAGACTGTATCGCCGGGCAGTAGCGGGTCGGAGGTCACCACGCGTCCGGTTATCACCTTGCCGTTGATGTCGCGGGTAATGTCGACGCTTTCCTGGTTGGCGCGTGGCGTGAACCCGCCGGCGATGGCGACGGCCTTCTGCACGGTCAGGCCCGGGACGTAGGAATACTGGCCCGCCGCGCTCACTTCACCCATGACGAAGATCGGCCGGTAGCGATCGATTTCGACCGAAACATCGGGATCCCGCAAATAACCCTGGCGCAGTTTCTCGGCGATCTCGCTTTCAAGTTGTTGGGCGGTGTGGCCGCGCGCCGGCACGTTGCCGACGAGCGGCAGCGAGAGATAGCCGGACTGGTCGACGCTGTAGGTATTGGTCAGTCCTTCCTGCTCGAACACGGTTACGCGGACGCGGTCGCCGGCGCCGAGGCGATAGGGCTGGTCGAGAACTTCATGGAATGCGGCCGGCGTCGGCCGGTAGCTGGAGCAGCCCGAAAGCATCGATACGGCAAGCAGCGCGCGGAAAAGGGGAGCAGTGCTTTTCATGAGCGGACACGTACCTTTGAATAGCCGGCGACTCTGCGGCAAACCTTAACGATCGAGCTCGGTTATCATCCTGTTAGGGTTAATGGCCGGTAAAGGCGCGCGGCCGATGCGGGCCGGATCGACAAATGCAGATGGTTTTCAGCCTCTTGTTTGCGGCTTGTTAATAGAGCCTGACACGTTCTTACCGCGATATTAACGGCTGAGTTACCATAGTTGTTTACGGTGCATGCTGACTCAGTACCGGAGCAGGGATGCATGTCCGTTCAATCCGCGGCCGCAGATGTCGACGTCGATCTCAGGCAGCTTTTCGCCAGCCTGGCGCGAAACTGGTTGCGCATCCTTGTCGTCTCACTGGTTGTAACCGGCCTGGCCTTTGCGCTCGCCTGGCTTGCAACGCCCGAATATAAGGCGGCAGCCAAGCTGGAGATCGGGCCTCGAGAATCGGAGTTCACGCGGCCGGCCGGGGCCAACGGCAACGAGCGGTCGATTCCCGACGAAGAGGCTGTGGCCACCGAGGTCCAGATCATCTCGTCCCCCGACATCCTCAAGCAGGTGGCGACGAAGCTCAACCTGGCGAAATTGCCCGAATTCGACGAGGCGCTGAAGATGTCGGCGCTGAGCCGCGCCCTTGTCCTTGTTGGCTTGAAAAGCGATCCGTTCGAGATTCCGCTGGAAGAGCGCGTGCTGGACGCAATGCATGAGAAGCTCAACGTCTATGGCGTTGAAAAAACCCGCGCGATCGCAATCGAGTTCTCGTCAGAGGATCCAAAGCTTGCCGCCGCGATCCCGAACGCCATTGCAAACGCCTATATCGCCTCCAAGGGCAATGCCAAGCTCGAATCGAATTCCGCCGCCACCGACTTTCTGGCGCCGGAAATCGCGGATCTGCAGAACCGGGTGAAGGAGGCGGAAGCCAAGGTTGCCGCATTCCGTGCGCAGTCCGATCTTTTGATGGGCGGCAACAATTCGGTGCTTGCCACCCAGCAGCTGTCCGAATTGTCGAGCGAACTGTCACGCGTGCGCGCCAATCGCGCTTCGGCGGAAGCGACCGCTGACAGCGTGCGCAGGGCGTTGCGCAATGGCGGCTCGCTGGATGCCGTTCCGGAGGTGTTGTCTTCCGAACTGATCCAGCGCCTGCGCGAGCGGCAAGTCGAGCTCAAGAACAACATCGCCGACCTTTCCACCACCTTGCTCGACAACCATCCGCGCATCCGCGCGCTGAAGTCGCAGCTCGCGGATCTCGACCGCCAGATCCGCAACGAAGCGGAAAAGATCATGAAAGGTCTGATGGCACAGGCCGAGACGGCGAAGGCGCGAGAGGCTCAACTCGTGGCAGACGTCAACACGCTGAAGGCGGCGTCCGCCCGCGCCGGCGAAGAGCAGGTGGAACTCGATGCGCTGCAGCGTGATGCCGCGACAAAGCGTCAGCAGCTCGATCTCTATTCATCCAGCTATCTCCAGGCGGCCGCACGCAAGGATCGCAACTATCTGCCCGTCGACGCTCGCGTATTTTCGGACGCCCAGGTGCCGGCCGAACCTTATTTCCCCAAGATTGGTCCGATTGTCAGTGCGGCCTTTGTCGGCTCGTTGCTCATCATGGCGATCGTCACGCTGATGCAGGAACTGTTTTCCGGCCGCGCCATGCGTCCGGCCGCCGGTGCCCATTTCGAGCGCATCGAGCAGGTTGCGATGCCGGCTGTCCAGGCCGAACGCGTGATGGCCGAGCCCGACCCGTCGGTTGGCCGGTCCGAACCGGCAGTCGTCGAGATCGATGAGGCCGACGACGACAATATCATTGAAAGCAAAGTGGAGCCGGAACCCGTCGCGGTGGCGGAAGCGGCTGCCGAGAAAATCGAACCGGAGTACTCTGAAATGGCCGCTGGAGACATTGAACCGGCACGTTCTATCCTCGGCGAGGTCGACATCGACAAGGCCGCGGAAAAACTGATCGCCACCGGTGCCGCCCGCGCCATATTCGTGTCGCCAGAAGGCGACGAGGCGGCCGCCTCGGCGGTGTTGGTGGCGCGCGCAGTCTCCGACGCCGGGCTACGCGTGCTGCTGCTTGATCTCACCGCTTCGGGTGCCGCCTCGCGGCCGATGCTGGACAGCGGGCTGTTTCCGGGCATCACCGATCTGCTCGCCTCGCAAGCGCAGTTCAGCGATGTGATCCACCCCGATCTCTATTCGGACTGCCACGTTATTCCCGTCGGCACAGCCGATCCGGTCCGCGCCATGCGCGCCGCCGACCGGCTGCCGATCATCATGCAGTCGCTGACCACCGCCTATGATTTGGTCGTGGTCGAATGCGGACCGGCCGACGCGCAAGGCATCGGCCGCCTGGTGGGCGAGGGGACCGAGGTCTTGCTCTCCATGCTTGAGCCGGACGACGAGGTGACACAGGCTGCGGTCGCGCTCATCGAGAGTGGCTATCCCGACCTGACGCTGGTCACGCCCATCGGCCATGTGGCGCCGGGCCCAATGCCGGGACGGCGCTCGGCCGCCTGAGGCAGTTTTCTCTCAAATCGAAATCAGCTGTCGTCTTCGCCTGCGGCCGGTGCTGTCCGCCCCACGGCTTTGCGGCGCAGTAGCTTGGTTAGCTTCCAGACCAATGGGCTGTGCTTGATGAATGCTTTCAGGCTTGCGCCGTGCCTGAGCGCAAGCGCCAGCGCACGACCTTTCAGCGTCAGCGGAACCAGCACCTCGAAATGCTGCGTTTCGACATCGCACCACAATCGCTTGTAGGGTTCGTCGCCGACCGAGAAATCATAGATTTCGAAACCCGCCTCGCAGGCTTCCTGGATGTTCTCGAAGAACAGGAAGTCGCCCGGGCTGGTGTGTGCGAGGTCGTCCTCGGCGATCGCCCCGAATTCGCAGATCAGCCGCTTGCCCGAGCGGCTCGATCCGGTGACTGCACGAAGTTTGCCGGCGACTTCCAGCCCATGCAGGACGAAGGACGGATCTTCCTCTTGAAGCGCGTCGGCAAACAGCGAGCGGAAAAAAGCGCGCACCTCCGCCTCACCGAAAACATTGGCGATGCCCATCTTGCGGAAGCGGAATTCCTTCATCTCGAAAAAGGCATCGAGCAGCATGTGCACCTCGTCCGCAGTCCTCGCCTCGATGCGACGATAGCTGCCGACGGCCTCGAACTTGCGCGCCTGCGAGCGATGCTTCTTGCGCCTGCGCTTGCCGCTCACGCGGGTGAGCAGTGCGTCAAATCCTCCCACAAGACCGGCGGCCAGCGACAGATTGGGGCTCGAAAAATGCGGCAAGGCGGAGAGCGGGTTGGCAACGCCGCCGAGATCGGGCAGCAGCCGCTCCAGCGCAACAAGATCGATGTCGCGCCGCGCCTTGGCAATCGCAGCCAGCATCGAGCGGATCGCCGCGCTATCGGCATTCGCCAGCCATTGCGGGTCGGCGGCGGCAAAATTGCCGTTTGCATGGCGGCCGCCCATGAACCTGGCGACGCGGAACGCTCCACTGCGAGTGACCTCCAGCGCCAGTGAGAAAACCGGCCTGTCCTCGGCGCGCAGCGTCGCAACGACAACGTCGGCGCCGGTATGTGCGGCCCAGTTCAGGATCCAGCCTGCGCTTTGCGCAGGGGCAAAAAGCGCGGAATGGCAGAATTCTGCGTACGCCGCCAACGCCGCACTACCGGCGACCGAGGTTGACAGGCCGGCTTTGCCGGCCGGCAAGGCACACGGCGACGCCTCGCTGCTTGCCAGCCGATTGCCGTCAAATGACGCGGTGGCGTCAACCATACCTCAATCCTTAGGGCGTATTCGTCGCGATTGGGGGTCCGCGCAGGCGCATTCCATGCTTGATGAGCTTAGGCGCAAAAGGTGAATGAATGATCGACGGGGGCGAGGCAATCCGCAAACTGGCGCTCAATCTCGCCCGCTATTCCGGTCTCGCTCCGCTGGCCAAGCCGTTTATCGGCGGTCTCGGCGCTATCCTGATGCTGCATCGGGTAACCGCGACACCGGAAAAGCCGAACGGCGTCAACCGCCACTTGAACATCGCGCCTGGGTTTCTCGACACCGTGATCGCCGACATGAAGGCGAACGGCTACAGTTTCGTCACGCTTGACGAGGCGATCGAGCGCATCAAGGCTGGCGACAAGTACGGCCAGTTTGCGACGATCACCGCCGACGACGCCTATCGAGACAACATGACCGAGGCGCTGCCGGTGCTGGAGAAACACGGCGCGCCGATCACCATCTACGTCGCGCCGGGACTGATCGACGGCGCCGCCGATTTGTGGTGGGACGTGGTCGAGGACATCGTCAATGCGCGCGATCGCCTGACGCTGACGACGCCGGATGGCCCGGTGACAATCGACTGCTCGAGTCCGGGAAAAAAGGTCCAGGCCAATGCGCGCCTGCACGCTCATCTGACGCTGAAGGTGCGCGAGCAGGACCAGCGTGCGGTGTTGCGGGATCTGGCGCGCTCGAACGGCATCGAATTGGGTGGTCCGCGCCCGAGCACGCTGATGAACTGGGACGAGATCCGCACCATGGCCGAGCACCCGCTGGTGACGATCGGCGCACATAGCGTCAATCACTGCAATCTGAAGCGGCTTTCCGAGAGCGATGCGCGACATGAGATCGGCGACGTCAAGCGCATATTGCAGGCCAAACTCGGCGAGGAGCCGCGCCATTTCGCCTATCCCTACGGTTATGCCAGTGCCGTCGGCCGCCGCGAAGTAGGCCTAGTCCGCGATGCCGGCTATGCCTCGGCGGTGACGACCCGCCACGGCATACTCCGCGCCGAGCATGCCGGCTTCCTGCACGCCCTGCCGCGCATTTCGGTCAATGGCCGCTATCAGAGCGTCGCCCACATCCGAACAATGTTGTCGGGCGTGACGACGCCGCTGGCCAATGCCGGCAAGACGGTGGTGACGATCTAACTGTTGCCTCGCCCCTTCGGCCGCGGCTCCAGGATCAGCCATTTGATGATGCCCATCGCCGGCAGCACCCACAAAAGCCCGCTGAGCAGGAAGAAGATGAAGTGCGCCAGCGGCCCGGACTGCGACAATTGGGCGACCGCCACGATCGAGGCGACCAGCGCATAGACTATGACCAGCACTACCAGCAGGAAGCTTCCGATCAGCTTTTTCAGGCGAATGGGCATGGCGCGATCTCGTTGATCGCTATCGCTTAGGCCGAACAGCCAATACGCGCAACCCGCCAGAAACGGCGCGACGGCGTGCCGCGCTGTCCGGTCTTGCAAGCCGGGTTGCGATGGTTCACCAATCCGCGACTTCAACTGCCGGGACAAATCCATGGCTGCTGCCATATCCGATGCCGCGCCTTTCGCCGCCCGCGATCGCGACCTTCGCAACCGCGCGCTGGTACGCGGTTGGCTCTATGTCGTGCTCCTGGTGCTGTTTGCGCTGGTACTGGTCGGCGGCGCTACAAGGCTCACCAATTCCGGCCTGTCGATCACCGAATGGCAGCCGATACACGGCGTCATCCCGCCGCTCAATGATGCCGAGTGGCAGGAGGAGTTCCTGCGCTACCAGCAGACCCCGCAATATGCCGAACTCAACAACGGCATGAGCATCGAGGCGTTCAAATCGATCTTCTGGTGGGAATGGGTGCACCGCATCCTGGCGCGTAGTGTCGGCGTGGTCTTCGCCCTGCCGCTGCTGTTCTTCTGGGCGACGCGCCGCATCGAGCGGGGCCTCGGCACGAAGTTGTCGGGCATCCTCCTTCTCGGCGCTCTGCAGGGCGCGATAGGCTGGTGGATGGTGGCGTCCGGGTTGGTTGACCGGGTTTCGGTCAGCCAATATCGGCTGGCGACGCATCTGACGCTGGCGGCGCTGATCTTCACGGCGACCATGGTGGTCGCGCGTGGGCTGGCGCCGCACTCGGAACCTGCCGCCGACCGCTCGACGCAACGTCTGGCCGGCTTCCTGGTGCTGCTGGCGCTGGTCCAGATCTATCTCGGCGGGCTGGTCGCAGGGCTAGACGCCGGCTTGAGCTACAACACCTGGCCGCTGATGGACGGCAAGCTGGTCCCCGGCGACCTGCTGCTGCTCGAGCCGGCATGGCGCAATTTCTTCGAAAACCCGAAGACGGTGCAATTCGTCCACCGGGTCGGCGCCTACACGATCTTCGCGGTCGCGCTCTGGCACATGATTGCGACACGCCGGCGCCTGCCGGGCACGACGCATGCCCGACGCGCGACGCTGCTGTTCCTGATTGTCGTGGTGCAGGCGTCGATCGGCATCGGCACGCTATTGATGCAGGTGCCTCTGCACATGGCCCTGACGCATCAGGCATTCGCGCTGTTTCTGCTCGGCTTCGCCGCCGCGCATTGGCGCGGCACCAAGGGCGCTTATCCGCTGCCTCATGAGATTGCTCTCAGAGGCTGAGCCGCACCCGCCGGATTGCCGCGGCAATCGCCAGCTCGCGGTTTTCGTCGACCGCATTGCGATCCTCATGATGCCATGCAGCCGACAGGCAGCCATAGGCGATGGCGTGATCCAGTATCGCGGGCGGCGACTGGCCGAGCGTTGCGGCAAAGACATGCGCCATATGCGCGATCCGCCGCGGATCGAGGCAAAGATCGTCCCGGTCAAGTGGGTTGTAGAACATGTTGGCGGCGTCGAAGCCGGGGTCGCCGAGAACGCCCTTCGGGTCGATCGCCAGCCAGCCACGCGGACCGTGCATGAATGTTGTCTTGATGCAGGTCGCCGTGCAGCGGCCGCACGTCGTGCGGATTGGACAGCAGCCGTTCCGCGATTTCGGCAGCTTCGACATACAGGCTCCTTTCGCCGGCGGCGCGATCGGCCTTCGCCTTTTTGAACAGGCTGAAAAACCGTGTCCGCAGCGGCTGAGGGTCCGGCGGGGCAGGGTGCGTCGAAGGCGAGAACAGCTTGGCCATCACCTCCGCCGCGATTGCGGTGGCGGCATTGTCGCCGTGTTCGTCAAGATGGTGTGACAGCATCCTGTCGCCAGCATGTTCGAGCAGCATGCGGTGGCCATCGCGGCCCAGCAGCCGCACCGCACCTTCGCCGCGTCGCCAGGCGAGGAAATGCTCGCCGCGCAACTCGTTTTCCACATCGTCGAAAGGCTTTAGACTCTAGCTAGATCGCCTGCGGGCTGAAATCGCTTGCGGCTACAGGCATCACGCCTCTCAGCAGAGCGATCGATTTCTCGAGCCCTTCCAGGCTGTTGAGCAGCACATCCTCGTGCTCGACAGAGAGCCAACCGTCGTAGCCGGCCATCTTCAGTCGGTAGCAGAACTGGTGCCACCACTCCTCGCCATGGCCGAAGCCGAGCGTGATGTACGACCAACTGCGGCCGGGAATGTCCATCAGCGAGCCGTTTTCAAGCAGCGAAGTGGTCGCTTGAACCGACGCATTAAGCATGGTGTCCTTGGCGTGGACGTGGAAGATCGCCTCGCCCAGCGCTTCGGCTGCAATCAGTGGATCCGCCCCCATCCAGAACAGATGCGAGGGATCGAGGTTGGCGCCGATCACCGGACCGATGGCCGCACGAAGCTTGAGGAGCGAAGGAACGTTGTAGACACACTGGCTGCCATGTAGTTCCAGTGCGATGCGTTCGACGCCGCTCTTCTTCGCCAGATCCGCGACCTCAGCCCAGAACGGCAGCAGCTTCTCGCCCCACTGATAGCGCAAGATCACCTGCGTTTCGGGCGGCCAGGAGGAGACCACCCAGTTCGGCATGAGGTCGCCTTCGCGTCCGGGCGGCAAGCCCGACATGGTGCAGACGGTCTTGATGCCCATTTCTCCGGCAATGCGGATCGTGTCCTTCAGGCACCCGGCCTGTTCCGGCTGGGTGGGATGCAGGGGATTGCCATTGGCGTTGAGGGCGATGATCTCAAGTCCCCTGTCGCCGAACGCCTTCAGGAAAGCCCGTCGCGCTTCCGGCTTCGCCTTCATCGACGCCAGGTCGAAGTGCGGCGCGGTCGACCAGCCGCCGGTGTTCACCTCGACACCCGAGACGCCGAGGCGCGCCGCGTTGTCGAGAACCGCTTCGAACGACATGCCTCCAAGACTGTCGGAAACAAAACCCAGCTTCATGATAGATCCTTTTTTTGACGCGATATGGCTTCTCTTTGAAAGAAGCGGCGAAGCTGCGCATGGCTTTCGAAGCCCAAGGCCAACGCAAAGCGGCTAATCGAGGTGCGGGAGACGCCGACGACAGTGGCCAGCTCGGCGCCGTTATCGATTGCCACCTCGGTCGGATTTTCCAGCGCGAACCGGGCTATGCGGATCGTCACCCTGGAAAAGCTGGAAGAATTGCGGGCTATCCATTGCTTCATCGCCGCCATGTCCTCTGGCGGCTGTCGGTTAGCTGAAGCGTCTGCAACCCTTGCCGAGCATGACCGCGACACTGCCGGAGCAACAGCTGCCTTCATGGCAGCTTCGATCGTCGATACAGATCCGGTTTGGCGTCCATCGCGATGCCCACGCGCGCGCCGGTCGCGAGCGCCTCGACCCCCGCTTCCGCCACCCGCGCGGCGCAGTAGCCATCCCATGCGTCGGCCGCGACTGTCGGAAACACGCCCGAACGGACGAATTCCAGGAACGCCTTGTCCTGAAGCCTGTAGGCTTCCGCGAAGCGTGGCCGCCAGTCGGGAGCATAGCGCTCGTAGGCCATCAATTGGTCGTTGCGGCGCGTGTAGACGGGCGCATTCAGAAGGACCGATCCCTTCTCGCCGACGAGCTCGCCACGAACGTCGTAACCATAGGCGGCATTGTTGTTGATCTCGATGTTGACGAGCTGGCCCTTGTCCGTCTCGAGCACCATGAAGACCGGCGCGCCGGTCTTGGTCGTGTGGACGACCGAAGGCTGGAAGACGGAGATCGCCTTGTAGTCGGTGCTGAGCACAAAGCGGGCAACGTCGAACTCGTGCGGGGCCGAATTGGTGACGGCCATCTGACCGGTGAAGTTCGCCGGCGCCTCCACGTTGCGGTGGAAGTTGTGCATCATGATCGCGCGACCAAGTGAGCCATCGTCCAGTATCGCCTTCAGATCGCGGTAGGAGGGATCGAAGCGGCGCATGAAGCCGAGTTGGACGAAGCGTCGGCCGCGCGCGACCTCGGCCTCGATCACATGAAGGCATTCGTTCGCGTCCTGCGACAGTGGCTTTTCGCAAAGCACAGGCTTGCCGGCCTCGATGGCGGCCAGCGACAAGGGCGCGTGGGTGTCGTCGGGGCTGGCGATGACCACGGCATCGACGTCGCCGCGCCTGATGGTCGCGACCGGATCCGTGGTGACGTCTCCCGCGCCGTGTTCCTGCGCCACTGTCCTCGCCCGCTCGGGTGAGGCGTCGCATACGACCTGCAGGGTTGCGCCGGGCAACTCCTCCGCCACGATCCGGGCATGGTCGGCCCCCATGATGCCGGCCCCAACGATCGCAATTCTAACGGTCATGCTGCTGCTTTCATCTTCTGAGGGCCCATTGGCGAAGAGACTTGTCGCCATAGGCCGCGAGTACCACGATCACCCCGAGGATCAGCACGAACCATTGCGGCTGCACGCCCATCACGACGAGATACGATTGGATGGACGACAGCACGAATGCTCCCATCAGCGCTCCAAGAAGCGATATGCGGCCGCCGGCCAGCACGCACCCGCCAAGCACGCAGGAGGCGATCGCCTGCAATTCCATGAGACGACCCATCGACCCGTCCGCGAAACCGAGCTTGCCGGCCTCCAGCGTGCCGGCGAACGCCGCCAGCATTCCGCACAGGACGAACGCGGACAGCTTGATGCGACCGACGCGGACGCCACGGGAGTGAGCGCTTTCTGTCGATCCGCCGACGGCGAGCAGCCGGTTGCCGAAAGGCGTCGCCTTCAACATCACCAGTAGGACGGCGACTACGGCGATCAGCCAGTAGAGCGCGGTGTTGAAGTCGAGGAAATCGTCACCGCCGAGCAGGAAATAGCTGCATCCCTTGCGCGCGGCATAGGGAATGGAGAATGAGAACCCCTCGGTCAGCGCGATTGCAATGCCTCGAAAGATCATCAGCGTCCCAAGCGTGACGATGAGGGACGGCGTGCCGGTCCGGGTCACGAGCAGCCCATTCAGTAGGCCTATGGCCGCACCCACGATGATCGCGGCGGCGGCTGCGGCCAGCGGATCGACATGTGCTGCGAGCCACAGATAGGCCAGCGCGCCCATGCCAAACGTCGAGCCGACGGAAATGTCGATCTCGCCCGTTCCGATGACCAGTGCCACCCCCAGGCTCATCAGGCCAAGTGTGGCCGTCACCTGGACGATCGTCCCGATGTTGTAGAGGTTGGCCCATCGACCATCCGATGTCGACGCGAACAGGATGACCAAGACCGCGCCGATAAGAAAGATGCCGACCTCGGCGTGACGCCGTATCAGGGGTTTGGCGGCCGACAAAGCCATCAGGCCGTCTCCCGCTTCTCGACCACACGGCCGCCCTGACGGATAACTTCCTCCAGCTCCTCGGCCGTCATCGCATCAGTGGACGCGTCGGCGACCTTCGAGCCGTTCTCCATGATGACGATGCGGTCCGCGAGCTTGTGGACCTGGAAGATGTCGTGGGTGATGTAGATCACTAGCAGGCCCTGTTCCTTGAGCTGCACGGCAAGCTCGTTGACGTGTTCGCGTTCGCGTACCGACAGGTGATTGGTCGGTTCGTCCATGATGACGACGCGGTTCTTGAATTCGACCGCCCGGCCGATCTTGACCGACTGGCGCTCACCGCCCGACAGGCGTTCCACCTCATCGTCAGTAGATACGTTGTCGCGAAGTCCGAACTGCCGGATGACGCGGGCCGACTTCTCGCGCATCAGCGCGAAATCCAGAAAGGGAATGCCGAGGATGCACTTCACCGGCTCCCGCCCGAGATAGAAATTGCGGGCGATCGACAGATTGTCGCAAAGTCCCACCGACTGTTGGATGGTCTCGATGCCTTGATCTATGGCGAGCTTGGGATGGAACTTCTCAGCCCTCCTGCCATCGAAGAAGACCTCCCCGGAAGTTGGCGCATGAATGCCGCATAGGACACGGATCAGCGTCGTCTTGCCGGCGCCGTTGTCCCCGACGAGGCCCACCAGCTCACCTGCGTGGAAGTCGACGGAGACGTTCCTGAGCGCATGGAAGGCGCCGAAATAAAGGTCGAGGTTCTTGACCTGGATGAGAGGATGATCGTTCGTCATTCGGGCGCGCTCCCGTGTCAAACGCTGTGCCCGAGGCGCCGGGCCAGACTCTGATTGAAGATGACCGCCGCGATGAGCACGACGCCGACGAAGGTGATGTACCAGGACGATGGCGCTCCGAGCGCAATCAGCTCGTAGCGGAAGCTCACCACGATGAGTGCGCCCAGGATGGCGCCCAGGATCGAACCGCGCCCACCGGTGAGCAGACAGCCGCCGATGACCGCAGCGGAGATTGCCTCGAGCTCCATGTTCTCGCCAAGCGTCACGTGGGTCTGCGGTTGGTTGCACAAGGTCAGGATGCCGGCAAAGCCAGCCAGCAGCGAGCAGAGTACGAAAGTGACGATCTTGACCCTTTCGGTCCTAACACCTCGCGATTCGGCGCTTTCCCGCCCGCCCCCGGTCGCAAGCAGTCGGTTTCCGAACGGCGTTGCCCACAACATTAGGCCGAGAAGCGCCGCAATCGCCACAATCCAGAAGATCGCGGCTTCGACGCCGAACAACTCACCGCCCAGAACTCGTGTCAGCGGATGGGCGCGCACGTCGGGAGAGAAATTGTGCACCGATCCGCCCGTCCAGACATAGATGATGCCGCGCGCGATGAAGAGGCCGCCCAGGGTTACGATCATTGACGGCAACTGCCCCTTGACCACGGCAATGCCCTGGCCCAAGCCGGCAAGCGCCGCAATGAGAAGCGCCACGAGCAGCGAACCGGGGACGCCAAGTGGTGGCTCCAGGGTGATGAAGGAAACGCCCGCCAGCCCGTAGACCGAACCCACCGAAAGGTCGATTTCCTTGGTCATGATGACCAGTGCCTCGCCCATCGTGACGAAGGCGAGGATTGATGCGAACTGGGTCACGTTCGACACGGTCGGAACCGTCCACCAGCCGGAAAAGTCGACAAGCGTAAAGACGGCAAGCATGACCGCGACGCCGATGACCGCGCCAAAACCCTGGCTGCGAACAAGGTGTTTCATTCAGTTTTGTTCCGCTGTTCCGGGACCTGCTGTAAGCGGATAAAGAAGGGGCGGCCACTCCCCGAGGAAATAAGCCGCCCCTCTCGGGAGGAACCCTTACCAGGTGTTCTGTTCGTCGTAGGCCTTGTCACCGAACACGGCCCGGACCTGCTTGGCCCATTGATCGGCGTTGTCCTTGTTGATGATGACCGGCCCGGTCAGGATGTCGCTCTGCGGCGCGTAGCCGAATTTCTTGTTCCAGTAGAGCCATTCCATCGGCTCGTAACCCTGGAGCCAGAAGCCCTGGCTGTTGGTCGCCAGAAGGTGGCCGGCTCGGACGCCTTCAATCGAGACTGGGCCCTCGTCGACCGTCAGGATGGTCATACCCTTATCGTCGACATCGGGATCGAGCTTCATCTCGTTGGCGACGCTCCAAGCCCAGGGTGCGGACCAGCCGGCTACAGTGAAGATATAGTTCGTGTCGGGATTGGCCTGCAGGAACGACTGCAGCGCGTTGCGTGCGCCGGCCGGCTCGGCACCGATGAACAACTCGTCGAACTTGGCGCCAACGGCCGCCATTGCATCTTTCATGCCCTTGCAGCGGGCTTTGAGACCCTGGTGGGCTGAATCGTGGCTGGCGCAGACGACATGCTTGGGTTGCGGAATTTTGCCTTCCTTGGCCTGTTCGATCGCGTATTCGCCGAGCTTCTTGCCCGTCAAATACTCATCACCGCCGACGTAGGTCAGGTAGGGGATGCGCTCACCAGCTGGCCGACTATCCGGGATGTTGAAGGCAACGACTGGAATGCCTTCGTCGATCGCCTTGCGCAGGGGGCCTTCGAACGCGTCCGAGCTGACGATTGGTACCGCGATGCCATCAGGATGCGTTGCAATCGCTTGCTCGAGAAGGCGGACATGCTCCTGGACTGAATAGTTGTTGGTTGAGATGTATTCCGTCTTCACGTTTGGATATTTCTTCTCGAACTCCTTCAGCGACAATGTCAGCCAGTTCATGTTGGGATCGTTCGATCCAATGTGCGAGACCATGACGAAGCGGTACTGCTTGTCATTGTCTTGCGCACCCGCTGTGCCTGCAACCACACTGGCGGCCAACACGGCCGTTAGCATCGCCAATTTCTTGATATTCATGGGGCTCCTCCCTCCGTTTAACGATGCAAGTATTCCCGATTGAAACAACATCATTCAAGCTGCGTGATTGGTCATTCGTGATGCGAATAGCATCAAAATTTGCTGCGCGGCACAAAGTCTACGTAAGCCATTCAAACATTGTGGTTGCGAGCATCTCAATTTTCCTGAATGATGCGTTTTGCATCAAGTATAGGAGATTCCAGTGACCGACGGCACCCAGGGCAGGCTTTGGAAAGGTCCTACGATCCAAAATATCGCCGCACTTGCCGGAGTGGGCCCAGCGACTGTGGACAGGGTCCTGAACAGCCGAGGCGGCGTCCGGGACAAGACAAGAGCGCGCGTGCTGGCGGCGGTGGAAAAGCTTAGCAGCGAAAGCAAGGAGCGCGACGTTCCGCTCCGCATCCTGCTGATCTGCGATTCCGGTGAGACGTTCAACGCCGCGATGGCTTCGGCCGCAGCTGAGGCCAATCGCACGCTCGCGGGCATCGAGATCGACGGCGTTTATGTGAGCACCAGTGAGGTTGAGCCCGCCTCATTCGCGCGGCAGATCGAGCAGCGCGGCGAGGGAATGGACGGCGTGGTGATCATCGCCCGCGAGCATCCGGCCATCAACCGCGCGATCCGCAAGCTGCGAACCATCGGGATTCCCGTAATATGCCTGACGACGGATCTGCCGAGTTCGCGCCGCTCGGTTTATGTCGGCAATGATCAGTACGCCGCTGGCAGCGTCGCCGCGCTGCTGATCGGCAATGCCCTGCCGAGGGAGCGCAACAATATCCTGATCGTCATGAGCGTACCGTTTCGCTGCCAGCAGGAGCGTGAGATGGGCTTTCGCAGGGTGCTACGGTCGGATTTTCCCTATCTGAAGATTGAAGAGCGCGTGATCTCGGATGACCGACCCGAAACCACGTGCGGCCAGCTGACGCGCTATTTCGAGGCAAATGGTCACCCTGCCGCGATCTACAATGTGGCCGGAGCGAACCGGGGTGTGGCAAAGGCTCTGGAGATGGCCGGCAAAGCGCACGAGACGGTATTCGTTGGCCACGAACTGACGAACCATTCCCGTAACCTGCTCGAGGCAGGCATCATGGATTATGTGATTTCGCACGATTTCGTTAGCGAACTGGGCGCAGCCGCTCGCTGGATCAAGGACAATCTCAACGGCCTCACAGCCGAACCCGCGCACTCTCAGATACTGGTCCATACGCGATATAATTGCGGGCTTTGAGGGTCTAATCCTCTGAATCACCGTCAATACAGCACGAAGGTCGAAGCCTGTCGCTGCGAAGGCTGGCTGGCCAAGAGCAACTCTAGGCTGTAGTGAAAATTTAATCATTTGAGCCGGAGCATGATGGCAGCGAGCTTGACGAAGCCGAGGAAGTTGGCGGCGATTTTGTCGTAGCGCGCTGCGATGCGCCGCCACTGCTTGGGCTTGGCGAAGAAAGCCTCGATGCCCCAGCGGTTTTTGTAAGCGATCCTGTCGTAGTTATGTTGGTACACAAATGGCTCGATCCGCTCCCACTGATCGTCGCGTAGAACCTCACCTTCCAAACCCAAGCCGTTAAATTGTCACTACAGCCTAGATCCTTGACGATTGCCGGTGAGCCGTCCTCGCGAGCACCTTTCCACGAGCACCTTTCCAGATGCGGCTACCGAACGTTTCGGCAATGAGCTCCGGCGCGCCGACCTTCCAGCGCTTTGGAAATCTCGGCGCATCCATTCAAAGGCCGAGCATCAGATCCATGTTCTGCACAGCGGCGCCCGAGGCGCCCTTGCCGAGATTGTCGTAGACGGCAAGCAGCAGCGCCTGAGCTCGATCGTCATTGGCGAAGACGTAGAGCTTCATCCGGTTGGTGCCGTTGTAGATCTCCGGATCGATGTCGGGCATGCGTTCCTGATGCAGATACGGCGCCACCTCGACCACGCCGCCATCGAGGGAAGCGAAATGATCGGCGATCGCCGCGTGGAGCTCGGCGCCGGTCGGCACATGGTCGAGGCCGCCAAGTTGCAGCGGCACCACCGTGATCATGCCTTGCGCGAAATTGCCGACTGCCGGCTGCATGATCGGATCGTGCGAAAGCCTGGCATAGGTCCTGAGCTCCGGCACGTGCTTGTGCTGCAGCGTCAGTCCGTAGGGCAGGAATTCCGGCGCATCCTCGCCTTTGGCGACATAATCCTCGATCATTGGCCGGCCGCCGCCGGAATAGCCGGAAATGCCGTTGACGGTGACCGGAAAATCGGCCGGCAGCAGCCCCGCCGCAACCAGCGGCCGCAGCGTCGCGATTGGTCCTTGCGGCCAGCAGCCCGGATTGGCGACGCGCTTCGCCGAAGCGATCTTCTTCGCTTGGTCCTTGTCCATTTCGGCGAAACCATATTCCCACCCATCGGCGACGCGATGTGCCGTCGAGGCGTCGATCACCTTGGTGGTGTCATTGGCGATCAGCGAAACGCTTTCCTTGGCGGCCCCGTCCGGTAGGCAGAGGATCGCGACATCGGCGGCATTGAGGAACTCGGCGCGCGCTGCCGTTTCCTTGCGGCGCTCGGTCGGGATGGAGATGATTTCCAAGTCGCCACGCTCGGCAAGCAGCGCCCTTATCTGCAGACCGGTAGTGCCGTGCTCGCCGTCGATGAAGATTTTCGGTTTCATTGCTTGCCAAAATTCCTGTTATCTCAAAGCTATATGCCGCTTGCCTGATTCAATCCGGCAACGCCGTGATTGCCCTGGTTCATTTCTTCGAGTCGGGCCTTTCGTTCCGCCAACAGCCCGAGATAGTGCATGGCCACCATCGACCCGGCAATTGCCGTTATATCGGCGTGATCATAGGCTGGCGCAACCTCGACGACGTCGGCGCCGACGATATCGAGCTGGTTGATCTGGCGCAGCACCGACAGGATCTTTGCCGAAGACGGGCCTCCCGCGACCGGCGTTCCGGTGCCGGGCGCAAAAGCCGGGTCCAGGCAATCGATGTCGAAAGTGACGTAGGTCTTCTTGCCGCCCGTACGGTCGACGATGGCATAGGCGATGTCCGACGCACGCATTTCCTCCACTTCATGGCCATACAGGATCTTGATGCCGAACGTGTCGGGCGCATGGGTGCGGATGCCGATCTGGATCGACCGGTCGGGGTCGATGATGCCCTCCTTGACTGCACGGCCGACGAAGGAGCCGTGATCGATGCGCTTGCCGTCGTCGGGCCAGGTGTCCTGGTGTGCGTCGAACTGCACCAGAGCCAGCGGGCCATGGATGGCGGCATGCGCCTTGAGCAGCGGCCAGGTGACGAAGTGATCGCCGCCGAGCGACAGCAGGAAGGCGCCGGATTTCAGGATCTTCGCCGCTTCGCGTTCGATCGTGGCAGGCGTCTTCTGGTGATTGCCGCTGTCGAGCAGGCAGTCGCCATAATCGACCACGGCAAGCTGTTCGAACAGGTCGCGCGAAAACGGATATTGCGGATCGTTGTCGAGGATGGCCGAGGCGCGGCGGATTGCCTGCGGTCCGAAACGGGCGCCCGGCCGATTGGTGACCGCAGCGTCGAAGGGAATGCCCCACACCACCGCATCGGCGTCCTTCACGTCCTTCGAATATTTGCGCCGCATGAACGACAGGGCGCCGGCATAGGTCGGCTCGAACGACGCACCCGTCCTGGAGCGGGTGGTGAAGGCGTGATCGATGGTCCTTGGCGGCATGAAGCGATCTCCTGTGCGTCGACGCGCAACCTTATTGGACATAATTCTCAGAATTGCGACCCCTGCGGAGGATCATGGCCATTCGATCCGGTCACAAATCCTTGCTCGCCAGGCGAACCCGGCATGGCTCGCCAGGAGATTGCCTGGCAAGCAACCGAAAGTAGCCGCCAACGGCTGCTTCGGCCGGCGCTGACCTGAATTTTCCAGCATTTTGCAAGCCGGCTTCGTTCACCTGCCTGTCACGGGCATCGCTTAACCGGGGTGCGATCCCGATACGGAGCGATTCTCATGCGAACGATTTGGCTGAGCCTTCTGCTTTCCGCGGCGCTGGCGCTCTCCCTTGGCCAGGCATCGGCAGGCGAAACGCGCGCCAGGCAGATTCTCGACCGCTTCGAGCACGCCAACCAATGGCGCGACCATGTGATAGTGGCCGCGCACCGCGCCGGCGGCATGCAATCCGGCAAGACGCTCTATCCCGAAAATTCGATCGCCGCCGTCGAGGCGTCGATCGCAATGGGCGCCGAAATCGTCGAGGTCGATATCAGGCGCTCGAAGGACGGACAGTTCGTCGTCATGCATGACAGTTGGCTCGACCGCACGACGAATTGCAAGGGTGAGGTGGTCAACCGCACGATGGCCGAACTCAAGACGTGCCGGTTGGTGATCGAAGGCACCGGCGCCGTTACGGGCGAGACGGTCTCGACGTTGCGCGAGATGTTGATGACGACCAGGGACAGGATCCTCATCAATCTCGACAACAAGCTCGATACCGAAAGCCTGGCCGGCATGGTCGCGGTCGCGCGCGACCTCGGCATGGCCGAACAGGTGATCGTCAAGGAGAACCTGTGGGATGCGGAGAGGATCGCCACGGTTGCGGCCGCCATGGACGCGATCGAGGGCGGCTTCCAGTTCATGCCGATTATCGCCGATGACGCGGTTCACGACGCCATGTTTGCCGAAAAAGTCAGCCGGGCGTTCCCGGTGCGCGCGATCGAACTGATCAATTGGCGGGCCGGCGCCGAGACACTGACCGAGACCGGCGGCCCGCTGTTCAGCCCGCGCATGCGCGCGCTGGCGGTGAGGGGCGACTGGCACATCTGGGCCGACACCTATGCCATCGTCAACAAGCCGGGCGGCTTCCTCGCCGGCGGTCGCGGCGACGAGCTGGCGGTTGCGGCCAGCCTGCCGCGCGAGACTTATGGCTTCTGGGTCGAGCGCGGCGCCACCATCATCCAGACCGACGAACCGAAGGCCGCCATCGGTTGGCTGGCGGCGAACGGTTTTCGCGTGCCCTATGCCGGTGAGAAGCGCCCGGCCGAGCCGGCCAACACGGCCAGCATCAACTAGACCGGCGCGGCGAGAACTGCATCTCCCTCTTGTGGGGACGATGCCCGGCAGGGCAGAAGGGCGCTGTCCCGCCGACCCCAGGCCGGCAGCGCCAAACTTTCGAAGGAACCCAGAAACAGAAAACCCGCCTCTGTGGGCGGGTCGTTGGAGCCAATTAGCACCACACCCAGATTAGTAGCATAGCTGCCGGCACAAAGCAAGAACAAAAATGTGGCGTAGTGGCAGAAAAATGCGACGATCCTTCAGCGTCTCGGCTGTCCCGCCTGTAAGGTCGCGCGCCTTAGCTGTCGTGCCGGCAATCTTCCCCGCAAGGGAACCCACTTGGGGGAGATTGGCTCATCACTGCCTTCGGTAATCTACCCGCAGGCCGCCATTGCCACACCATCCAGCTCCTTGATGACATCGTCCGACAGTTCGAGGTCTGCAGCGGCGAGGTTCTCCCGCAGATGCGCGACGGCAGACGTGCCGGGGATCAGAAGAATGTTGGGTCCGCGGCGAAGCAGCCAGGCGAGCGCGACCTGCATGGGCGTGGCGCCGAGGCGTGCGGCGACCTTGGACAAGGTCGACGACTGCAACGGGTTGAAGCCGCCAAGTGGGAAGAACGGCACATAGGCGGTGCCGTCGTGGGCGAGATCGTTGATCAAGGCATCATCGCCCCGATGCGCCAGATTGTACTGGTTCTGCACGCAGACGATCCTGCACATCCTGCGGCCTTCGGCGATCTGTGCAGCGGTGACGTTGCTCAGCCCGATGTGGCGCACGAGGCCCTGTCGCTGGAGCTCGGCAAGCGTCGCAAGCGGCGCCTCGATCGACCCTTCGGCGGGGCCATGCGCGTCGAACATGACCCGAAGGTTGACCACCTCCAGCACGTCGAGTCCGAGATTGTGCAGATTGTCGTGCACCGCCTGTGTCAGCTCTTCTGCCGAGAAGGCCGGCAGCCATGAGCCATCCGTGCCGCGTCGGGCACCGATCTTGGTGACGATAACGAGGTCGTCGGGATAGGGTGCGAGCGCTTCGCGGATCAACAGGTTGGTCACGTGCGGGCCATAGAAGTCGCTGGTGTCGATGTGGTTGACGCCTTGTGCAACGGCTTCGCGCAGTACGGCCAATGCCGCGTCGTGGTCCTTTGGTGGGCCGAAGACGCCGGGCCCTGCGAGCTGCATGGCACCGTAGCCGAGCCGTCTCACCTTGCGGTCGCCGAGGATGAATGTGCCGGACTGGTCGACGCTGGACATGGTCTTTCTCCTTCAGGGATGGTGCAGAGATAGACGCTGTCCGATCTCATGATAATTGGGTACAATTCGCACGGGCTGTGCGGAATGACGAACAATGCAGATTGATCTCGGGGATCTGAACGCCTTCGTGGCCGTAGCGCGCGCCAAAGGCTTTCGCGATGCGGCACGCGCCAACGGCGGCAGTGCGTCCGGCTTGAGCGAGGCGGTACGCCGCCTGGAGACGCAGCTCGGTGTCAGGCTGCTCAACCGGACGACCCGCAGCGTCGTCCTGACGGAAGCTGGCGAAGGCCTGCTGGCGCGGCTCGGTCCTGCCTTGACCGAGGTGGAATCGGCCCTCGACGTAGTGAACGGCTTTCGCGACAGGCCGGCAGGTACGTTGCGCCTCAATGTGCCGGTCAGCGCGGCGCGGCTGGTACTGCCCAGCATCGTTCCGCCTTTTCTCGCCGCCTATCCGGGCATCCGGTTGGAGGTGATCTCGGAGGAGAGCTTCGTCGATGTGCTGGCGGCGGGGTGCGACGCCGGCATTCGCTATGAGGAGCGGCTGGAGCAGGACATGATCGCTGTGCCGATCGGACCGCGCGTGCAGCGCTTCGCCATCGCCGCCAGCCCGGCCTACCTGGATCGTCATGGCCGGCCGCAACACCCGCGCGACCTGCTCGGCCACGCCTGCCTGCGCGGCCGCTTTGCCAGCCGTGCGATGCCGCCGTGGGAATTCGAGCGCGACGGCGAGGTGGTGCGGGTCGACCCGACGGGGCCGCTTGTCGTGACCCTGGGCGGGGCGACTGACCTCAAAGTCGATGCAGCCATCGCCGGCACCGGCATCATCAGCCTGTTCGAGGATTGGCTACGCCCTCACTTCGAGAGCGGGGCGCTCGAACCGCTGCTTGAACCCTGGTGGCAGAGCTTCTCCGGGCCGTTCCTTTACTATCCCGGCCGGCGCCTCGTGCCGGCGCCGTTGCGGGCGTTCATTGACTTTATCAAGGCCTGAAGTCTGCCACCATGCGTGCGAGCCGCGCCCGATGGGGTGATTGGTGCCTCTTTTTGTGGAAAAGGCCGCCCGGAGGCGGCCTTTCGAAAACGTGTAATTGCGCAGCGCTTAACGCTTGGAGAACTGGAAGCTCCGGCGGGCCTTTGCCTTGCCGTACTTCTTGCGCTCGACGACGCGGCTGTCGCGGGTCAGGAAGCCACCCTTCTTGAGCACGGCGCGCAGCGCCGGCTCGTAATAGGTCAGCGCCTTGGAGATGCCGTGGCGCACGGCACCCGCCTGGCCGGAAAGGCCGCCGCCGATGACGGTGGCAACGATGTCGTACTGGCCGGCGCGATTGGCGGCGATGATCGGCTGGTTGAGGATCATCTGCAGCACCGGACGCGCGAAATATTCGGCGAACACCTTGTCGTTGACGACGATCTTGCCGGAGCCGGGCTTCACCCAGACGCGGGCGATGGCGTTCTTGCGCTTGCCGGTGGCGTAGGCGCGGCCCGACTTATCGAGTTTCTGGACGTGGACGGGTGCGGCCGGCTGGGTGTTGGTATTGCCGGTGGCAGCTCCGAGTTCTGCGAGCGAGGAAAGCTCAGCCATCTTACGAAACCTTCTTGTTCTTGGCGTTCAGCTTGGCCACGTCGAGGACGACAGGCTGCTGGGCGACATGCGGATGTTCCGTGCCTGCATAGACGCGGAGGTTCTTCATCTGGCGACGGCCGAGCGGGCCACGCGGGATCATGCGTTCGACGGCCTTCTCGACGACACGTTCGGGGAAACGACCCTCGAGCAGCTGGCGCGCGGTGCGCTCCTTGACGCCGCCGGGGTGGCCGGTGTGCCAGTAATAGACCTTGTCGGTGAACTTCTTGCCGGTGAACACCACCTTGTCGGCATTGATGACGATGACGTTGTCGCCGTCGTCGACGTGCGGGGTGAAGGTGGGCTTGTGTTTGCCGCGAAGATGATTGGCGATGACAGTGGCGAGACGGCCGACGACGAGACCCTCGGCGTCGATCAGCACCCACTTCTTCACCACATCCGCAGGCTTCTGCGAAAAGGTTGCCATGGATTGTTGCTTTCGGTTCGGACCTTCAAAAGAAGGCGTTTCTTGTTGCTTGGATTGGCGAAAGGCGCTTGCCCGCCGCCAATAACAAAACGGCGGCCTTTGCGGGCCGCTGTTCCGTGAGGGCTTATAGGAGAGGACGGCGACTGCGTCAAGGCGCGTGAAATGTCGGCAAGCTATCAAAATCCAGCAAAAACAATGCCTTGGGTGAAAGGTATTATTTTACCACACCATCAATCCGCTTTGGCGGGATCGAATAGGTGCCCGTTGCGTGCGCTACTGTGTGTCCCTCCGGGCCGGCGACGATGTCGATATCGAACACCATCAGGCTCTTGCCGAGCTTGAGGATGCGGCAATGGCCGTCGATCGGCCCGGCCTCGGCCTTGCGGACGAAATTGATGTTGAGACTGGTGGTGACCGAAAGCGCATCCGGTCCGGCATGCGAGAGCACGCAGACATAGCCGCCTATGTCGGCCAGCGTGAACAGCGCCGAACCCGACACGGTGCCGCCGGGACGCAAATGGCGCTCGTCGGCATTGAGTCGCACGACACAGCCGCCTGGAAACACCTCCAACGCCTCATAGAAGGTGAACTGGTCGTTGAGTTGCGGGAAAACGGTCGCCATCAGCGCGTTGACATCAGCAGCCGTCAGCACCGGCTTGAGGTTGCTTTGGGCAGGCATGTCGGTCCCTCGTTTGCGCCTGCCTGTATGAGCGTAGCGTGCTGTTTCTGGCAACAGCCATTCATTATGGCAGAAGCGGGGTGTTGGACGAAGCGAGACCGGCATACTAGATTAGTCGATCACCGATCCGGAATCGCGGAGGAATGACCCCATGGCCGAAATCGTTGCCATCAAACCTGCCGTTGCCGAAGGGCCGGTCGTCTCCAGGCTGGACAAGGGCGTGCTGCGCCTGACGCTTGCCAATCCGCCGGCCAATGCTCTTTCGCTTGCAGTGATGGCGGCGCTGATGGCGGAACTCGACCGCGCCAAGGCCGACAAATCCGTCCGCGTCATCGTGCTCGGGGCGGTCGGCAAGGTGTTCTGCGCCGGACACGACCTCAAGGAGTTGAGCGCGCACCGCGCCGATGCCGATCGCGGCAGGGGCTTCTTCGAAAAGACGTTTTCCGCCTGCGCTTCACTGATGCAGGCGATCGTTCGCCATCCTAAGCCGGTGATCGCCGAAGTCGACGGCCTGGCGACGGCGGCCGGCTTGCAGCTGGTTGCCAGCTGCGATCTCGCCATCGCCTCGCACGAGGCGACCTTCTGCACGCCTGGCGTCAATATCGGACTGTTCTGCTCGACGCCGATGGTGGCGCTGTCGCGCAACGTCTCGCGCAAGCACGCCATGGAAATGCTTTTGACCGGCGAGACGATCGATGCGGCAACCGCCAAGGAATTCGGTCTCATCAACCGCGTCGTGCCGCGCGAATATCTGAATCAGATTGTCACCAAATACGCGCAGACCATTGCGTCCAAATCGTCCTTGGTCGTCAAGATCGGCAAGGAAGCCTTCTATGAGCAGGCGGAAATGGGGCTGGCCGAGGCCTATGATTACACCGGGCGCGTCATGGTCGAGAACATGCTGGCGCGCGACGCGGAAGAGGGCATTGGCGCCTTCATCGGCAAGCGCAAGCCGGAATGGCCGGAGGAATAGGAGGCGGATATGGAACCGCGCATCTCCATCATCACCATAGCTACCGACGATCTCGACCGCGCGGTGCGCTTCTACGAGGGCATGGGGCTGACCCGTCATGCCGGGATCACCGAGGGCGTTGCCTTCTTCCAGACGGGCGGCGCCATTCTCGGCCTGTTCCCGCGGCAAAGCGCCGAAGAGGATTCAGGCGTGACCTTCGGCAAAGCGCCGTCGGCGGTCTACCTTGCCTACAACACCCGCTCCGACGCCGAGGTCGATGCAGTGCTGGCGATGGCCGAGAGGGCCGGCGGCCGTATCGTCAAGCCGGCTGGCCGCGCATTCTGGGGCGGTTGGTACGGCTATTTCGCCGATGCCGACGGGCACATCTGGGAAGTGGCGCACAATCCGGCTTTTCCGATCGCGGAAGACGGATCGATTTCGCTGCCCGGCTGACGGCTTTCCCTGGCCCATTGCAAGCCACTGACGCGGCTGTTGGCACCTCACTCCGAAGCGCTGTATGACGAGGCATGAACCACGACGCCTACGACAACGCCTATATCGCCGGCATCCTCAATTCGGTGAAGACCATCGCCATGGTCGGCGCGTCGGCCAATGACGTGCGGCCGAGCTATTTCGTGCTGAAATATCTGCTCGGCAAAGGGTTTTCGGTGTTCCCGATCAATCCCGGCCAGGCCGGCAAGGCGATTCTAGGCCAGATGACCTATGCCAGACTCGCCGACGTTCCAGGATCTGTCGACATGGTCGACGTGTTTCGCGCTTCCGCTGCCGTGCCCGGCATTGTCGACGAGGTGCTGCGGCTCGATCCGCTGCCGAAGGTCATCTGGATGCAGCTTGGCATACGCCATGACGAGGCGGCCGCGCGCGCCGAAGCCGCCGGCATCAAGGTGGTGATGAACCGTTGCCCCAAGATCGAATATGGCAAGCTGTCCGGCGAGATCGGCTGGACCGGCGTCAATTCCGGCGTGCTGTCGTCGAAGAAGCCGCTGATGCGGCCGGGATTCCAGAGTTTCGGCGTTCGCCAGAAGTAGGTAGTGAATAGTGAATGGTGAATAGAAGGATTTTTCTGGAAGGCGGGCAAGGCGGCATATGAGCCGCTTGCAATCAAGGTGGCGCTGGCCGACTTTGCCATTCACCATTCACCATTCACCATTCACCATTCACCATTCACTATTGAGGGAGGTTTTCGATGGCCCGCACGCCCGGTTTCAACACGCTCGCCGTCCATGCAGGCGCCAAGCCGGATCCGGCGACCGGCGCGCGAGCGACGCCGATCTACCAGACCACCTCCTTCGTCTTCGACGATGCCGACCATGCCGCCTCGCTGTTCGGGCTGAAGGCGTTCGGCAACATCTACACCCGCATCATGAACCCGACCCAGGCGGTGCTGGAAGAGCGCATCGCGGCACTCGAAGGCGGCACGGCAGGCCTTGCGGTCGCCTCCGGCCATGCCGCGCAGGTGCTGGTCTTCCACAATCTGATGCAGCCCGGCGACAATTTCGTTTCAGCGACAAAGCTTTACGGCGGCTCGATCAACCAATTCGGCCACGCCTTCAAGAATTTCGGTTGGCAGGTGCGCTGGGCCGACACCAATGACATCTCGACCTTCGAGAGCCAGATCGACGACAGGACCAAGGCAATCTTCATCGAGAGCCTGGCCAATCCGGGCGGCGTCTTCGTCGATATCGAGAAGATCGGCGACATTGCCCGCAAGCACGGCCTGCCGCTGATCGTCGATAACACGCTGGCCTCCCCCTACCTGCTGCGGCCGATCGAGCATGGCGCCGACATCGTCGTGCATTCGCTGACCAAGTTCATCGGCGGCCACGGCAACTCGATCGGCGGCGCCATTGTCGACGGCGGCACCTTCGACTGGTCGAAGTCGGGCAAATATCCGATGCTGTCGGAGCCGCGCCCCGAATATGGCGGCCTCGTCCTGCACGAGACCTTCGGCAATTTCGCCTTCGCCATCGCTGCTCGCGTGCTCGGCCTGCGCGACATCGGCGCGGCGATTTCGCCGTTCAACGCATTCCTTATCCTGACCGGTCTGGAAACCTTGCCGCTCAGGATGCAGCGCCACTGCGACAATGCGGCGGCGGTCGCCGGATGGCTTTCCAACCATCCCAAGGTCGCCTGGGTGTCCTATCCCGGCCTGCCCAGCGACAAGAACAACGCGTTGCAGAAGAAGTACTCGCCGCTTGGCGCCGGCGCGGTGTTCACATTCGGGCTGAAGGGCGGCTATGCGGCGGGCATCAAGTTCGTCGAGGCGCTCGAATTGTTTTCGCACCTGGCCAATGTCGGCGACACCAAGTCGCTGGTCATCCACCCGGCATCGACCACGCATCGCCAGCTTTCCGACGAGCAGAAGATCAACGCCGGGGCAGGGCCGGACACGGTCAGGCTTTCGGTCGGCATCGAGGACGTCAACGACATCGTCGCCGATCTGGAACAGGCTCTCGCCAAGGTTTGATCGCCATGACCACGCCGAAATTTCTTTCCGTCGGCGTCGACACCGTCGAACCGGAACTTGGCGCACCAGCGCCGGATCGCCTGATTTCGGGCGATCCGAAATTCCGCACCTGGAATGTAGAGGAACAGGACGGCGGCCTCTATGCCGGCGTCTGGGAAGCGACGCCAGGCAAATGGCGCATCGAATATGATGAGTGGGAGTTCTGCCACATCCTGTCAGGGGTTTCGGTGATCGCCGAAGACGGCGGCGATGCGCGCACCGTCAGGGCAGGCGACAGTTTCGTGCTCAGGCCGGGCTTTAGAGGAAGCTGGGAAGTGCTTGAAACGACGCGCAAGGAGTATGTAATCAAGCTTTGATCTCGCATCGCGCCGGACTTTACAAAAGGCGATCGATGTCCGTGTCGAAAAATCCGTATCGGCTCATCATGTCGCGGTGCCATGAAACTTCCCAGCAAATCATGACTGCCTCCGCTTCCGCGCTCCGACTAAAGGCCTCATTCAGGGTGAATGTGACCGTCACGTTCGATCCGTTTCCGGCCGCGGGCCGGTGTAGCGGAGAATCCAGAGCCCCTGGTTCTTGTCAGTTATGTAAATGAAGCCGCGCCGGTCCACGACCACGTCCTCGGTCTGAACAACCAGCTTGTCTTCCGGCATAGGGCCGTAGCGTCGGACTGGCTCCGGCGGGATGAAGTAGCCGACCTCGCGCGGAAGCCGAGTATTCGAGACGTCATAGACCCTGAGCCCAGCGTTGAAGTGCGCGATATAGAACAGATCGCCTTGTTTCTGGACATCGGGATGATGCTGGTGGTGGTTGATGTTGTGCGGTCCGCGCCAGCCGCCACGAGTTGTGAAATCCGAATAGGGAGCGCCTTCGGGTGGCACTGGTTCGGGCAACAGCGACAGCAGAAAGGGTTCACTGGAATCGGAAATATCGACGATCGAAGCGTGATGCATCGGACCACGTCCATAGGTGACGTTCTCCGAATTGGCGAAGGCAATGCCGCGCTCTGGAATCGGCAGCACGCTATGCACACCGAAGCGCGAGTGAAACGGAGGGCTGAAGCTCAGGCCGCCGACCTGCCTCGGCTGGGAGACGTCGCTAATATCGAGCACAACGATTCCGGCCGCACCATAAGGCAAATAGACAAGATCGCCTGTGACATAAGGCGGGCCGTGCAGCGAGACATCCTCGCCCGTGCTGGCGCAGAAGGCGCCGCACATGCATTGCGGCTTCAGTCGCAACCGGTAGCGATCGGCGGTCTCCTGGTCGGCGGCGGGCTTCGCAGCCGCAAAGCTCTCGCCGCCGGCCTCGTGCTGGCCCGGCACCCACCAGCGTCCGGCTTCGCGCGGATTCGAGCGATCCGAAATATCGAGGATGACATAGATGTTGCCCCTGTAACCCGGCATGCCGGCGGCAAGGTGGACATAACGTCCACCGGGATAGAGGTTGCGATGCGTGCCGTTTCCGCCGGTACGGTAGTGACTGAGTTGTTTCGGATTGATGGGGTCGGCGATATCCCAGATCAGAACGCCTTCGCCGAACGGTGCGTCGGGGTCACCGCCGAAATTAGCAAAGGGCTTTTCGAGGGCGGTCACCATCGTGTCGCCGGACAAATCTATTTGTAGGGTCCAAGTATTCGTGCCGAGATAGGGCACGAACTTTACCGTCTCGGGCTTGGCCGGGTCGGTCACGTCCACGATGCTCCATCCGGAGTGCCAGAAGTGCCCAGTGTAGAGATACCAACGTTCGCCAACCTGCCTGATCGCCATTTTGAAGGCTGGGCGATGATCGATGTCGGTATAGCCCACTGCTTCGACATTGTGGGCGAAAGCGCCATGGGGCGCTGGCGACGAAGCTGGAACGGGTTGGGCAAGGGCCTCGCAGACAAGACCGGATTGAGATGTCGCGGCGATTGTCGCGCCGATGAGTGGCACTTTCAGCATCTGGCGGCGTGAAATCTCGGAATTTTTCAAAGCGCGTCTCCCGGATTTTGCAGCTTTCCGGATTTTGCAGATTCCGATACTTTCCGTCCAATATCGTTTGAGCCATGGGTAATTCTATTTGGGAAATTAAGAGCTGAAGATGAACCACAAGCTGATGCAGTCCTTCATGGCCGTCGCCGAAGAGCTGCATTTCGGGCGCGCGGCAGCGCGCTTGCATATCTCACAGCCGCCCCTGACAAAGCAGATCCAGCAACTGGAACAGGCGATGGGTGTGCGCTTGCTGGAGCGCACCAAGCGCAAGGTCGAACTGACTGCGGCGGGGCGTGTGTTCCTTGATGAGGTTAGGGCCGTGCTTCACCAGACAGAGCAGGCGGTGGAGCTTGCTCGCAAAGCCGATCGTGGCGAAACCGGCCATCTTGCTGTCGGATTCATCGACGCGGCTATCTACAGCGTGGTGCCTTCTGTCGTCCAACGCTTCACCAAGCGCTATCCCGAGGTCGAGTTGAGCCTGACCGATCTGCGCATTCCCAATCAAGTCAGGGCAGTGGCCGAACGCCAGCTCGATATCGGTTTTGTTCATCCTCCCGTCGTTCACGAGGCATTGAGGGTCGAAAGCATACTGGTCGAACCCCTGATCGTGGCCTTGCCGGAAACGCATCGGCTGGCCTCGGAAGCAGAGGTCGCGCTGGCCGACCTGGCCTCCGAAGCGTTGATTCAGTTCCCGCGCAGCATCAATCCATCCCTCTATGACGAGATCGTCGGGCTGTGCCGTTCATCCGGGTTCAGCCCGAGGATCGTTCGAGAAGCAACGCCCAAGCAGACAATCATCGGACTTGTATCCGTCGGGCTGGGCGTCTCGTTGCTGCCCGCTTGTCTGCAAAATTTGCGCCGGCACGGCGTCGTTTATCGCCCCATCCAGGGACGAACCTTGTCCATCGACACTTCAATCATCTACCGGCATGAACAACCCTCGCCGGTGCTGAAGGCCTTCCTCGATATCGTCCGCGAGACGACGCTAACAGATTCAAATCCGGTCTCTCTTCAAGCTTCATGACCGAATTTCTATAGGCATCCGGGATTGTTAGTGTGAGGTCCTGCTTCCGGTAGCTTCATCGTTCGATCAGCGATTATTTGGCATTCGCGACCTTGAGATGTTACCTATTTGACCGGAATTCGCCGGAGCCGGCTTTCGAAGCCTGTCGTCGGAAGCCGTCCTCAGATTCTGACGGCGAGCGTTTCCAGGCCGTGGAAATGATAGGTGTCGCGGAAGCGCGGCTGTTCGGCAAGATGCAGCTGCGGTAGCCGGTCGAACAAGGTTTTCAGCGACACCTGCAGTTCGAGCCGGGCGAGCGGCGCGCCGATGCAGAAATGGATGCCGGCGCCGAACGATACGTTCTTCTGGTCGGCACGGTCCGGCCTGAAGGCGAGGGGCTCGGCAAACGCAGTAGGGTCGCGATTGGCCATGCCGAGCAACAGCCCGATCGTCTCGCCAGGCTGGACGATGATCCCCGGCCCGGCCTCGACCTCCTGATAGGCATAGCGCGTGAACATGTGCAGCGGCGCGTCGAAGCGCAGGCACTCTTCGACCGTCGCCGCTGTTGCTTCCGGTGAGGCGAAGAAGCGGCGCGGGTCGCCGCCTTGCGCAAGGATCGAGCGCACCGCATTGCCGGTCTGGTGGACAGTTGCCTCATGGCCGGCATTGAGCAAAAGGATGGCCGAGGATACCAGCTCGTCCTCCGACAGTTTCTGACCGTCCTCCTGTGCCCCAATCAGCAGCGACAGAAGATCCTCGCCCGGCCTCTTTCGCCGCTCGGCGACGTAGCCGCGCAGAAAATCGGAAAAGTCGCGCGCGGCGCGATTGGCCGTGTCCTCCGTCTCGCGGGTGCGGCCATGCATGTACATGGCGACCATCCGATGCGACCAGTCGAGCAGCTGCGGCCCCATCTCGACCGGCACGCCTAGCATCTCGGCAATGATGGTGATCGGCAAGGGAGCGGCGAAGGCCGTCAGCAGGTCGACTTCCCCTGGTTCGAAACGGTCGATCAGTTCGTTGGCCAACGTCTCGACGCGCGGCCTGAGCCGCTCGACCTGGCGCGAGACGAAGGCGCGGTTGACCAGCGTTCTGAGCCGTGTGTGGACGGGCGGCTCCAACTCCAGCATCGAATTGGCCTCGACACCGTCGAAGGCGCTGAGATGCGTGCGGTCCTGGCCGATGCCCCGGCTGTCCGGAATGCCGGCCGGGTTCTGGCGGCCGAAGCGGCGATCGCGCAGCAGCCGGTTGACGTCGTCGAAGCTGCCAAAGCACCAGAAACCAAACTCCTCCCAGAAGAAGGCGTTCGATGCGCCATGCAGGAAGGCATAGGCTTCGTAAGGGTTCTGGAAAAAAGCCGGTTCGTGCGGATCGAGCCGCAGGCGGCGGGAGGCTGGATCAAAGGCAAGATAGGGCGGCTTCAATTCGGTCATGCCAGATCATTAGCGCGGCTTGCCAGTCTGGTGCCAGACCGTATGTTGGCCCTCCCGTGAGGTGAGCCGCCGAAGCGGTTGCGGAAGGACGGTTTTCATGAATGTGATCGTGGTCGGTGCAGGCATTGCCGGGCTTTCCACGGCCTGGTCGCTGGTCAAGGCCGGGCACCTCGTCTCGATCGTCGAGCAGGGACCGATCCCCAATCCGCTCGCCGCCTCCGGCGACCATCATCGCATCATCCGCCGCGCCTACCGGGCCGGAACGGGCTACGGCCGGCTGATCACCGAAGCCTATGAAGCTTGGGATGAGATGTGGGCCGATCTCGGTGAAACCCATCTCGATCCGCGCGGCTTCATCTGTATTTCGCGCCAGCCGGGAGACGAGGCCGAGGAATACCGAGAAGGCATGGAGGCCGGGAACTACCCGTTCGAATTGTTCGAGCCGGACGCCGCGGTCGAACGCTGGCCGTTCCTGCAGCCCGGTTCATTCCGCTATGCGTATTTTTCGCCGGACGGCGGCGCCCTGCACTGCCGCAAGATCGCCTCGGGCCTCGCCAGATGGCTGCGCGCGAACGGCGCCAATGTCTACGAGAACAGCAAGGTGGTCGAGATCGACGCCGAGGCCGGGCATGTCGTGCTGGCGGGCGGCGAAACCATGCAGGCCGAACGGATCGTCATCGCTGCCGGCGCCTGGGTGCTAAAACTGTTCCCGGAGCTGGATGGCGAGCTGAAAACCTGGCGCACCGCGCTCGCCTATGTCGAACCGCCGGCGGACCTGAAAGCGGTCTGGCAGGCAGCACCGGTCGTCCTCAACATCGGCGGCACTGTCGACGGCTATGCCATCCCGCCCTCGGGCGGGGCCGGCATGAAATTCGGCTCCGGCCTGCACAGGGTGCCGACCAGTGATGCCGACTGGAACCGCCAGCCGGTGCCGGGCGAGGGCGAGGCGATCCGCAACCTGTTTTCGCCGCCGATTGCCCGCATCGACGAGTATAAGGTCACCGACGTGGTCACCTGCGCCTATACATTCACCGCCGACGAGAAGTTTTTGGCCCACCGGAAAGGCAGATGCCTGGTCGTATCGGCCTGCTCCGGCCACGGCTACAAGTTCGGCGCGGCGGTCGGCAGAAGGGTTGCGGCCTGCGTCGGCAATGGCGATGTCGACGGCCTGAAGAAATGGCTCAGGGCCGAGGCGGCCTGAGCGCTAATACTGGCAATGCCTCGGAATATGCACGCGCCGCCAGCTCGACGAGGCCTCCCTGACCACCACGCGGCGAGCCACTGTCTGATAGGACGCCGGAATGTCGATGATGCGCCGTTGCTCCGGCCGCACGAGAACCTCTTCGGCGACGCTCTCGTATTCGGCGGGGAGGACAACGCGCCGCCGGCGTTCCGGCTCAACCACGACGATCTCGGCCACGCGTTCATAGCGCGCCTTGTGCCTGACCTTGCACAGCACCTTGCGGCCATCGATGATGCGCCATTCCCAGGAATAGCCGCCGTCATCGACCCTCACGGACCGGTAGATGGTGCGGGTGATGGCGGGCACGATCTCGTAGCTGACGCGCGCCGGCGCGATCTGCACCACGCGCTCACGCGTCCCGTAGATTGGCGCTTCATACTGCACCTGCTGGCCGGCTGGGCTGACGAGCACCTCCTCGTAGACGGTGTCGTAGACGGCCGGCCGATTGACCTGCTCGTAGCATTCGACCGCGCGTCCGCCGGCAGCCGTTTCGGACGCCATGCCGAGAACGCTGATGCCGGCAAGGGCCAAGGAAGCAACTTTCTTGATCATCGCACTCCCCCTGTTTGAACTGCGTGAAGCGAGTTCAACGTTGAATTGTAGGGTAAGCCGTGGCCGGAAAAAGCGGTTTCACCACTTTTCGTTAAGCGATGCGGTTAAGAAACTGCTAAACAACGGCCAAGCATGAGCGCCCCTTCCCACGGCAGGAGAGGGGCTGCCGGCACGGCGACAGGCGAAACTGGTTTGGAAACCTTGATTCGACTTAACCGGATGGCTAGGAGAGGCGGCCTTGCGCTAGGGTGAGCCGGCATCCTATTTACACAATAACGATCCAGAACCGATTCTGCCCGATTGCAAATCTCCGGCGCCGGAATCCCATCCTCAAAAAGGGATAGTCCATGAAGAACCCCGTCGAAACCTACATGAACCTCGTTCCGATGGTGGTCGAACAGACCAATCGCGGCGAGCGGGCCTACGACATTTTCTCGCGGCTCCTCAAGGAGCGCATCATTTTCATCACCGGCCCGGTCGAGGACGGCATGGCGACGCTGGTCTGCGCGCAGCTGCTGTTCCTCGAGGCGGAGAATCCGAAGAAGGAAATCAACCTCTATATCAACTCGCCCGGCGGCGTCGTCACCTCCGGCATGGCGATCTATGACACCATGCAGTTCATCAAGCCTGCCGTGTCGACGCTCTGCATCGGTCAGGCCGCCTCGATGGGCTCGCTGCTCTTGACGGCGGGCCACAAGGACATGCGCTTTGCCACGCCGAACGCCCGCATCATGGTCCACCAGCCTTCCGGCGGCTTCCAGGGCCAGGCTTCCGACATCGAGCGCCATGCCCAGGACATCATCAAGCTGAAGCGTCGCCTCAACGAGGTTTACGTCAAGCACACCGGCAAGAGCTACGATGAGATTGAAAAAACGCTCGACCGTGACCATTTCATGACTGCCGACGAGGCCAGGGATTTCGGCCTCATCGACAAGGTCATTTCGTCACGTGAGCCGGTCGAAGGTATTGCCTTATAGGCCCGCGGTGGCCCTGCGGTGGCAATGAGTGGCGGGATCACGCGCTTTTGGCGCAGCTTGCGGCATTTCGGCCACAATTGGCTGTTCCCTCGACGGGTGCAATTGCCTACGTTAAGGCTATGTTGATTTTCGACGGCTTAGCTTTGCGTGGGGTTGTTCGAATCATTGCCCCGTTTTCCGATTTGTGTTTCGTACGGAATGCGTTGCGGGAGCCGGGGCACTGGCGGCAGCGGATTCCCGCGATAGATTGAATATGCGCCCTTTCAACCAGACCATCGGCGGGCGGCCATGAAAGGACAGGAAAATGAGCAAGGTCGGCAACAACAGCGGTGATTCCAAGAACACGCTTTATTGCTCGTTTTGCGGCAAAAGCCAGCACGAAGTGCGCAAGCTGATCGCCGGGCCGACGGTGTTCATCTGCGACGAATGCGTCGAACTGTGCATGGACATCATCCGCGAGGAGAACAAGACCTCGATGGTGAAGTCGCGAGAGGGCGTGCCGACCCCACAGGAAATCCTCAAGGTTCTCGACGACTACGTCATCGGCCAGCCTTACGCCAAGCGCGTGCTGTCGGTGGCCGTCCACAACCACTACAAGCGCCTCGCCCATGCCGGCAAGAACAACGACGTCGAACTCGCGAAGTCTAACATCCTGCTGATCGGCCCGACCGGCTGCGGCAAGACGTTGCTGGCGCAGACGCTGGCCCGTATCATCGACGTCCCCTTCACCATGGCCGACGCGACGACGCTGACCGAGGCCGGCTATGTCGGCGAGGACGTCGAGAACATCATCCTGAAGCTGTTGCAGTCGGCCGACTACAATGTCGAGCGCGCCCAGCGCGGCATCGTCTATATCGACGAGATCGACAAGATCTCGCGCAAGTCGGACAATCCCTCGATCACCCGCGACGTCTCGGGCGAGGGCGTGCAGCAGGCACTTTTGAAGATCATGGAAGGCACTGTCGCCTCCGTGCCGCCGCAGGGCGGCAGGAAGCATCCGCAGCAGGAATTCCTGCAGGTCGACACCGCCAACATCCTGTTCATCTGCGGTGGCGCTTTCGCCGGCCTGGACAAGATCATCTCGGATCGCGGCAGGAAGACCTCGATCGGTTTCGGCGCCATCGTCGCTTCGCCCGAGGATCGCCGCACCGGCGATGTTTTCCGCCTGGTCGAGCCTGAGGATCTCTTGAAGTTCGGCCTCATTCCAGAGTTCGTCGGCCGTCTGCCTGTCCTGGCGACGCTGGAGGACCTCGACGAGCCGGCGCTGATCCAGATCCTGACCGAGCCGAAGAACGCGCTGGTCAAGCAGTATCAGCGGCTGTTCGAGATGGAGAATGTCGACCTGACCTTCCACGAGAACGCGCTCTCGGCGATCGCCAAGCGCGCCATCGAGCGCAAGACCGGCGCGCGCGGCCTGCGTTCGATCATGGAAGCGATCCTGCTCGACACCATGTTCGAACTGCCGGCGCTGGAAGGCGTGCGCGAAGTCGTTATTTCGGAAGAGGTGGTGTCAGGCAACGCCAGGCCGCTCTACATCTATTCCGAGCAGAAGGAAAAGAAGGGCAACGTCAGCGCCTGACGTGAGCCGGCAATGGATTTTTTTTCCGAAACGGCGCCGCAGGGCGCCGTTTTGCTGTCGCAGACCGCGTACGGCGCCGCGTAATGGCTGCGGATTGGAGGGACGGACCGTGTTGACCCTTGATCTTTACCCCCCGTGCCTCCAACTAATGGCAGAAGGCCGTGGTGCCGAATTCTGTGCTGTAAAACTCCCGTCACAAACGGTGGTAGGCGGAACGATCCCCGGTCGTTAATATGAGATTCGCGGTTGGCCGATTGGCAGCCGCGACATGAAAGGTTGGACAATGGCCAAATTATCCAAGGCTCCCAGCGACGGCGTCTTCGCAGTCCTCCCACTGCGCGACATCGTGGTGTTCCCGCACATGATCGTTCCGCTCTTCGTCGGGCGTGAAAAGTCGATCAAGGCGCTGGAAGAAGTGATGGGTCAGGAAAAGCAGATCCTGCTTGCGACCCAGATGAATGCCGCCGACGACGATCCGGAGCCCGATGCCATCTTTGACATCGGCACGCTCGCCAATGTGCTGCAATTGCTGAAACTGCCGGACGGCACCGTGAAGGTGCTGGTCGAAGGCGCCTCGCGCGCGAAAATCGTCGCGTTCACCGACCGTCCCGACTTCCATGAAGCCCGTGCTGCGGCGCTGGTCGAACCGGAGGAGGAAGAGGTCGAGGTCGAGGCGCTGGCCCGTTCCGTCGTCACCGACTTCGAGAACTACGTCAAGCTGAACAAGAAGATCTCGCCCGAAGTGGTGGGTGCCGCCAGCCAGATCGACGACTATTCCAAGCTCGCCGACACGGTCGCTTCGCATCTTGCCATCAAGATCCCCGAGAAGCAGGAGATGCTCGCCACGCTTTCCGTCAAGGAACGGCTGGAGAAGGCGATGGGCTTCATGGAAGCCGAAATCTCGGTGCTGCAGGTCGAGAAGCGCATCCGCTCGCGCGTCAAGCGCCAGATGGAGAAGACGCAGCGCGAATACTACCTCAACGAGCAGATGAAGGCGATCCAGAAGGAGCTCGGCGAGGGCGAGGACGGCCGCGACGAGGCCGCCGAGATCGAGGCGCGCATCAAGAAGACCAAGCTCTCCAAGGAGGCCCGCGAAAAAGCGGAAGCCGAACTGAAGAAGCTGCGGACGATGTCGCCGATGTCGGCTGAATCGACCGTCGTGCGCAACTATCTCGACTGGCTGCTGTCGATCCCGTGGGGCAGGAACTCCAAGGTCAAGCAGGATCTGGCCTTTGCCCAAAACGTGCTCGATACCGACCATTTCGGCCTCGACAAGGTCAAGGACCGCATCGTCGAATACCTCGCCGTGCAGAGCCGTCAGAAGAAGCTGAAGGGGCCGATCCTGTGCCTCGTCGGACCTCCCGGCGTCGGCAAGACCTCGCTCGGCAAGTCGATCGCCAAGGCGACCGGCCGTGAGTTCATCCGCATGGCGCTGGGCGGCGTGCGCGACGAGGCCGAGATCCGCGGTCACCGCCGCACCTATATCGGCTCGATGCCCGGCAAGGTCATCCAGTCGATGAAGAAGGCGAAGAAATCCAACCCGCTCTTCCTGCTCGACGAGATCGACAAGATGGGCCAGGATTTCCGCGGTGATCCGTCATCGGCTTTGCTCGAGGTGCTCGATCCCGAGCAGAATTCGACGTTCATGGACCATTACCTCGAGGTCGAATACGACCTGTCGAGCGTGATGTTCGTAACGACGGCGAACACGCTGAACATCCCTGCGCCCTTGATGGACCGCATGGAGATCATCCGTATCGCCGGCTACACCGAGGACGAGAAGATCGAGATCGCCAAGCGTCACCTGATGCCCAAGGTGATCCGCGACCACGCGTTGCAGCCGAAGGAATTCTCCGTCGGCGAGGACGCGATCCGCGGCATCATCCAGACCTACACCCGTGAAGCGGGCGTCAGGAGCCTGGAGCGCGAGCTGATGAAGCTCGGGCGCAAGGCGGTGACCGAGATCCTGAAGACGAAGAAGAAGACGATCAACATCACGGCGGACAATCTTGCCGATTATCTTGGTGTTCCGCGCTTCCGCTTCGGCCAGGTCGAGAGCGACGATCAGGTCGGCGTGGTCACCGGGCTCGCCTGGACGGAAGTCGGCGGCGAGCTGTTGACGGTGGAAGGTGTCATGATGCCCGGCAAGGGCCGCATGACCGTGACCGGCAATCTGCGCGACGTTATGAAGGAATCGATTTCGGCGGCGGCGTCCTACGTCCGCTCGCGGGCCATCGATTTCGGCGTCGAGCCGCCGCTGTTCGACAAGCGCGATATCCACGTCCACGTGCCGGAAGGCGCAACGCCCAAGGACGGACCGTCGGCTGGCGTGGCGATGGCGACGGCGATCGTCTCGGTGCTGACCGGAATCCCGGTCAAGGCCGATGTGGCGATGACCGGCGAGATCACGCTGCGCGGCAGGGTGCTGCCGATCGGCGGCCTCAAGGAGAAGCTGCTTGCCGCACTTCGCGGCGGCATCAAGAAGGTGCTGATCCCGGAAGAGAACGCCAAGGATCTGGCGGAGATTCCGGAGAACGTGAAGAGCGGCATGGAGATCATTCCGGTCTCGCGGGTTGGCGAAGTGTTGCGCCATGCGCTGGTGCGCATGCCGGAACCGATCCAGTGGGTTGAACCCGTCAATGCGCCGGCCGTGGTCGATGTCGGGGACGAAGCTGGTAAATCGCTGGCGCATTAGCTCTTGCTAAAGTTGCAATGCACAAAGAGAGAGCCGGGCCTTGAGCCCGGCTTTTTCATGTGAAGAACCCCGGATTTCCGGGCTTTTTTCGACTTTCCCGGCGCTTTTCGACTTGGTTGCCGGAGCGCTTCTTTCTAAAGTCCGTTTCCTGCCGGATGAGTCGAGTGTTCCGGTTTTCTCATGGAAGGGAATTTTTATGAACAAGAACGAACTGGTGTCCGCTGTCGCCGATGCCGCGAGTATTTCGAAGGGTGACGCGCAGTCGGCGGTTGATGCGGTGTTTTCCGTCATCACCGGCGAACTGAAAAAGGGCGGCGATGTCCGGCTTGTCGGCTTCGGAAATTTCACCGTGTCACAACGCGCCGCGTCGACCGGCCGCAATCCGCAGACCGGTGCGGAAGTGAAGATCCCGGCGCGCACCGTGCCGAAGTTCTCGGCCGGCAAGGGCCTCAAGGACGCGGTCAACTAAGCGCCTCCTTAAGTCTTTCAGAGAAAAGAAAAGCCGGTATATCCGGTTTTTCTTTTCTGTGCCCGCAGCGTCGTTGGAAAAGGCGGCGCTATGCCGTCGGCGCGTCAGTGCGCATCAAGCCTTCCTTCTTGAGATCGGCCCACAGCGCCGATGGCGGTTTCGCGTCGAGCAGCGAGCGATTGCTTTCGACTTCGCCCGGCCGCTGGCCGCCGGGGATTACCGAGACGACCGAAGGATGCAGCAGCGGGAACTGCAGCGCCGCCTCGATCAGGCGCACGCCGTGGCGCTTGCAGACGGCCTCGATGCGGGTGACGCGGTCGATGATGTCCTGCGGCGCCTCCGAATAGTTGTAGTAGGCGCCGGGCTTCGGCCCGGTTGCCAGGATGCCGGAATTGTACGGCCCGCCGAGAACGATGCCGATGCCGCGTTGCTGGCATAGCGGCAGGAAAGACTGCAGCGCTTCCTGCTCCAGCAGCGTGTAACGCCCGGCAAGCAGGAACAGATCGAAATCGCCGCGCTCGGCCAGCGTCTGGGCAACCGGCCACTCGTTGATGCCGCCGCCGAACGCCTTGATCACGCCCTGGTCGCGCAATGCCAGCAATCCGTAATAGCCGGAGCTCATGAATTCCTGGATGCGCTGGTCCGAGGCTTCCTTGCTGCCATGGGTGAAGATGTCGACATCGTGCACGAAGAGGATGTCGATGCGGTCGACGCCGAGCCGTTCCAGCGAGGCTTCGAAGGAGCGCATGACGCCGTCATAGCTGTAATCGTAGACCTCGCGGCGCGATGGGGTGTCGAAGAATTTGCCGATGCCGGTGCGCTGTTCCGGCGGGCAGGCGCGCATGATGCGCCCGACTTTGCTGGACAGCACGTAGTCGTCACGCTTCTTCGAACGCAGGAACGGATTGAGCCGCGTTTCGGCAAGGCCCAGCCCATAGAGCGGCGCGGTGTCGTAGTAGCGGCAGCCGACCCGCCATGCCGCCTCCAGCGTAGCATTGGCATTCTCATCGGATACGGCGCGATAAAGATTGCCGAGCGGCGCAGTGCCGAAGCCGAGCTCGGTGAAGGTGATGCCGCCATTGCCGATGCGGTCGAAATGCCGTGTCTTCATATGCTGCCGTTTCCTCATTTGCGATTTGCCGTGACACTATCACGGCTGTGGCGCATCAAAAGCACTGCGTGTCGTTGGACACCGATTTTCGCGGTGATAGCATGAGTGAAAACAAGCTGTTCGGGGCAGATGTGACTGAGATATTCAAATGGTTCTCCGGCACCGGCAAGCTGGTGCAAATGTCATGACGGCTGCCGGCGAAAACCTGTTTGGGATTGCGCTGAACGAGCTTGGCACCGTGCTGGAGCGCATCGACGAAAGCCGCATCGACGCCGCTTGCGCCATCCTGGCTGGAGCGAAAAAGATCGTCACCTATGGCTGCGGCCGCGAGGCGCTGCAGGTCAAGGGTTTTGCCATGCGGCTCTACCATCTCGGTCTGCCGGTGTCGGTCGTCGGCGACATGACCACGCCGCCGCTGGGCGAGGGCGATGTCTTCCTCGCAAGTTCCGGCCCGGGTGAGACGTCGACGGTGCTGACCTTGATGCAGGTCGCGCGCGAGGCCGGTGCCACAGTCCTGCTGCTCACCGCGCAAGCCGACAGCACTGCCGCGAAGCTGGCCGACTTCACACTGCTTATCCCGGCTCAGACCATGGCCGACGACCAGGACCCTGAAAAGACATCCGTCCTGCCGATGGGCTCGGTTTTCGAAGGCGCGCTGTTCGTCCTCTTCGAAGTGATGGTGCTGAAGCTCAGGGATCTGACCGGCGTCTCGCCGGGAGCGATGCGCGCCCGCCACACCAATATGGAGTAGGTGTCATGCGCTACGAATTGATGCTGCCGCACCAGATCCGCAAGGCGATCGCCGAGAACCGGCCGGTCGTGTTGCCGCTCGGTGTGCTCGAATATCACGGCGAGCACATGGCCGTCGGAATGGACACGCTGGCGGTGGTCAAGAGCCTGGAACTGTTCGAAAAAGAAGCAGAGATCGTCATTCTGCCACCCTTCCATTACGGCGCGGCGAGCTATGCTGTTGCAGCACCGGAAGGCAGTGGTTCGGTGCAGGTCGGCGGCAATGTGCTGGCGCCATTTGCGGAAGAACTGTTCTACAGCCTGCTGCGCATCGGCTTCCGCAACATCCACGCCATCATTCACCACCAGACCGAAAATTTTGCCGCCGGCATGCCGACCGATCTCGCCTTCAAGGCTGCCGGCCGGCAGGCGATCTTCCGCTTCCTGGAGAAAGAACGTGGCGAAGGCTGGTGGGGCGCTCCGGCGATGGCCGACTATTATGCCGAGCACGCCGAGGGCAGCAATTTCTTCAACTGGGTGCAGGTGCATCCGCTGATGCCGGCTTCAATGCACAGCCGGTACCCGTTCGACCATGCCGGCACCGGCGAGACGTCACTGATGCTGGCGCTGTGCCCGGAAGCGGTCGATGCCGGCCGCTTCGCCGACAACACCGGCTGGTACACGGCAAGTGCGCCCGAAGCCTCGGCGGAATTGGGGCAAAAAGGGGTTGCTATGATCCTCGAGCATTTGCGGGCAACACTTTCGGGTTAGCGCGCTTTTCCCTTCTCCCACAACAAGGGGAGAAGGGAGAGCCGGCGCAGTTATTTCACCGCGCCCGCTGTCATGCCCATGATCAGGTAACGCTCGAGCGCGATGCCGATGACGGCGAGCGGTGTGATGGCGGCGGTGGCAAGCGCTGCCATCGACCACCAGTTGATGCCTTGTGAGCCGGTCTGGCTGGCCACCATGACAGGAATGGTCTTTGCGTCGGTCGAGGTCAAAAGCGCGGCGAAGAAATACTCGTTCCAGCACAGCACCATCGCCAGGATGAAGGCGGCGACCATGCCCGGCAGCGCGATCGGCATGACGATGCGCAAGAAGGCGCCCCAGATCGACAGGCCGTCGACGAGTGCTGCCTCCTCCAACTCCACCGGGATGGAGTTGAACTGGTCGCGCATGATCCAGATGACGATCGGCAGCACCATCAGCGTGTAGAGCAGGATCAGCCCGACGCGCGTGTCGAGCAGGCCCACCTCCCGGTAAAGCACGAGGAAGGGCAGGGCCAAAACCACCGGCGGCAGGATCAGCTGCGACAGGAAGAAGAAGGAAATATCCTCGTTCCTGAACCAGGCGAACTTGTAACGATAGCGGGTCAGCCCGTAGGCGGCGAGGCTGCCGATGACGATGGCGAGGGTCGACGCGCCGACCGAGGTGATGACCGAATTCATGAAACGCTTGATGAATTCGTCGCGCACAGTCGACGTCCGAAAGATCGAGTCCGGCGACAGGCCGAGCGAACGCCAGCCCTTCCAGTCGGGTTTGAAATCGACAAACGGGATCAGATGGCCCTGGGTGACGTCGACCGCGGTCTTGAACGAGGTGGTTATCGTCCAATAGATCGGGAACAGGCAGATGAAAGCCCAGAAGATGAGGGCGCCGTAGATGAAGACGCGGTTGGCGACGAAGCTCGCCGGCGAGCGGATTTCGGAGGCGGCAAAGTCGGTGGTTTGAACGCTCATCTTGCCGGCCCGATCAATTGACGTTGCGCACGAAGCGGCTGGCGAACTTCAGCAGCCAGGTCACGAACACGATGATGATGATCAAATAGGCCATCGCCAGCATCGTGCCGTAGCCGACGTTCGAGCGGTCGCGATACTCGCGGTAGATGAAACTGGACACCGAATCGGTCGCGCCGCCAGGCCCGCCGGAGGTGACGGTGATGATGATATCGGCGAGCTTCAGCTTGAAGATGATGCGCAGGATGACCGCTGTCACCGACACCGGCAGCATCAGCGGGAAGGTGACCTGCCAGAAGGTCTGCCAGGCAGTGGCGCCATCGACACGCGCTGCCTCGAGCACCTCGCGCGACATCGCCTGCAGGCCGGCGAGCAGCATGATCATCATGAACGGGATGAACGTCCACGCGTCGAGCACCATGATCGAGATGCGGGCGGTGATCGGGTTGGAGAAGAAGGCCGGGTTTTCCCAACCGAGATGGCGCGCCAGCGTCGCGGCGGGCCCGAAGCGGTATTCCATCAGCGACTTGCCGATCATCCACGACACCGCCACCGGCGACAGCATCAGCGGCATGAGAAACACGACGCGGAAGAATTTTCGTGCCCGGATCTGCGCGTTGAGCAGCAGCGCCAGGCCGAAGGCGATGACATATTCGACGAACACCGCCAGCACGTAGAGCACCATGTTGAACAGCGCGTTGCGATAATAGGCGTCGTTCAGCATCTGCCAGAAATTGTCGAGCCCGTTGAACTGCCGTCCGCTGAAGGAACTGAGGTTCCAGTCGGTCAGCGCGATGTAGAAGCCGAACAGCGTCGGGAAGATCACCATAGCAATGGTAAACAGCAGCGCCGGCAGCAGGAACAGCGCGCGCTGGCCGTCCTCGCCGCGCGTCAGTACCTGGCCGATGCCGAGCGCGACACCCCACAGCACGTAGGCGTAGACCACCGGCCGCCAGGTCTCGAAGCCGATAGTGTCGACCTCGCTCTTGTAGAGGATTTGCAGTGCGATCACCGCCAGAAGGCCGAGCGTCGCAGCAGCCATCAGAGCCCAGCCAAGCCGTTTGCGGCTCCGCGGTATCAGGTCGGATGGCACGGCGCCTGCCGGCCATTCACTTGTCGACAAAGTCTGGTCAGCCAGGGTCCGGTCAGCCACGCGTTCTTGCCCGTTCACAGGAGGCTCGATGACCGGCCGAGCCGGTCGAGGCCAAGTCGGTCAAGGTGAGGTCCGGCGGCTGTGCGCCGCCGAACCAGTTTCACTATCTCAGCCTACATGCCGAGCGAGGCCTTGTAGAGCTTGACCTGTTTGTCGCGGCCGATCTGGTCGGTCAGCTTCTCCCAGGCGGCTGCGATGGCGTCGGCGCCTTCCTGCGCCTTCATCTTGCCGGCAAAGGTGTTGGCCAAAATGTCCTCGGCGGCGCTGTAGTACTGGAAGATGCCGGGGATGCGCGGCTCGATCGCCGCGTTCGGATGGTTGTAGCTGTCGGCTTCCGACTTCAGATACGAGGTGATGAACGCCTCGTCGTAGCCCGCCGCCACCCATTCCGGAATGTTGAAATGCGAGTTGCGATAGGGCTGGAAACCCGACGGATAGGCCGCGCACCAGAGCGACAGGTCCTTGCCGCCGAGATGGGCAGCGGCAGACCATGCCGCCTTCTTCTTCTTTTCGTCGCTGTCGACGCGGGCCATGACATAAACGCCCCAGCCGAGATAGGCGCAGTTTGGCGCATGGTTCGGGCCGCTGGCGAGCTTGTCCCACTGGCCGGTCTTGGAGTTGTAGACATCGTCCGAGCCCGGCAGGATCGAGAAGCCGGTGATGTCGCCGACGACCGAGGAATCGTTGGTCTTGACGTTCGAACCGACGTCGCCCCACCAGGTAACCATCGAACCGGTGCCTGCCAGGAATTGCTGGAAGGCGGTGGTGTTCGGGTCGGCGTTGATCTGGTCGGCAGGTTCGGAGGGCAGGGCATCGATGACGTCCTGGATCGCCCGCACCCATGCCGGATTGTTGACGCGCGGCTTCATCGTGTCGGCATCAAACAGCCAGGCCTTGTCATCGGGATGCTTGGCGTAGGCGCTGGCGCGGCTGCCGAGGAAATAAAAGCCGAAACCGCCCCAGGGCTTGGGCGCATCGAGATAGCCAAAGACATCCTGGCCCTTCACCTGCTTGCCCTTGAGGAATTTCGTCACCGCCTGCACCTGCTGCCAGGTCTTCGGCACGCCCCATTCGCCTTCTCCGCCGCCGTCCTTCCAGGCCTTGGCGAGGTCGGCATCGGCAAACACGTCGGTGCGGTAGTTGAAGTTATGTGCGTCGCCGTCAACGGTCACGCGATATTGCTTGCCGTCCCATGTGCCGACCGGCGGCTGCAGATAGGCCACGACATCCTTCATGTCGATCTGGTCCTTGACCCAGTCCGGCATCTCGGAGGTGAGACCCTTGCCGCAGACGTCGCCTTCGAACGGTGCCCCCATTTCGATGATGTCGAAATCGACGGTCCCGGTCGCGATCGACTGCTGCAGGCGGGCGTTGTAGTCAGCCTGCGCCAGGTCGATCCAGTTGATCTTGGCGCCGGTATAGGTCTCCCACGGCTTCAGGAAGCCGCGAAACAGCACATTGTGCAGGTTCTGATTGTTGAGGCCCATGAAGGTGAGTTCGACACCGGCGAATTCGCCTTCCTTGACATTGGCCTTGGTGGCGCCAAGGCAAAGCTCGCCGACCTGCTGGAAGTCGGCATCGGTCGGCTGACCCTTGCCGACACCCGGGATCTGCAGGATCTGCGCACGCAGGTCGTCGGCGGCCGCAGCCGTGCGCGTCAGCGCACCAAGTCCGGCGCTTGAGGCCGCCGCGAGGGCGGCCATGCTGGCCGCTCCCTTCAGCACGTCGCGGCGGGTGGCCCCGGCGCGGACAAGTTGGTTATAAAGGCTGACTTTCATTTCGTTCCTCCCAGAAGGTCAATTGTGAATTGGTTCAGATGGTGGAGCGCCGATTATGTTCCCCAACGACAGCGACTCCCGTAAATAGCGGCCCGAATTCTCCCTCCCGCGACGCTTGGCATTCAGTGCCGGACAAGCGTACCGGTGCGCCCGGAACAGGGTCATAAGCCGGACACTGTCACTATTCGCACAACGAAGTGCGGTGTCAACGTGAATGGGTTTTTTATCTATAAGAGACTGACTTGCCCTCGCCGTTTGCGTTGTTTAGCTTCACGGCAACTGAAGGGGGAATGATGGCTCAAGTCGCGATCCGCAATGTGGCCAAGGCGTTCGGAACCGTCAAGGTTCTGCACGATGTCAGCGTCGACATCGCCGACGGGCAGTTCGTGGTGCTGGTCGGGCCTTCCGGCTGCGGCAAGTCCACGCTGCTGAGGATGGTGGCCGGGCTGGAAACGGTCTCCGGCGGCACCATCGCCATCGGCGAGCGCGTCGTCAACCATCTGCCGCCGGCCAAGCGCGACATCGCCATGGTGTTCCAGAACTACGCGCTCTATCCGCACAAGACGGTCGAGCAGAACATGGCCTTTGCTCTCAAGCTGCGCAAAACCGACCCGGCGGTGGTCACTGAGCGGGTCAAGCGCGCCGCCGACATCCTCGACCTCAATCCCTACCTCAAGCGCTATCCGCGCCAGCTCTCTGGCGGCCAGCGCCAGCGCGTCGCCATGGGCCGCGCCATCGTGCGCAACCCGCAGGTGTTCCTCTTCGACGAGCCGCTCTCCAATCTCGACGCCAAGCTGCGTGTCCAGATGCGCACCGAGATCAAGGAACTGCACCAGCGGCTGAAGACCACCACCATCTACGTCACCCACGACCAGATCGAGGCCATGACCATGGCCGACAAGATCGTGGTGATGCGCGACGGTCGCATCGAACAGGTCGGCGCGCCGCTGGAATTATTCGACCGGCCGGCCAACCTGTTCGTCGCCGGCTTCATCGGCTCGCCCTCGATGAACCTGCTCAAGGGCGTCGTGCGCAAGGGCGACAAGCCCGTCGTCGAGATCGCCGGGACGCCGTTCCCGATTGCGGCAACCAGTGCCGTCGAGGATGGCCGTAATGTCGTCTACGGCGTGCGGCCCGAGCATCTCGAAATCCATCCCGATGGTGTTCCGGCGAAGATTTCGGTGGTCGAGCCGACCGGTTCCGAGACTTTGGTGTTCCTGCGCTTCGGCGAGGGCGAGATGGTGGCGCTGTTCCGTGAGCGCCACGACTTCAAGCCGGGCGACACACTGCACCTGAAACCGCGGCTCGACCAGGTGCATCTCTTCGACGCAGAGACCGGCAAGCGTCTCTGATTTCGCCCCAGCAAACTTCGCGAGGAATACCATGCTCAAAGGAATCGATCCGCTGCTCAATGCCGATGTGCTGCAGGCGCTGCGGGCGATGGGCCACGGTGACGATCTGATTATCGCCGACACCAATTTCCCGTCCGATTCGGTGGCGCGCCAGACCGTGCTTGGCCGGCTGCTGCGCATCGATGCGTCGGCGGCCGACGTGGTCAAGGCGGTACTGTCGCTCTATCCGCTGGACACCTTCGTCGACGACGCGGCCGCGCGCATGGAGATCGTCGGCAAGCCGGACGACATTCCCGCCGTGCAGCAGGAAGTGCAAAAAGAGATCGATGCCGCCGAGGGCAAGGCCTGGCCGATGATCTCGGTCGAGCGCTACGCCTTCTACGAACGCGCCAAGAAGGCCTATTGCGTCATCCAGACCGGCGAGCGCCGCTTCTATGGCTGTTTTGCGTTCCGCAAGGGCGTCGTGCCACCGGATGCGGAGTAGCGGCATGCCGGTGAAACCGATCGTCATGAAGCCGGTTGTCATATTGGGCGTCTTCGTCGCCGATACGGCCTACCGCGCCGCCCGCCAGCCGCGCATGGGCGAGACGATCCTGGGCACGTCCTTCACGCTCGGCCCCGGCGGCAAGGGCTCGAACCAGGCGGTGGCAGCCGGCCGGCTCGGCGCCGATGTCACCTTCCTTACCCGCCTCGGCGTCGATCCCTTTGCCGATATGGCGAGACAGACCTGGTCGCACGCCGGCGTGAAGAGCGCCGTCATCGACACGCCGGAAAGCTACACCGGTGCCGCCTATATCTTCATCGAGGAGACGAGCGGCAACAACGCGATCATCGTCAGCCCTGGTGCGGCGATGCTGATCTCGCCCGCCGATATCGAGGCAAATGCCGGCCTGATCCGCGCGGCCGGCGTTTTCGTCACCCAGCTCGAACAGCCGATCGAGGCGGCGCTGGGGGCGCTGGAGATCGCGCGCGGGGCAGGGGTGACCACCATCCTCAACCCGGCGCCGGCGGCCAGGCTTCCGGACCGTATCTACACGCTTTGCGACTATGTCACGCCGAACGAGACTGAGGCCGAGGAACTGACCGGCATCAAGGTATCCTCCATCGACGATGCCCGCCGTGCCGCCGACAGCCTGCTCGAGAAGGGCGTGGGCGCTGTCATCGTGACGCTCGGCGAAAAGGGCGCGCTGCTGCACACGGCCGACCGTTCCGAGCATGTCGCAGCGGTCGCCGCCGGCCCGGTCATCGAGACCACGGGTGCGGGCGACGCCTTCAATGGCGGCCTGGCTGCGGCGCTGTCGAGGGGGATGGAACCCCTGCAGGCGGTGCGCTTCGCTTGCGCCGTCGCAGGCATTTCGGTGACGCGCCCGGGCACCGCGCCGTCCATGCCGACGCTGCAGGAGGTCGAGGCGCTGCTCGCCGAGGGGTGAAGCCCGGCACTGCGGGATGAGACTGTAAGCGGGAGCGAATGGGTTAGACCCGACTCTTGTCCGAGAAGCTATTGTTTTCTGGCTTGACCACAAACAGGCGGGCAGGTCGATGGATGAGGATCAATGCCAGAATTCGAAAGGAATGGACCTAGACTGGGTCACGAAAGAAGATGATTTTTGACAAATCAACGTCGACATTTCTCCGGCATCAAGGGGACGTGACCCCAAAGGAGAAATGGCGCGAGTGACGGGGCTCGAACCCGCGACCTCCGGCGTGACAGGCCGGCACTCTAACCAACTGAGCTACACCCGCGCATGGACGAGCACGTGTCAGCCGTGTTCGTCGTTGGGCGGTGGATAAGGGGTAAGCCACCGGGTGTCAAGCGGACCCGGACAGCATAACAGCAAACAGGAGAAGGTTTTTTGACAAGCCGAACTTTGTTGCCGAAACCGGCTCCCGGCCAAGCCACTGGCCGCTCATTTGGCCTTGCGAAGCCGGTCCTAACTGCTTAAAGGTCCGGCCCGGAGCGGGCGATTAGCTCAGTTGGTAGAGCGCTTCGTTTACACCGAAGATGTCGGCGGTTCGAGCCCGTCATCGCCCACCACTTTCCATCGACGTGTTCAGTTTGGGCTACACCGCTCAAGCTGATCGCCCAGGTGAGACGCATCCGACCACTGTGCTACTCGGACTTTGGTCTGATTCGAACTGTCTTTCCGCAGGGACTTAAGTCTGATCTGCTTGCCTCTCATGAGGGAAACGATTGCCGAAAGCTACAACTTGCAGTATCTCAATTGCGTATGGGCATGGGCGGGAGCGAAAATATTCCTGGATGGCTTGTGAGTCATCTTCCGGACGATCCCGTGATCGCAGGAGATCTCGCGGATAAGATATCGAAGGAAGCTGAAAAAAACCGGCTTCCAGGCGAACGGGTTGTGAAGACAACCCGTAACGAAGAAGACACCTTCAAGAAAGAACAAGTCGAAGCTTATCCCGACGCCGCGGTTGCAGGAGTCTTTGCCAGCGGTTCATTCCTCGCCCTGTTGGTATTAGCCATTTATCTGCTTTATGTGCTCTCGATTGTGGCCGGGGGAACGGTCGCGGATGTTCCCCTGCCGCCCATACTGAACTAGTAGACGCTCCGCCAACACTTGAATTAGCCCCGCACCGTGTTGATGCTGGTGACTTTCGTGTCTGCGGTGGAGCACGCGACGAAGGTTTCGTTCCCGCGGCAAAGGTGTTCACGCGGGGCAACTGGCTGCTGCAGAACGGCAGCATTGTACTTCCATAGGCCTCCCGGTTCTTTGCAACTTGGGCGGTTGGCTTGTCGCAGATCAGCCTGCAATCGCCGGAGCGTGAGCAATCCGTTTCGCCGCATAAACACAACGCTTCGATGAATCAGCGTCCTGCACCACCTCAAATCCAATCGCCTTGTAGAACCTTAGCGCACCATCGTTCTCCGGCATGACTTCGAGGTGGATGCCGGTAGAGCCGCTCGCGGCAAGCCCCTGCTCGAGGAAGGCCATCGCGCGCCTGCCGATGCCTTTCCCGCGCGCTTGCGGCAACAGGTCGATATGGCCATGCGACGGATAGGCGGTCAGCGCAGGCGGAACAGCGAAATCGGGATGATGGACCCGATGCCGCGCCCAGTCGCTGCCGCGCCAGCGAGAGCTGTCGGGTCCCGGGTCTGCCACGGGCCGCTGAAGGTCGGGATACCAGTCTGATGCCAGGCTGGCATTGAAAGCGCCCGTATCGGCCGCGCCAAGCAGGTAGCCGGCCGCACCTGCGGGACTATCGATAATGAAGGCCAGCTCGGGTTCGAGCACCTGGTAGGGAATAGTGTAGAGGAGGCCGAGCAGTTCCGGGTCGTCCTCGCGGCCGCTGGCGTCCTTGCCGGCATCGCCGGTCTTGAGACAGATCATCGCAAGCGCTGCATGATCGGCGGTGGTCGCCCGGCGCAGGAAGAAACCGCCGCCGAAATCGAGGATCATGGCGGCAGCAGCCGGAAATCCTTGCCCTCGGGCAAAAGCTGCCCGCCGTCGACGATGATGGTCGTGCCCGTGATGTAGCTGGCATCGTCAGAGGCCAGGAACAGGAAGGCATTGGCCACATCGCGAGGGCTGCCGAGACGGCCGAGCGGGATGGCGTCTTCCATGTTCTTGATGAAGGCCGCACCGCGATGCTGCTCTATGCCTTCAGTGAGGATGTTGCCGGGCTCGACGCCGTTGACTGTAATGCCGTAGCCCGAGAATTCGAGCGCAGCCGAACGGATCAGCCCATTGATGCCGGCCTTGGTCGCTGAATAATGGCCGTGGCCGGGGCTGGTGACATGCGGGCCGGTGATCGAGGAGGTGAACAGCATGCTGCCAAAATGCTGTGCCTTCATTGGCACCAGTGCGGCGCGAGCAGCGATGAAGCTGCCGCGCAAGTTCACCGCCATGACCCGGTCCCAATCGTCGGGACTGGTGTTTTCCAGCAATTGCCAGGGATAGATTCCGGCATTCTGCACCATGATGTCGAGTCGGCCGTGACGGTCGAGCGCCAGTGCAACAGCAGCCTCGGCATCAGCCATCTGCGAGATGTCGGTGCGGATGAAGGCGGCGCCGAGTTCGTTCGCGGTCGCTTGCCCCGCCTCGGCCTCGGTGTCGGCCAGGACCAGCTTCGCGCCCTCTTCGGCAAAACGCTGTGCGATGCCCTTGCCGATGCCACGTGCGCTGCCGACGATCAGCGCGACCTTATCTTCCAGACGGCCGGTCATGCGAGCCTCTGGCGGATGGTTTGCTTGAATGCGTCGAGCAGCACCGCGGCGAGGACGAGCAGGCCGTGGATCACCTGGGTGAAGTTGGCCGGCAGGCCCATCAAATTGATCGCCGTGTTGATGGCCGAGAGCAGCAGCACGCCGGCATAGACGCCGGGCAAGGTGCCGACGCCGCCCTTCAGGCTGACGCCGCCGATGACGACTGCGGCGAAGGCATTGAACAACAGGCCGACGCCGAGATTAGCTGTCGCGCCGGAGGTGCGGATCGCCAGCACCCAGCCGGCAAGGCCGGCGATGGCGCCGGCGAGAACGAAGGCTATGACCAGGTTGCGGTTGACCCGGATGCCGGCGCGAAAGGTCGCCGTCTCGTTGCCGCCGATCATGACCAGGTGCCGGCCGAAGGGCGTCTTGGCCATGATCAGCGAGAACACCACGAAACACGCAATGGCGATCCAGGCAGTCAGCGGCAGGCCGCCCAGGCGCTGGATGCCGAACCAGCGGATTGCCGGCGTAAGGTCCTGCGCCGAGCGGCCGCCGGAGATAACCAGCACCAGGCCGCGCACCCAGATGTAAGATGCCAGGGTGATGATGAAGGCGCTCATCTTGACCCTGACCACCAGGTAGCCATTGAAGGCGCCGATGAGGCCGCCGACGGCAAGCGCGATGAGCAGCGAAACCGGAACCATCAGCCATTGCGGCTGCAACTGGATGCCAAGGCCGATGCCCGACGAGCAGAACAGGATGCCGACCGCCATGGCGCTGAGCGCCGCCACCGATTCGACCGACAGGTCCATGTGGCCGGCGATGATGACCAGCGCCAGGCCGATCGACATGACGCCGAGCACGCTCGACGCCTCGATGATGTTGGCAAAAATGCCGAGCTGAAAATAGTTCGGGATGAGGATGGAAAAGACCACCAGCACGAAGACCAGCATGAACCAGACAAGATTGTCGAGGATGAACTCGAGGGTTTGGCGCGTGCGGGGGTTCATCTGCGGATCCGGTTGGCGCATGACCCCGAAAACCATTCGTCCTTCGGAAAGATCAGGCGCGGTTGAAAATTGCTGCAGCATACCCGTGCGCGTCCGTTTGAACGCACTGAGGCTGCAGGGCTGGGCTCCGGGCCGGCATGGCCCGGAGCTTCTGGCGAGTTTGCTATTCGACCGGCTTTATGGTTTCGGTCGGCGGCTTCATGTTGCCCCAGAACGCCGGGTTATCGACATTTTCCTTGGTGATCGCAGCGCCGGGGATCTTGATGTTCGGTCCCCACGCTTCCTTGGTCAGGGTTGATTTCAGGCCAAGCACATCATATTCGCCGGGCTTGATCTCCTGCTTGTTGACCACCTTGTCCATGAACATCGCGACCGCCGCGGCCTGGGCGTAGAGCGGCTGCTCGACTTCGACATTGAGCCAGCCCTTGCGGATCAGGTCGAGGCCGACCGGAGCGCCGTTCGAGCTCATCAGCATTACGTCGCCCGGTTTCTTGCCGGCGGCCTCGAGCGAGGCAACGGCAGCGACCGAAAGATGCGCGGCATGGCTGAAGATCAGGTCGATGTCGGGGTTGGCGAGCAGCTGGTCGTTCACGATGGTCCCGGCTGCATCCGCCGCCCATTGCATGGCCGGCAGCGAGATGATCTTGACGTCCGGGAACGCCTTCATCTTCTCCTCGAAACCCTTCTGGATATCGAGCGTGTAGGGATCGCCCGGATCGCCGAGCACCTGCAGGATCTTGCCCTTCACCGAGCCGTTTTTCGCGGTCAGGAGCTTTTGCGCCTGGTCGGCGGCGACGTAGCCGATCTCGACGGTTCCGGCCACCGAGGTGAAGTCGGACGGGGTCGAGGTGATCTGGCGGTCGAACTCGACGACCGGGATGCCGGCGGCGCGGGCGGCCTCGATCGACGGTTTCAGCGCATTGAAATCGACGGCGGCAAGAATGATCGCCGACGGCTTCAGCGCGATGACGTCGTTCATCTGCGATTGCTGAGCGTCGGTCTTGTTGTCGGCGTTCAGCGTCTTCATCTCGTAGCCGACCTGCTTCAGGAACAATTCCAGCGCGCTCACCGAGCCGGTCTGGAACTCATCGAGCAATGTCGGCACCATGTAGTAGACGGTGCCCTTGGACTGGGCGAATGCCGGCGTGAGCGTGGCAAAGGCCAGTGCCAGGATACCGAAGACGGAAAGAAGTATTTTCTTCATGTCGTTCGCTCCTCTTGCGCCGGACCCCTCATTTGTCCCTCAGCTCGCCGGTCCGGCACCGGCGAGCGTCTCTCCGGTGATCATGTTGATCACCGCGTCGGGACTTGTTTTGTTGCGTGCGACGTCGCCCGCCACGACGCCTTGCCGGATCACCACGATCCGGTCGGCGACCTGGAAGGCCTGTTGCATGATATGAGTGATTATGACGACGCCGATGCCCTGGCTCGCCACCTGGCGGATCATGTCGAGGCCGCGCCGCGTCTGCTCGACGCCAAGCGCTGCGAACGGCTCGTCGAGAAGCACCAGCTTGCCGCCGAAATGCACGAACCGGTTGAGCTCGATGGCCTGTCGCTGACCGCCCGAGAGGTGCTCGACATTGGTGCGAAGCGAGGGAATGCGGGTGCCGGCGCTGGCCAGTGCCTTTTGTACCACCTGCTCCATGGCGCGCTCGTCGAGCACTGGAATGCCGAGAACCTTCCTGGTGATCTCGCGGCCCATGAAGAAATTGGCGACCACGTCGACATTGGTGCAAAGCGACAGGTCCTGGTAGACCGTCTCGATCCCCGCGGCCTTGGCCTCGGCGGGGGATTTGGCGAGGAATTCCTTGCCTTCGAACAGCATGCGGCCGGAGGTCGGCTCGAGGCCGCCGGCAATGATCTTGACCAGCGTCGATTTGCCGGCGCCGTTGTCGCCCAGAAGCGCCACCACTTCGCCCTTGTCGATCGAAAAGCTGATGCCTTTCAGCGCTTCGATGGCGCCGTAATTCTTGGCGACGTTGTCGAGCACCAGCAGCGGTTCGCTCATGCTGCGATCCCCTTGTTATGCAAGAGATCCCGACCGCGTTCGCGTTCGGCGGTGAAGATCTGGCCGAAGCGCGGCGAAAGCACCCCCGAAACGGCAAGTGCGGCGGCGCCGCGCAACACCGCATGCTGGCCGCCGCGTGCGACGCTGACGCGGGGCGTCGCGCGGTCGCTTCGCGCCGAGACCGAATTGGGCAGGTGCGCGGCCGCGCCGGCAAGCCTTTCGAGCAGCTCGGTGGACGCCAGCCCGCCGAGGATGATGGTTTCGGGATCGAACAGGTTTTCGATGATGGTGACGGCGTTGCGGAAGATCGGCGCAATCTCGCTCACCCACTCGGCGTCGGCGATGTTGCGGCGCCGCAGCGCTTCGAGCGAGAGATACCGTTCGAGGCAGCCACGATTGCCGCACGGGCAGGGCTCGCCGCCCGGCACTGCGGGAATGTGGCCGATTTCACCGGCGTTTCCCCAGGCGCCGCGCAATGCCGCCCCGTCATGCACCATGACGCCGCCGAGACCGACGCCGAAATAAAGATAGTAATACTCGGAATATGCCGTTCCGAGGCCGTAGAGGCGCTCGCCGATAGCAGCCGCCGCCATATCGGTTTCGAAAAAGGCCGGCAGTCCGGTCGAGGCGGCCAGCCGCTCGCGCAGCGCCACATCCTTCCAGCCGGTCATGGTGGTCGGCCCGACAAAGCTCATGGACTCCACGCCGAACGGTCCGGGCAGCGCCATGCCAATGCCGAGAACGCGGCCACCGGGCCGCAATGCCGTCAATTCGAGCACCATGGCGCCGATCAGCTCGAAAGCGTGGTCGGGCGTTGCATTTGGGGCTTCGCGGTAGGTGCTCTCGATAACATCGCCGCTTAGGTTGATCAGGGCGGCATTGATGCCCAGCGGGGTGACGTGGATGCCGACGGCATAGCCGCCTTCCGGATTGATGCGCAGCGTTGCCGGTGGCAGGCCGCGTCCCTTGGGCTCTTCGCGCAGCGACAACACGTAACCGTGCTCTTCCAGCTCGCGAACGATGGTAGACACCGTCTGCACGGTGAGCCCGACCCGCCTGGCAATGTCGCCGCGGGCGATCGGTCCGTGAAGGCGGATGGATTCGAGCACGATACGCCGGTTATACGGCCGCCCGAACTCCTGATTGGTCCCGCGCAATGCCATGTCTGGCGCCCTCTCGAGAGAGCAGAGGTTCGCACCGAATATTTATTCAGTCAAATGGAATTCAAAAATAATTCGCCTGTGGCCAAGGCCTTCTAACGCCGGCGAATTCGCGCCCGCCGGCGGATGGGCCAACTCTGGCAATTTTCCAGTATGAAGCGCCAGCGGCTGGACGGGAGCCAGGCATGACCTTGGCCGGCATTCCGATCAGCGCCCTGAAGCCCATTTCGGAACCGGTTGTGAGCCGGCCAGGGATCGGAGTTCGTTGCGCCTTTCCGTTGCAGGGAGCATACTTCCTCTCGCCGGTCTGCGGGAGGAGATGCGATGCCGAAGCTGACCCTCGACGGGATTGATCTCGGCTATGAGGTGCGGGGCGACGGGCCGCCGGTTCTGTTCGTCCACGGCAGCGTCACGAACGGCATGATGACATGGTCCGCCCAGCAACCGCTTGCGGAGCGCTGGAAGCTGGTTGTGGTCGACCGGCCAGGATACGGATCAAGTTCCCCTGCCGAACGCGAGGATTTCGTCGTCGACGCCAGACTGGTTGCCGGATTCCTCGATCGGACGCATGACCTCTGGGACGAAAGCCGCGTCCATTTGGTCGGGCATTCCTATGGCGGCGTCATCTCTCTTCTTGCAGCAGCGATGCGCCCGCGAGCAATCCGTTCGCTCACGGTGATCGAGCCGCCGGCCTTTGACCTTGCGCGCGGGGATGTTGCCGTGAATGAACTCGTGACGCGCCTGAAGACCCACTGGCAAAGCGGACCCCGCGACGATCCCGCGCTTTTCTTGCGCCAGTTCCTCCATCTGGTCGGCTCGGCGATACAATTGCCAGACCCGCTGCCGCCCCCGCTCGCGCAAGGCGCGGCCATGCTCGTCGTCGAACGCGGGCCATGGGAGGCCGAAATTCCGCTTCGGCAACTTGCCGATGCGCCGTTCCCGAAACTGGTGGTATCCGGCGGGCACAGCGCAGCATTCGACGCCGTCTGCGACGTGCTCGAAAACGTGCTTGGTGCCGATCGTGCCGTGATCGCCGGCGCGGGGCACAGCGTTCAGCAGACCGGTGAGCCGTTCAACCGGCGGCTCGGCGCGTTCATGGCTGCTGCTGAGGGCTGAAAGCGATCTATCTTTGATATCGCCTGGCGGGCGGTTGGCCGCGCGCCAGGCTTCACGCCGAATGAATCGCCGGCTCTACAGATACCGCTCGACCTTCTTGCCGACGGTCAAAAACCGCAGCGGATCGATCGCCTCGCCGTTGTGGCGGACCTCGTAATGCAGATGCGGGCCGGTTGAGCGGCCGCTGTTGCCGGTCTTGCCGATGATGTCTCCGGCATCGAGCTTCTGGCCGACGGCGACGTCGATTTCGCTGAGATGCCCGTAACGCGTCACAAAACCGTTGCCGTGGTCGACCTCGATCATGCGGCCGTAGCCGCCGTTCCAGCCGGCCTTGACGACCAAGCCGGCTGCCGTGACCTTGGCTGGCATACCGATCGGCGCCCTGAAATCCATGCCGGAATGCAAGGCGGCCGTGCCGAGGATGGGGTCGGTGCGCACGCCGAACGGGCTGGTAACGCTGCGGCCGGGGGCGGGGTTGGCGAGCGGCAGCCGGCGCGCTTCCTTTTTAAGATGATCCAGCGCGTCAAGAGCCTCGTCCAACTCCTTGACCTTGCTGTCGAAGACCAACGAGCTGTCGAGTGGTATCAGCGGGCCACCGACGTCGCTCTTTTCGAATTCGCTGTCGACCGGCAGGCCGGCGGCCTCGAGCGCCTGTGAGATCGTGTCGGCGCTCTTGTAGGCATTGTCGGCCAGTGTGGCGATGCGAGTGAGCTGCTGGCTCTCGATGGCCTTCAGCGAGTTGTTGATCGAAACGAAGAGCTTGTCTGCCCGGTCGGCCGCGCTTTCGCTCGGCAGCGGATCGGCGCGGGTCGACCACAGCGAGAACGGCCTGGTGTCGTCAACGCCCACAGGAGCGGCAAGGGGGGCGGCAAGGCTGGCGACAGTATACGCCGTCGGCTGGATGCTGCCGGTCGCGTCGGCATGTTCGTCCGGCTTTGCCGCCGGCGCGGGCGTTGCGACCTCGTTTTCGGCTCGTTCGAGGATCGGGCCGAGGCGGCCGTGACGCAGGCTGAGCTGGCTCTGCCGTTCCAGCAGCTCGCTGACCTTGGTTTCCATCAGTTGCTGATCGAGTAGCTGGCGGCTGGTGATGCGGTCGACCTGGCTGCGCAGTGCCGAGATGCGGTCTTCGTAGGCCTGCTGCATGCGCGCCTGCCGCGCCGTCGTGGCGCCGATCAGATCGTCGCGCAGCACCAGATAGGAGGTCGCCAGCAGGTAGCCAATGACGATCGCCGCCAGCGCCGAGCCGCAAAATGCCGCAAGCCACGGGCGTATGGTGAAATGCCTTATCTGGTCGCCCCGAGCGATGATGACCGTGTGGGGCTCTTTGCGTCTGCCGAAGACCGCTGACTGACCGGCTACGTTCACGGGACCAAGCTTTCGTTACGACACCAACGACAAGCCTGATTACACATTATTAGGGTTAACAAAGTTTTGCCGGATCGAACGACAGGCAAAGGTCTTCGCGCAAAACGGGCATCGAATTGCAGCGGCCTGGCGCAGCTCTCAAAGGGCGCGAACCGCCTCCAGCACTTCTTCGGCGTGCCCCTTGACGCGGACGTTGCGCCAGATCCTGGCGATGCGTCCGTCCCGGCCAATCAGGAACGTCGCCCGTTCGACGCCCATATAGGTGCGGCCGTAGAGCTTCTTTTCCACCCACAAATGGTAAGCCTCGATCACTTTGCGCTCTTCGTCGGCGACAAGGTCGACGCTCAGATCGTATTTCGCCTTGAATTTGTCGTGTTTCTTGACGCTGTCCGGCGAGAGCCCGATGACGACAGCGCCGGCCTTTTCGAACTCCGGCTTCAACTGCGAAAAGCCGATCGCCTCGTTGGTGCAGCTTGTGGTGTCGTCCTGTGGGTAGAAATAGAGTACGATGGGTTTTCCCAGCAATGCGGCGAGGCTGAGTGAACCGCCGCCGTCGCGCGGAAGATCGAATTGCGGCGGAACATCGCCCACGTCGAGGTCAGCCATATCGATGCCCTTGTTTGAGGTTACGCGCCAGGCTGCATCGATATAATGTCGAGCGGGGATTCGTCCACGATCGAATTCGTTTCAACGGAAGATTGCGTGGACCAGGAGCTACCGCAGCACGAGAAGATCAGGTTCAGGCGTGACGAGATCACCGACCTAGGAACCTTTCCGTCCGCGTGCCGCGTCCCGCCGCTCGGCCAGGCGTCGATCGGTCGCGGCGTCCGTATGATGGCGCGGGTGTTTGCCGGCCTTGTCGCCCTTGTGCTGCTGGCTGCCGCCGGCGTCTACGCGATCGGCGCGTCCGGCTTCGGCTCGGAGCGGCTTCGCGCGGAAGCCGAAACGGCAATCGAGAAATTGGCCGGCTTCGATGTCGACGTTGCCGTCGGGCCGGCACGGCTGACGCTTGACGGGTCGAGCTTCATTGCGCTGCAGGTCAGCGACGTCAGCCTCAAGACCGCCGACGGAAAACCAATGGCCGATGCAGGCCGGGTCCGCTTCGGCATCCGGCTGATCCCGTTGCTTTCGGGCGAGGTACGGCTGACCAGCGCCCGGATTTCCGACGCGCACATCGTCATGGCGGCAATGCCGTCCGGCGGCGACTGGACGGCCGGGCTGCGCAACCAGGACGGCCTTATCGATCCGGAAAAACTTTCCGCCGCCGTCTTCGCCAACCTCAACCGCGCGCTCGATGCGGTGCGCGAGGATTCGGTGCGCCAGATCGATCTGCGCAACGTCGAGCTGGCACTGCCCGAGACCGGATCGGTCAAGTCGGTCACTATCGCCGACGCCTCCGTCTCGCAGACGGGACCGGGAAGCATGGAGTTTTCATCCGATGCGGATGTCGACGGCAGGGCGCTTACCATCGCCGCTTCCGCCACCCGCGATCCGGCGACGCGACGCATCACCACGCTGGACGCCAGCATCCAGGCGGCGGATGCCGACGCTGCCGCGGCAGGTGGCAAATTGGGCGCGATCGCCTTGAAGCTGGCGGGGTCGGAAGGGACCGGCGACAACGGTTCGCGGCTGACCGCCGCCCTGTCACTGACCGGATCGGTGCTCGATCTCGGTTCGCGCGGCCTGCTTCCGGCCGACATCGATCTCGATGCAACACTCGTCGCCGGGTCGAACAAAATCCAGGTCGACAGTTTGCTGGTGAAAACCGGCCGCTCGACCTTCGATTTCGCCGGTTCGATCGGGCCGAAGCCGGCTACCGGCGCAGCGGGCGAGGAGCCATCCTATCGTTACGACCTGACCAGCGACGGTTCGACCCTGGCGCCTTCCGATTCGCCGGAGCCGGCACTCAGCTTCATTGCCCGTATCGCCGGCGTCTACCAGCCGACGAGCCAAAAGCTGGTCGCCGAGCAGATCGGCGTCCGGTCCGGACCGGGCAGCGAAGTGCTGGGCACGGCTTCGGTTTCATTCGTCGCCAACCAGGCGCCGGGCATATCGGTGGCGCTCAATGTCCACGACATGCCGGTCTCGCACGTCAAGCAATTATGGCCATGGTTTTCGGCGCGCAATGCCAGGCTGTGGGTGCTTAAGAACCTGTTCGGCGGCCGCGTCGTCGATGGCAGCCTGCAGTTCCAGGTCGTGCCCGGACGGCTCGGCAACGGCGTGCCGCTTTCCGCCGATGAAGTGTTCGGCCGATTCCAGGTCGAAGGATCGCGCTTCGACACGGCCGGCCGCATTCCGCCGATCCGCGATGCCGTTGGCGTCGTCGGCTTCCACGGCAATGACGTCGACGTCGCGCTGTCGTCGGGCAGCGTCTATATGCCGAGCGGCCGCACGGTGGCGGCGAGCAACGGCACGCTCACCGTCAAGGCCGCGAACCATCCGCCGGTGATCGGCGCGCTCGACATCGATGTCGCCGGCGAGGCGCCGGCAATCGCCGAGTTGGCATCCTTTGACCCGATCAACGCCATGCGCCATGTCGGCCTGCTGCCGGACGACCTATCCGGCACGGTGACCGGCCACGTCAAGGCCGATATTCCGCTGCAGTCCGGTGTCGACTCTTCCAAACTCGATTGGCTGGTGGCGCTCGACTACAAGGACCTGTCGCTGGGCAAGCCGTTCGAGGGCCAGACAGTCAGCCATGCCGACGGCTCGATCACGGTCGCGCCCGACCGGGCGGTGATCTCGGCGAAGGCGCTGCTCAACGGCATTCCGGCCGAGCTCGACCTGATCGAGCCGCTCAGGGATGGCGGCCCGCCGCGCAGTCGTAAAGTGGCGCTGGTGCTCGACGACAAGACGCGCGCCACCGCCATGCCTGGCCTGTCGACGCTGCTTTCCGGAACCATCAAGGTGGCGATCGACAAGAGTGGCACCGGCAACCAGAACGTGTCGGCCGACCTGACCAATGCCAGGCTGGACATTCCCTGGGCCGGCTGGAGCAAGGGGCCTGGCATTCCCGCCAAGGTCGTCTTCGCCATGGCGAAGACCGGCGACACCACGACGCTCTCCAATTTCGAACTCGATGGCAAGACCTTTTCCATCGACGGCAGCGCGGTGCTGGTCAACGGCGCCTTGTCCTCGGCCCGGTTCAGCAAGGTCACGTTGAACAGGGGCGACGACGTCGCCGTCTCGGTGAAGCGGTCGGGCAAGGCCTATGCTGTCGAGGTCAGCGGCAGCGCGCTAGACGCACGCTCGCTGATCAAGCAATTCACGTCCGACGTCGACACCGCCACCAAGACCACTGGCGTCGATGCGATCTCGGTCAGCGCCGACGTCAGTTCCCTGACCGGCTTCCATGACGAGGTGCTGTCGAATCTGAAGCTCGACTACAGCGCCGCCGGCTCCCGGGTGAACGGGCTCAAGGTGAGCGCCACAGCAAGTTCGGGAGCCGCCATCACCATCAGCAACACGACCGGCGGCGGCCTGCGCACGCTCAACATGAAGTCGGCCGACGCCGGCGCCATACTGCGCTTCCTCAACATCTACGAGCATATGGAAGGCGGCTCGATCACGCTGGCGCTCACCGGGGCCGGCGACGGGCCGATGAAAGGCCAGGTCGACGCCAAGAACTTCTTTATCGTTAATGAGCCGAAGCTCGCCTCGATCGTGTCGACGACGCCGGCCGGCGACAGCCGCAGCCTCAACGAGGCGGTCAAAGGCAATCTCGACACGTCGAGGGTGAATTTCGAGCGCGGTTTCAGCGAAATCGACAAGGGCAGCGGCTATCTGAAGCTGCGCAACGGCGTGCTGCGCGGCTCGCGCATCGGCACCACCTTCCAGGGCACGCTCTACGACCAGAACAACAATATGGACATGACCGGCACGTTCATGCCGGCCTACGGCGTAAACCGCATCTTCGGCGAACTGCCGCTGATCGGCGCACTGCTCGGCAACGGCCGCGACCGCGGCCTGATCGGCGTCACCTACAGGCTCAAGGGCAACGCCAACAAGCCGAACCTGGAGGTCAATCCGCTATCGGTGATAGCGCCCGGGATTTTCCGGTCGATCTTCGAGTATCGCTGAGGCGGGCAGGACTAGGTATAAAGCGGCTCCGTAGCGATCCTTCGCGCCCCCCTCTGTCCTGCCGG
>NZ_JAMYRO010000016.1:0-173125 GCF_040321495.1 Mesorhizobium sp. M0408 | reverse complement strand
GTTGTGGTTAATCACCGCTCTCGGCGTCTGCTTCGGGGGGGTGTGTGGGTGGGGGCCCCCCCAAAAATCTGGGGGTCTACTTTCTACCGTGGGGGCGCTCGAGCCCCCGGGGCCCCCGAGCCGGAAAGTTGAGATCGTGGACCGGGATAGCCGTCAGCTCACGCCGGCAAAAGTGCCTCGCATGAGCAGATCCGGCAGATAGCTTGCCGGCTTACCGCCAACCGCCTGCCCACCGGTCAGGCCGCCTTGTATTTCAGGGCCGAAGAACGAATACGGAAAGGGCGTGACCGGCCGGCTCACCGCATCGAGCCGTGCCCGAAGATCTTCGGGAATGTCGAAATCAAGCGCGCCGAGATTGTCCTTGAGCTGGTCAAGCCTGGTGGCGCCGACGATGACGGATGCAATGCCTGGCCTGTTTGCCGTCCAGTTCAAGGCGATCTGGGCCATGCTGCGGCCGAGCTGGCCGGCAACCCTCTCCAGTTCGGCGACGATTTGCCAGTTGCGATCGGTGAATTTCTGGAAACCGGGATTGGTCGAACCACGCATTGTCTCCAGCCGGCCACCATCCTCGACGATTGTATCGAAACGGTATTTTCCGCTGAGCAGGCCGCTGGCCAATGGACTCCAGACCATGATTCCGGCGCCATAGCGCGTGCCGAACGGCACGAACTCGTGCTCGATGTTGCGCTCGGCCAGCGAATATTCGAGCTGAAGCGCCGAAACCGGTTCATAGCCGCGATGCTCGGCGACGGCCTGCGCCCGGCTTGCGTACCAGGCCGGCACGTCGGACATACCGACATGCCGGATCTTTCCGGCGCGCACCAGATCGTCCAGCGTCCGCATCACCTCCTCCGGCGGCGTCAGCCTGTCCCAGGTATGGAGGATGTAGAGGTCGATGTAGTCGGTGCCGAGCCGCTTCAGCGAACCGTCTATCGCCCGCAGGATGTTCTTGCGGCCGTTGCCCCCGGCGTTCGGGTTGCCCGGTTCGGCGTTGTAGGTGAATTTGGTACTGATCACCGCCTTGTCGCGCAGCCCACGCTCGGCGATGAATTCGCCGAGCCAGGTTTCGGCCGTGCCACCGGTATAGAGATCGGCGGTATCGAAGAAATTGCCACCGGCTTCGACATAGGCATCAACCAAGGCGCGCGCGGTTTCCTTCTCCGCGCCCCAGCCCCATTCCGTGCCGAACGTCATGGTGCCGAGCGCCAGGCGGGTGACACGCAGCCCGCTGTTGCCGAGCGTGTAGTAGGACATGGTCATGGATTTCTCCTGAAGTTTGAAAAGCGGGATTGAGGTCTTGCCTGGGATACGCAGTCAGGCCTTGGCCAGCGCATCGACCACCACCTGGAAGCGGCGCGGATCGAAATAATCGTGGTAGGTGCTGATCAGACCGCTCTTGAAGTGGAAAATCGCGATATTGCTGTTGGTGTATTCAGTGCCGCCGATCAGCACCGCGCGGTTCTTGTACTCAACGACGATCGCGTCCGAATCCGCTGCCGGATAGATGGCTGTCAGCTGCGAATCGAAGGATTCGAAATTACCGAAGAGGCCTCGGAAGGCCGCCAGGATCGCGGCTTTACCATCGATGCTGTTTCCAAATCCTGCCGGCGGGTAGAAGACAAGTATACGGCCATCTTCAGCCCAAAGGTCGCCCCATGCCTCAATGTCCTTGCGGTGCATCAGATCAAAGAATTTACGCACGGTCTCGAGATTACGGGTTCGTTCGGAATCGAGGTCGGTCATTAGACGTCTCCTTGGCTGCTCGGCGATTGCCGTGTGATGCAGCCAAAGATGCGCCCTCCTTTCTCCGCCGATAAGATTGCATTATCCGAATGGACTATGCGATATCATGCATGAATGGACCGCGATCTGCTTAGCCACCTACCTGTAATCGTTGCCGTCGCGCGGCGTGGCGGCTTCGCGCCGGCAGCCGCCGAGCTCGGCATGAGCCCGTCAGCGGTCAGCCATGCGGTTCGGCTGGTAGAGGAGCGAATCGGCCAGCCGTTGTTTGCCCGCACCACGCGCAGCGTCTCGCTGACCGAGGCTGGCACCGCGCTTGTCGCTGCGGCGGAGCCGGCGCTGGAAGACATTGCCGACCGGATCGAACGTATCCGCTCTGTCAAAGGCCGGGCAAGCGGACTGCTCAGGATCAACGCGCCGCGTTTGGCGCTGCCTCTGGCGCTGATGCCCATCCTGACGGCGATGGCGGAACGTTACCCTGACGTGACGGTGGAGATCGTCACCGACGAACGTCTGAGCGATATCGTCGGCGAGGGTTTCGACGCCGGCATCCGGCTGGGCGAGATGATCGCCGAGGATATGGTGACGGTGCGACTGACAGGGCCTTTCCGCAGCATCATCGTTGCCTCGCCGGCCTATGTCGGCCGGCGCGGGCGGCCATGGGCGTTGGCCGATCTCGCCGCGCACAACTGCATCGGCTATCGGCTGTTGCGATCACGTGCGCTCTATCGCTGGGATCTGTCCGATCAGGGCAAGGATATCAGCGTCGAGACACGCGGCAGCGTGGTCGTCAGCGATCCGCTGTCGGCAAGGGAAATGGCGCTTGCCGGCATCGGCCTCGCCTATCTGTTCGAGCCGCTTGTCAAGCCCGACATCGAGGCAGGCCGGCTGGTCGAAGTCCTTGGCGAGGCATCGATCGAGGAACCGGGACTGTTCCTCTATTTCCCGCGCCGCGCCGCGATGGCCCCGAAGCTCCGCGCCTTCATCGACACCGCGCAAGAAATCGGCCGGGCATCCTCGCGGATACCCGGCCGAAAAAGCCTTTCAAACGAATAGTTACTTCTTGACCGCTGCCGCGACTTCCGCCGCGAAATCGGTCTCTTCCTTCTCGATGCCCTCACCGAGCGCGAAGCGCAGATAGGCAGCGATTTTGGCTGGCGCCCCGATTTCGCTTTCGGCATCCTTCAGCGCCTTCTCGACGGTAATGTCGGGATTGAGCACGAAAGCCTGCTTGAGCAGCACGACCTCTTCATAGAACTTGCGCAAACGGCCTTCGACCATCTTCTCGATGATCGCTTCCGGCTTGCCGGACTGGCGCGCCTGGTCGGCGAAGATCGCCTTCTCGCGTTCCACTGCGGCCGGATCGAGCTCTTCGGTGGTCAGGGCCATCGGATTGGTGGCAGCGACATGCATGGCAACCTGACGGGCGAAGGCGTTGGCGGCATGCGCGTTGCCTGTCGTCTCGATGGCCACTAGCACGCCGAGCTTGCCAAGGCCGTCGGCGACTGCATTGTGAACGTAGGTTGCGACAGCGCCGTGCTCGACGGTGAGCTTGGCCGAGCGGCGGAAGCCCAGATTCTCGCCGATGGTGCCGACAGCGTCCTTGATGGTCTCGGCGACCGACTTGCCCGAGCCCGGATAGGGAGCGGCGGCAACGGCCTCGGTCTTGCCGCCATAGGCAAGCGCGACCTTCGCGACATTGGCGACGATCTCCTGGAACGCAGCATTGCGGGCAACGAAGTCCGTCTCGGAATTGACCTCGACAATCGCTGCCTCGCGGACGCCGGAATCTACGCCGATCAGGCCTTCGGCAGCGGTACGGCCAGCCTTCTTGTCGGCCTTGGAAATGCCCTTCTTGCGCAGCCAGTCGATGGCTTCTTCCATATTGCCGTTGGTCTCGTTCAACGCCGCCTTGCAATCCATCATGCCCGCGCCGGTCAAGTCGCGGAGTTCTTTGACCTGTGCAGCCGAAATGCTCATTGTCGCCTCTTTGTCTAAATGCACTGACGCACCATCGATTTTCGATGATGCGCCTGGTGCCGGTAGCGCTTACCGCGCCAACATATTGGAAAGATGAAGGCCGCAGCCGGCCTTCGCTACTATGCTTCCGGGGTCTGGGCTGCCGGGCTCTCGGCGGCCGGGGTCTGATCGAGCGCCGGTTCGACCGGAGCCTCGACCGATGCGCCGATATCGACACCGAGCGCGCCCTGCTGACGGGCGATGCCGTCGATAGCTGCCTTGGCGATCAAATCGCAATACAGCTGGATGGCGCGGGCCGCGTCGTCATTGCCGGGGATCGGGAAGTCGATCTTGTCCGGGTCGCAGTTGGAATCGATGATGGCAACGACCGGGATGCCGAGACGCTTGGCCTCGAGAATGGCGATCGCTTCCTTGTTGGTGTCGATCACGAACATCAAATCGGGCGTCGAACCCATATCCTTGATGCCGCCCAGCGCCTTGTCGAGCTTCTCACGCTCGCGGTCGAGGTTGAGGCGCTCCTTCTTGGTCAGGCCCTGAGCCTCGCCGGCCAGCATTTCGTCGAGCTTGCGCAGGCGCTGGATGGAATTCGAGATCGTCTTCCAGTTGGTCAGCATGCCGCCGAGCCAGCGCGAGTTGACATAGTACTGGGCCGAGCGCTGCGCGGCATCGGCGACGATGTCGGAGGCCTGGCGCTTGGTGCCGACGAACAGCACGCGGCCGCCCTTGGCAACAGTGTCGGAAACCTGCTTCAGCGCCTGGTGCAGCAAAGGCACCGTCTGCGAGAGGTCGATGATGTGTATGTTGTTGCGGGCGCCGTAGATATAGGGCGCCATTTTCGGGTTCCAGCGGTGGGTCTGGTGGCCGAAGTGAATGCCAGCTTCCAATAGCTGGCGCATGCTGAAATCAGGCAGAGCCATTCTTATTTCCTTTCCGGTTAGCCTCCACGGACACAGGCATTTTTGGACTTTGTCCTCGAACGCCACCGGAGGTTTCAGCCGGATTTCTCCCGGGCAGACACCAAAGTCCGTGTGTGGAATGAGCGCGCATATAGAGGGGAAGCGCGACAAACGCAAGCGTTGTGGCGTCTTGTGGTTCAGCGTGCGGCGATCAGCGCACCGGTGTCATCGCCGCATCTTCCCCTTCGGCACCCGCACACGCCGGAAAACGGCGACGATCTCCTCGCGGCTGCATTCGATGGCGCCTAACCGCACTGCGCGGTCGCGCTCGAACCCGGTTATGTCATAATGCGGTGCCGATGTCTTCGGCGGTCCTTGGTAGGACGCGCGCTTGATGCCGAGCTGCCCGGCAAAGCGATGCAGCTCGTCGGTGTCGTCTGCCAGCAGATGGCACCAGCGGTGGCCGATCCATTTCCAGATCGCCGCATCGACATAGACCGCCATGAGATTTGCCGCACTCCTTCATCTTGCGCCGACCAACACGCCGCTAACGATGATAGAAGGGATTGGCATAGAAAATGAAGCCGCCGCCGGCCTCGAGTTGCGTCATCGTCCTGGTGACGGTCTCCTGCATCCGGTCGTGCAGTTCGGCGAGTGCCTCCTCGACGGAGCCTTGATAGGCGTGCAAGCCTAGCGGCTCCGGTACCCGGACATAGGCGCGGCGTGGGCCTGCCGGCTGCGGCACGAAACGGTTGATCGTATCGCGCAGCGTACCCTTGCAATAGTCGTTGCGGATCCGCTTCAAATGTTCGGCGATCTCCTCCTGCGTGATGCGCGGATTGGCTGAAGCCCACGGCCCGACACGCTGCAGGCGCTGGATTGTATCTGCCAGCGTTCGGACCTGCTTCTGGATTTCGGTGCCGTCCATGTTCTCCCCCAGCCAGCGCCGCGACCGGCGCAAAAGCTCGGCAGTGTCGAGCGTGCCGGCGTCGACCGAGACAAGTTCGGCAAGGCGACGGCCGAGTTCGGTCAGCAGGTCCTTTTGACGTGCGTCGTACGAAGCCCGCTCATCGGACCGCAGGCCATATGCAGCCTCATCGCGCGACAGCAAGGTCGCATAGATATGATGGATGCGCTCCGGCAGCGAATTGGCGGCACGGCGTTCGATCTTCAGGCTGTGCTCGACATAGGCGCATTCCTTTGCCAGCGCTGCCTCGACATTCCCCGTGAAAGCAAGCTTCCAGATCACGGGCGCGATCCAAACCTTGAAGTCCGGATCCGTCAGGCGGCCGCGCTTCAGCGCCTCGAACCCCATTTCGACCGCGCCCGGCAGCAGCGGGGCAATGATGTTGGCATGCCAGCCGACACCGCCTTCGGGATGCAGGAGCACGCCGTGCCCCTTCAGCGCCCAGGCCACCGAATGTTCCTTGGCGGCCGCGCTGTTGCCCGGGATTTGCGCGATCAGATTGTTGGCCAACCAGAATTTCTGCATCAGCCGGCCAAGCCCGTTGACGACGCCGTGCGTGGCCCAGGATGCCGCCAGCGGGCTTACCCGCGAGACGACCTCCTTGTCGATCATCCAGTCGGTAAAGAATTCGGGATGGTTGGGCGTGATGAACGTCGCCTTGCCCGCGCCGCAACAAGCCTTCAGCCTTTGCCGGTCATTCTCCGGAAAATCGATGTGGCGGACATTGGCGACGCCGCGCAAACCGGCCAGACGGTTGAATGGCAACAGGTCGCGAAACCCCGGAACGCCGTGCAGCATGACAATCCGGTTGACGAATGTCATAGCGTTGATCAGCGTCGCATTGGGCCGCGGCGCCACAAAAACGTCGATCCTGCTCAACCTGCTCCCCCGCGGCCCATACTGTCATAAGACGTTGATAGGCAATTGCGGCATGCTCAAGTCGATGCGACTTGCCCCGCAAGATTAAGCGCTACCATCCCGGATAGCGGCCGGCGGCTTGCCGTTCACTCGAGCTTATTTAGACGGGCAGGTCTTTGGCTGATCGAACAGCGACAGATTGACCAATTTGCCGGTCATTGAGAACTCGCCATAGTCCATGACGAGATCGCGCGTGATGCCGTTCTTGTGCAGCTTGAAGCTGATCCGGTATTCCGGCACCTCCTCGCCGCCTTTGTCGGCATCATCGAAATAGGCGATGTCGACCGGCCAGTATTTGTCGGTGGCGAGCTTGGCCAGCGCCGGCGCTTCCGGATCGGCATTGTCGGCATCGGCTTGCTTGCCGACGACGACGGTGGTGGTCACCACCTTGTTGGCATCCTCAGAGCCGTCGAACAGGTTGGTTTCGTAGAAACGCTCGCCCTTTTCCGCCTTGCCGATCATTTCGACCATTTGCTGGGTCGGGAACTGGGTCGGCGCGAGTTCCAGGCTGTTCTTCTCGGGCTTGTCGATATCGACCTTGAGACCGTTGGCTTCCTTCGTTGCGGTACCCTTGACCTCCTTGTCGAGGTTCTGGTCGACAAAGGATTTATTCACGAAGGAGAAGGTCTTGCCCTCGGCATCCTCGAAGGTGGTCATCTGCTGGTCGGTCAGCCTGGTGTTGTCGCTGGTTACGATCTGGGTCACCAAACGGAACTTTACTGTATAGCCCTCGCAAGGCGAGCCGTTGAACTCGTAGACCATGCGGCCGGTGATGCCGGTAATACCGGAACGGTCTGAAGCCTTGTCGAGTGAAATGTCGTAAACAGCACGATGCGCCTGCAGCGCAGGCACCGCAAAAGCGGGAGCCGCCCAGGAAGCCGCTGTCAAGAGAACGGCGTTGAATGCGAGGCGCGTTGCGCGCATGGGGTGCTCCGATCATCGCGGCTAATGGCAGGCCGCATGGAAAGATGGTCCAGCTTAAAAAAAGTCGTGGCGGAAGCGAGGCAAAAATAGCAATTTCGGCCCGGCCTGCGCGGCACCTTCAAGCAATAGGGAAATAGCATGAGCGAAACAATCGAAAAGCGGCTAAGCGATCTCGGCGTGACGCTGCCGGCCGCCGCCGCGCCCGCCGCCAATTACGTGCCCTATTGCCGGACCGGCAATCTGCTGTTCACCGCCGGGCAGTTGCCGCTCAAGGACGGCAAGCTCCAGGCGAGCGGACTGCTTGGCCGCGATGTCGACACCGCGACCGGCAAGGAAGCCGCAAAATACTGTGCGATCAACATATTGGCCCAGGCTCAGGCGGCACTTGGCGATCTCGAGAAAATCCGTCGCTTGGTGAAGATCACCGTCTTCGTCGCCTCGGCACCGGATTTTGTCGAACAGCATCTGGTTGCCAACGGCGCCTCGGATTTTCTCGCCGCCGTGCTCGGCGATCGCGGCAAGCACGCTCGCTCCGCCGTCGGCACCGCCTCCCTGCCGCTTAATGCCGCAGTGGAAATCGAAGCGATCTTCGAAGTCGAATGACCGGGACTGCAACCATGACCGATCTTTCCTGGCTGACCGCCCGGCCCGTCGCCCATCGCGGCCTCCACGACATGAACAAGACGCGCTGGGAGAACACCCTTTCCGCCTTCGCTGCGGCGGCCGAGCGCGGCTACGCGATCGAATGCGATGTGCACCTATCATCCGACGGCGTCCCCGTCATCATCCACGATGGCGATCTGCGGCGGCTGACCGGCGAGGACGGCTTCGTCTGGCAGCGTACGGCTGCAGAGATCACGGCGCTGAAGGTCGGCGGCACCGCCGACCATTTGCCGACGCTGCAGCAGGCGCTTGATCTGGTCGACGGCCGTGTGCCGATGGTTGTCGAGCTGAAAGGTGCTGCCGGGCACGACGAAGGCCTGGTCGAAAGCGTCGGCAAGATGCTCAAGCATTACAAGGGCAAGACCGCGATCATGTCGTTCGACCATTGGCTGATCCGCGAGTTCCCGAAATATGCACCCGGCATACCCGGCGGGTTGACCGCCTACGGCAACGACAACCACCTGATCGAGGCGCATTTCGCCATGCTGGCGCATGACATCGCCTTCACCTCCTACGCTGCCGGCGACCTGCCGAACCGGTTCGTCTCCTTCGTGCGAGAGAGACTCGGTATGCCGGTGATCACCTGGACCGTGCACGACCAGCCTGCCGTCGACCTGACCTTCAAATATGCCGACCAGATGACATTCGAAGGATTCGAGCCCGATCTGGTACGGCTTGCCTGAGCGGGCTTGTATGGGTCCGCAGCGAGCTTAAGTAAGCCTCATGGATCAAGGGGACGACTGCGAAAGACAAACGGCGAATGCGGAGCTGTCGATCCGCATCGCCGCGGGCATCGGCGCCTTTACCAGCGCTGAATGGGACAGCCTCGGCGGCACTACACGCGGCGATGCAGAATACGGCTACAACCCGCTTGTTTCATTGGCCTTTTTGAGCGCGCTGGAAGATTCCGGCTGCGCTGTTCGGCGCACCGGCTGGCAAGGCCATCACCTCAGGCTGGAAACCGCGCGAGGCAAGTTGCTCGGAGCGGTCCCCTGCTATCTGAAGTCGCACAGCCAGGGCGAATATGTCTTCGACCATGGCTGGTCGGACGCGTTCGAACGCGCCGGCGGGCGCTACTATCCGAAGCTGCAATGCGCGGTGCCGTTCACACCCGTCACCGGCCCTCGCCTGCTGGTCGGCAGGGGCGAGGACAGCCCCACCGTCAAGGCCGGTCTTGCGGCCGGTCTGAAGGCGGTGACGGATAAGCTCGGCGTGTCTTCCGCGCATGTTACTTTCGCGCCGGAGGACGACGTCCAGATATTGGCGGCGGCCGGCTTCCTGCATCGCACCGACCAGCAGTTTCACTTCTTCAACGAAGGCTTCTCGAGCTACGACGATTTTCTCGCAACATTAGCCTCGCGCAAGCGCAAGGCAATGAAGAAAGAGCGGCGCGAGGCCCTCGCCGACGGCATCTCGATCGACTGGCTGACCGGCAAGGATCTGACCGAAAAGGCCTGGGACGACTTTTTCGCGTTCTACATGGATACCGGCAGCAGGAAATGGGGCCGGCCCTACCTCAACCGCGATTTCTTCTCGCTGATCGGCGAGCGCATGGCCGACGACATCCTGCTGGTCATGGCCAAACGCAACGGGCGCTACATTGCAGGTGCCATCAACTTCATCGGCTCAGACGCGCTCTACGGCCGCAATTGGGGCTGCATCGAGGACCACCCATTCCTGCATTTCGAGGTCTGCTACCATCAGGCAATCGATTTCGCCATCTCGCGCAAGCTGAAGGTGGTTGAAGCCGGTGCGCAGGGCGAGCACAAGCTCGCGCGCGGCTACCGGCCCGTGACGATGCATTCGGCGCACTACATCGCCCATCCAGGTCTGCGCAATGCAGTGGCCGACTACCTCCAGCGCGAGCGGCGCGAAGTCGAGCGGATGAGCGAATATCTGGAAGAGCACACCCCGTTCCGCAAGGACATGGCGGAGTAGGGTAGCGAGCCCAATCGCTCAGCCGAGCGGGCCGGCACGGCCGATGTCGACCGATCGTCTTGCCCGCCCGGAACAGCTTCGCTACACGAGACAGCGAGCCAAGAACCGGAGCGCGCGCCATGGCCGAAGCAACCTATGACAGCAGCAACATCTTCGCCAAAATCCTGCGCGGAGAAATCCCTTCGCACCGCGTCTACGAAGATGACGCGGTCATCGTCTTCATGGATGTGATGCCGCAAGGGCAGGGTCACACGCTAGTGGTGCCGAAAGCGCCGTCGCGCAACCTGCTTGACGCGGATCCGGCGGCGCTTGGCCCGCTCTTCGCTCACGTCCAGAAAATTGCGCGGGCCGTAAAGAAGGCCTTCGATGCCGATGGCGTCACGGTTATGCAGTTCAACGAACCAGCTTCGGGGCAGACTGTCTTTCACCTTCACGTCCATGTCATTCCGCGCTTCGAGGGCATTCCCCTGAAACCGCACAGCGGACAGATGGAAAAGCCTGAAGTCCTGGCCGAGAACGCCGGCAAGATACGGATGGCGCTGGCAAGCTGAACCGGCGCAAACCGCTCCGGCGGGCGCCGGGTGCTTAATCGGAAGGTGTCACAAAAAAAGCCCCGTTTCCGGGGCTTTTTTTGACTTGCGGATTCGTCAGTTCTTACGCGGCAGTTGCGGCACAAGGCTGCGCTTGCCACCATCCTTGCCTTTCGGCTCCGGCTTCTGCGCCACCGCCTTTTTCGCGGCGGGCTTTTTCGCCACCGCCTTCTTGGCCTTCGGCGCGTCGTCCGGCTCTTCCTTCTTCGGCTTCACCGGCGCCTCGTCGGCGAGCGATTCGAGCTTCAGGCCGGTCTCGCCGGTTTCCTTCTTCTCGACAGTGACACGTACTGTGCCGCCCTTCTTGAGCTTGCCGAACAGCACCTCGTCGGCCAGCGGCTTCTTGATGTGCTCCTGGATGACACGGCCAAGCGGCCGGGCGCCCATGCGCTCGTCATAGCCCTTGTCGGCCAGCCATGCGATCGCCTCCTGCGACAGGTCGAATGTCACGCCGCGCTCGGAAAGCTGTGCTTCCAGCTGCATGACGAACTTCTGCACCACCTGATGGATGACCGGCACCGGCAGCGAGCCGAACGGAATGATCGCATCGAGACGGTTGCGGAACTCCGGCGTGAACAGCCGGTTGATCGCCTCGACATCGTCGCCTTCGCGCTTGGTCGAACCGAAACCGATGGCCGCGCGCTGCGCGTCGGACGCGCCCGCATTGGTGGTCATGATCAGGATGACATTGCGGAAGTCGATCTGCTTGCCGTTGTGGTCGGTCAGCTTGCCGTGATCCATGACCTGCAACAGGATGTTGAACAGATCCGGATGCGCCTTCTCCACTTCGTCCAGCAACAGCACGCAATGCGGATGCTGGTCGACGCCGTCGGTCAGAAGGCCGCCCTGGTCGAAGCCGACATAGCCGGGAGGCGCGCCGATCAGCCGTGAAACGGTGTGGCGTTCCATATATTCCGACATGTCGAAGCGGATCAGCTCCACGCCGAGCGAGGCGGCGAGCTGCTTGGCCACTTCCGTCTTGCCGACACCGGTCGGACCCGAGAACAGGTACGAGCCGATCGGCTTTTCCGGTTCCCGCAGGCCGGCCCGCGCCAGCTTGATGGCCGAAGTCAGCGCGGTGATCGCGGTGTCCTGGCCGTAGACGACGCGCTTCAACTCGATGTCGAGACCTTGCAGCACCTTCTCGTCGTCGGCGGAAACCGTCTTCGGCGGGATACGCGCCATCGTGGCGATCGTCGCTTCGATCTCCTTGATGCCGATGGTCTTCTTGCGCTTGGCTTCCGGCACCAGCATCTGCGAGGCGCCGGTCTCGTCGATCACGTCGATCGCCTTGTCCGGCAGCTTGCGGTCGTTGATGTAACGCGCCGAGAGCTCGACCGAAGCCTTGATCGCCTCGCTCGTGTAGCGAACCTTGTGGAACTCCTCGAAATAGGGCTTGAGGCCCTTCATGATCTCGATGGCGTCCTCGACGGTCGGCTCGTTGACGTCGATCTTCTGGAAGCGCCGCACCAGCGCGCGGTCCTTCTCGAAGAACTGACGGAACTCCTTGTAGGTGGTCGAGCCGATGCAGCGGATCGCGCCGGACGACAGCGCCGGCTTCAACAGGTTCGACGCATCCATGGCGCCGCCAGAGGTGGCCCCTGCCCCGATCACGGTGTGGATCTCATCAATGAACAGCACGGCGCCGGGATAATCCTCGAGCTCCTTGACGACCTGCTTCAGCCGCTCCTCGAAATCGCCGCGATAGCGGGTGCCGGCCAGTAGCGTGCCCATGTCGAGCGCGAAGATGGTGGCATTGTGCAGCACTTCGGGAACGTCGCCCTCGACGATACGCTTGGCGAGGCCTTCGGCGATTGCCGTCTTGCCGACGCCGGGATCACCGACATAGAGCGGGTTGTTCTTGGAGCGGCGGCACAGCACCTGGATGGTCCGGTTGATCTCGCTCTCGCGACCGATCAATGGATCGATCTTGCCGGCCTTGGCCTTGTTGTTCAGGTTGACGCAATAGGCAGTCAGCGCGTCCTGCTGCTGCTTCTTCTTGCCGCCTTCCTCTTGCGGCTCGGCCCCGCTCTGGCCGCCTTGCTCGTCGTCGGCGCCGCGCGGCGTCCGCGTCTCGGAAGCGCCGGGGCGCTTGGCGATGCCATGCGAGATATAGTTGACCGCGTCGTAGCGGGTCATCTGCTGTTCCTGCAGGAAGTAAGCGGCGTGGCTCTCGCGCTCAGCGAAGATGGCGACGAGCACGTTGGCGCCGGACACCTCCTCGCGACCTGACGACTGCACATGGATCACCGCGCGCTGGATGACGCGCTGGAAACCGGCAGTCGGCTTGGAATCTTCATCGTAGCCGGTGACGAGGTTGTCGAGCTCGGTGTCGATATAGGTGAGGACCGTATGCTTCAACTCGTCGAGATCGACGTTGCAGGCACGCATGACGGCCGCCGCCTCGGTGTCGTCGATCAGGGCGAGCAGCAAATGTTCAAGGGTTGCATATTCATGGTGCCGCTCATTGGCGAGCGTCAGCGCTTGGTGAAGCGCCTTTTCCAGGCCTTGGGAGAAAGCCGGCATGTTACCTCACTTCTTCTCCATCACGCATTGCAGCGGATGCTGATTCTGTCGGGCGAAATCCATGACCTGAGCCACTTTGGTCTCGGCCACCTCGAATGTATAGACCCCGCACTCGCCCACCCCATGATTGTGAACATGAAGCATTATGCGTGTGGCGGCTTCGCGGTCCTTCTGGAAAAAGCGCTCCAGCACGTGGACCACGAATTCCATGGGTGTGTAGTCGTCGTTAAGAATGAGGACCCGATACAGACTGGGCTTCTTGGTCTTGGTTTTTGTGCGCGTGATGACGGCCGTGCCGCGACCGGCCTCATTGCCGTTGCTGCCGTTCTGCATTCGCACCACGTAGCTCGTGGCAGTCAAACCTGTAGTCACGTAGTCCTGCCTCTTTCGAATCCTCATGCATGCTCGACATGTAGGTGTTCGATGGACGATTTTAAGCCCTTCTGTTTAGCTGACAATATGGCTAGGTGGCCAAACTTGACCGATTTTTCAAATCGTGAAGACCGCAGGCCCCCGATTTCGAGCTGGCATGAAAAAACCCGGCCGCGCGTTCGCGACCGGGTCTGTCTTTGCAAGCCCAGGGGCCGGCTCGGAATGTTCGTCGAATTTACTTCGCCTTGGCGACGATCGATTCGAACGGCTTGTAGGCTTCCTTGGCGAGTTCGGCATAGAGATCGCCAAGCTTGGTGGCTTCGGTGACGAAGCTCTCATAGGACTGCTTGGCATAGTCGGACTGGATATCGATCGCCTTGTCCAGCGACTTGGCGGAAAAGAGCTTCTCAACAGCGGCGCTGCCGGCTTCGAAGCTTTTCTTGGTGTACTCGCCCGCCTCGGCGGCGATAGCCTGCGCACCCTTGGACAGCGAGGCGAAGCTCTTCAATCCGGTGTCCGCAAATTCCTTGCCGTATTTGCTGAAATCTTCATAGGTCTGGGTCATTTCACGCATTCCCTTGAACGGTTGCCTTGGACGATAGACGCGGCTTGTCCGGGCCGCGTTGTGCAATGCGTGTAAATATATTGTGCAGTGCACAAAAGTCAAGATTCCCGCGGCAATGCGGATCGTGAGCTGCCGGCAATCGCTAAGATTCGAATAAAGAGAAGCTCAATCCCACAGAAAATGGTGAACGCGGCGGTTACCATAAACGGATTGGTAACGCTGCCCGCGTTAGCGTGGCCGGAGGTGAGGCAGGACCCTTTGCCGCCTCCAAGGCAACGGAAATTCAAAGGAACTATCAGTGCGTAAGGCGTTGTCGGGCTTCGTTTCCAAATCCGCGTCCCCCCTCAAAACGATCATGATCCTCGCCATGGCGATGAGCTTCGTCGTCGCGGACGCGGCCTCATCCATGGCGGCCAAGTCGGCGGCCATCGTCATCGATGCCAAGACCGGCAAGGTGCTTTATTCGTCGGACGCCGATGGCCGGCGCTATCCGGCGTCGCTTACCAAGATGATGACGCTCTATCTGACGTTCGAGGCGTTGGCGAAGGGCAGGATCAGCAAGAATTCCCCGGTCGTGTTCTCGGCCAATGCCGCTGCCGAACCGCCGACGAAGCTCGGCGTCAAGCGGGGCGGCTCGGTCACGGTCGAGACCGCGATCCTGTCGATGGTGACCAAATCGGCAAACGATTCCGCAACAGCGCTTGGCGAGATGCTCGGCGGCAACGAAGCCAATTTCGCCCGCATGATGACCGCCAAGGCGCGGGCGCTGGGCATGAGGGGAACCGTTTTCCGCAACGCCAACGGCTTGCCTGATCCCGGCCAGTTCACGACCGCGCGCGACATGGCGATGCTCGGCATCGCCCTGAGAGAGCATTTCCCGCAATATTACGGCTATTTCTCGCAGCGCTCCTTTCTTTACGGGCGGCAGCGCATCAACGGCCACAATCGTCTGCTCGGACGCATCAAGGGCGTCGACGGCATCAAGACCGGTTACACCCGCGCCTCCGGTTACAATCTGGTCTCCTCGGTCTCGGATGGCGATCGGCGCATCGTAGCGGTGGTCATGGGCGGCAGGTCCGGCGGCAGCCGCGACAGCCAGATGGCCGGGTTGATCAATGCCTACATGCCGCAGGCGTCGTCGCGCGGCGGCGGCGTGCTGGTTGCCAAGGCCGGCGGCAATCCGATTTCAGCCTTGGCCAAGGTGCTTCTACCGAAGCATGACGCGCCGACACCGGACAGTAAGCCGGACGACGATGCCGTTGCCTCTCTTGTCGAGGAAAATGCGCCCGTCGTTGAAGAGACCGCTCCGGTCGTTCAGGCCAAGAGGGTCAAGACGACGGCTGTGTCGACGGTGGACGACGTGGCGACAGCCCGGGTCGCCGCAGCCTATGCCGAACCGGCGGCAGAGGTCGATCCGGTCAGCACGGCGTCGGTGCCATCCGGCTGGGCAATACAGGTCGCCTCTTCGCCAAAACAGGCCGAAGCGAAGGCTTTCCTCGACAAGGCGACGAAGCAGGCGCCCTCCGTTCTGACCGATGCCTCCGGTTTCACCGTCGCCTTCGACAAGGACGGTGTCACCTACTACCGCGCCCGGTTCGGTGGTTTCGGTTCGAAGACGGCTGCCTGGAAAGCCTGCAACGCTTTGAAAAAGAAGAAGATCGAGTGCTACGCCGTCCAGCAGTAAGCGGCGCGCGAAACGATATCTTTCCCGAAGTTCTGCGTCGAAGGAGACTAGTTGTGATTGGAGAGCAAGACGTCCTTGGCTTCATTGATCCGCGCCGCCAGGAAAGACGTGCCACCGATATCGGGGTGCAGGCGCTGCATCAGGCGGCGGTGCGCCTTGCGGACATCCGCCGCGGCAGCCCCCGCTTCAAGACCAAGGATCTTGTAGGCCTCCTCCTTAGTCATGGCGCCAGAACCTGGCGCAACACCCAGCCCTTCGCCACCATTCGCATCAGCGTCTTTGCGCCAGATGGGAAATCTGCCGTCAAGATACGTCTCTAGCAATTGGCGGCTCTCCGGATCGCCGGAGAGTTCGCGATAGAGTTGCTGCAATTCGGCAAGCCCCATCGAGCCAAGCATCTTGCCTTCATGGCGCCCAGCCAGCACAAGGCCTTCGAGGCCGCCGGTATCGTGATCGAGTTCCATCTCAAGCGCCGCCGTACGAACTGTGGAACGCTTGCCTGGTGCCAGTTTTGCCGCCGGCCGATTCATGCGCATGGAGCCGTACCAGGCGAGCGCAGCCGACAGGATCAAGCCGCCGATGCCCTCGCGCCCGACCAGCAGCACGGCGACGCCGACCAGCCCGAGCAGCACAGGTCCAAGCGTCCTCATGCCGCCTGCAAGCTTCGCCGGATCGGCGCGCAGGAAGACAGTGACCGTGCCGAGAAACACCAGAAGCAATGCTACGAAAGCGATAATCGCGCCCATCAGTTTCCGCCGCCCCGCATATGCTCGATCATCAGCCGATCCTCCGGCCTGCCCCGGGCCTCCAGTGCTTTCAGCCCGCCGGTCGCAAACACGGCGACAGACGAAAGCAGGCCGGCCAACGTCGCGGCAGCCCGCCGATCGAACCGGAACCAGGCCCCTTTCGACAGCCGCGCAATTTCCTTGAACGCCTTTTCCGCAGCGGCATCATGGCCCTCCTGAAAGACGAAGACAGGAACGCCGTGCAGACCGAGGCTGCCGGCCTTTTCGGCCAGATCATCTATGTTTTCTTCCATCGCGTCGCCGATATAGACCAGCGCGTTGACCTTGGCCGCCGCCGTCTGTTTCAGCGCATGGGCGAGCACCTTGCCGATCTGGGTATGGCCGCTGCGGCAGTCGATGCGCGTCATCAGCTGTTTCAGAGCTTCGGTATCGGTGACGAATGCGGACGAGCGGCACTCGCCAAGGCCGCGAAAATAGACAAGTTGAACCTTGAGCGCCCCGGCCTTGCCGACGGCGTCGAACATCTCGGCCTGCAGCGCACAGGCGAGATCCCAGGTCGGCTGGCGGCTCATCGTCGCGTCGAGGGACAGGATCAGCCTACCTGAACCGGTGGCGGATGCAGCGAGCGTCCTTGCCTGACGGAGAAACGCGTCGATCTCGCCGGTGCTCGATTGAGACTCGACCGGCGCAGGATTGGCCTTTGCAGACACGGGCTGCTTCTTGTCGCTCATGACATTCAAGATGTGGCGTTGTTCCCCGGCTTGCAAGCCCAGATGAGGCGACCTGGAGGACCGGTGATGATGGCACCTGCGGACAACGCTTCGGCTGGTGGTCTTGGCGTTGCGTTTCTTGGCGTCAGAGCAGGCCGAGATCGGCAAGCTCACGCCTGAGCTTCGGCGGCATCTCGATCAGCCCGGCTTTGCCCTTGCCGAGATCGGCCGGCGCGTCCGCCGGCTTCAGGTAGCGCCACCCCTGGAATGCACGGCGCGGTTGCCAGTCAGTGCGCACGACCTCGGGATCGAGGATCAGATGGCAACGGCCGATGCCCTCGTCATCGGTGAAGGGCCGGATTTCGGTGATCAGCTGGCGGCATTGGACATTGCCCTTGATCACCCAGTAGAGCGAGCCGCCGCCGGTAATCTCGGCGCCACGCGTCGGCACCATGCGGGTGGTGTGGTAGTGCTCGGCCGGTTCGCCGGCGCGGCGCCGCTCGTCGAGACGGAAGGCAATCCACTCTTCCAGATCCTCGACGCTGTCACAGCCGACGCAAAGCTTTATGAGATTGAGAGACATCGTTTAAGGTTTAGTCCAACACGCGAACGCGTCAACGGCCTGATCGACTTCTCCACAGTGGTGGTCCATGCCGCCAGATTGGCGCTCAACACTCCACGACATTGACGGCCAATCCGCCAAGGCTGGTTTCCTTGTACTTTTCGTTCATGTCGAGACCGGTCTGGCGCATCGTCTCGATCGCGGCATCGAGCGGCACGAAATGAACGCCGTCGCCCTTGATGGCCAGCGAAGCGGCGGTCACCGCCTTGACGGCACCAAGCGCGTTGCGCTCGATACACGGCACCTGCACCAGGCCGCCGACCGGATCGCAGGTCATGCCGAGATGATGTTCCAGCGCGATCTCGGCAGCATTCTCGACCTGCTCGGGCGTGCCGCCCATGACGGCGCACAATCCCGCCGCAGCCATTGCCGAAGCCGAACCGACCTCGCCCTGGCAGCCGACTTCCGCCCCCGAGATCGAAGCATTGGTTTTGATGATGCCGCCGACCGCCGCCGCCGTCAGCAGGAAATCGCGGATGCTGGGCTGGTCGGCTTCGGGATGGAAATGCAACCAGTAGCGCAGCACTGCGGGCAGAGTGCCGGCCGCCCCATTGGTTGGCGCGGTGACGACACGGCCGCCGGCAGCGTTCTCCTCATTGACCGCCATCGCATAGATCGAAAGCCAGTCGTTGGCGAGCAGCGGGTTGGGCCGGTTCTGCTGCCATTGCTCCTGCAGCTTGTCGTGCAGCATCCGGGCACGGCGGCGCACCTTGAGTCCGCCCGGCATGATGCCGTCTTGCGACAGGCCGCGCTCGATGCAGCCCTTCATGGCGCTCCAGATGCCGTCGAGGCCGGCGTCGAGCTCCCCGCGCGACATCTGCGTCTCCTCGTTGACGCGCTTCATCTCGGCAATGGAAAGCCCGCTTTTCGCTGCCATGGACAGCATTTCGACGGCGTTCTTGAACGGATATGGAACCTTCTTGCCTTCGGTTGTCGCCGAGCCCCTCGCCTTCATCCGCTGCAATTCTTCCTCAGAAACGACAAAGCCGCCGCCGATCGAATAGTAGACGCGCCTCAGCAGCAACCGGTCGCCGGCATCATAGGCAGAGAAGGCCATGCCGTTGGCGTGACCCGGCAGTGGCGTCTTGCGATCCAGCACAAGATCCGTTGCCGGGTCGAAACGGTAGGACGAATGGCCGCGCGGCGAAATCCGCTTCTCGGCGGCGATGCGAGCGACGATGCCGTCTGCTAGGTCGGGATCCACCGTCTGCGGCGTCTGGCCGGCGAGGCCGAGCACCACGGCACGATCGGAGCCATGGCCGATGCCGGTATAGGCGAGCGAGCCATGCAGGCTGGCCGCGATCCGGTCGACCTTGGCGCCGGCCGGGCGCGGCCAGTCGTCTCCCGCAATCTCGTCGAGAAACCGCCGCGCGGCCGTCATCGGCCCCATCGTGTGCGAACTCGATGGGCCGATGCCGATCTTGAACAAGTCGAAAACCGAAAGGAACACGTGGGCGTTTTCTCCTGGGACCCTGTTGAGGTCTACATATAGGAATTCCCATGATGTTTTCCGCTGTTTTAAGGACCGCGGCGCTGCACCTGCCGACCTTGTTTGCTCCGGCAGCGACATTCCAGCTTCGACCATCGAAGCGCCCCCTCCGCCTGTGGTAAAAGCAACGCATGAGCGATTCCTTTCACCTATCGACGGCCGACCTTGCGGCGCTGGGGTTCTTCCTTACCGCGTGGGTGCTGCATACGCTCGCCGCCGACGGAATGCTGGTCAGCCGCATGTCGCTGACGAGGGCTATGAACGCGCAGCGCGAGGCCTGGATGCGGACCATGGCCGAACGCGAGATCCGCATCGTCGACACCGCTATCATGAGCGGGCTGCAACAGGGGACCGCCTTCTTTGCCTCCAGTTCGCTGATTGCGATCGGCGGCTGTTTTGCCCTGCTCGGCGCCTCCGATCAGGTTCTGACCGTGCTGAGCGACCTGCCGTTTGGCGCCACGTCCTCACGCGCGGCCTTCCAGACGAAGGTGTTCGGGCTGGTGCTGATCCTGGCCTTTTCCTTCTTCAAGTTCGGCTGGGCTTACCGGCTGTTCAACTATTGCTCGATCCTGATCGGCGCCGTGCCGATTCCACATGGCGAGGCGTCGCGCAATCCGGTCACCGAAACGGCGGTGTGGCGTGCCGCGCGCATGAACATGCTGGCCGGAAAGCATTTCAATTCGGGCCTGCGCGGCGTGTTCTTCTCGATCGGCTATCTTGGTTGGTTCGTCGATCCCACCGTCTTCGTGCTATCGACGCTGCTGCTTCTGGCGGTACTGGTGCGCCGCCAGTTTTTCTCGGCGGCGCGGCAGGCGGTGCTCGGTCAGCCGCCCGGTCCGGGGAAAGGCCGATCGATGCGGCCCGACAGCCAATAAGCGGTGAGCCCTATCCATTCGCGGATCGCAACAGTGGTGACCTCCAGCCAGTCGCCGGGATAAGGCAAGGTGCCGATGCTTTCCTTGCCGGAAGTGCGATAGTCGACCGGCCACGGAACGGTCGAAAAGCCGGCTTTGTCGAACAGCGCCTTGGCGCGTGGCATGTGGAAGGCCGAGGTCACCAGCAACCAGGTCTCGCCCGGTTTCGGCGTCACCAGTTCCCTGGTAAAGACAGCGTTCTCGTAGGTGTTGCGGGATTTGTTCTCGAGGATCAGCCGATCGGCCGCCACGCCGAAAGCGGCAAAAAAACGCGGCGCGGTATCTGCATCGCCTTCGCCGCCGCGGAACGTTTCGATGCTGCCACCGGAGATAACGACTTTCGCTGTCGGGAACCGCCGCGCCAGCACGGCCGCCTCGACCATCCGGTCGCCGCTGGAGTTCATTTCATAGCCGCCACGCACCAGATTGACGGCGCCATCCAGACTGCCGCCAAGCACTATGATACCGTCAACCTTTTCCGGCAGCGGCGGCCTGGGGAAGCGTTCCTCCAGCCGATTGAGCATCATGGGGCCGAGCGGGCTCCATATCGAAACCGCCAGAATGAGGAAGGCAAGAGCGCTGCCGGCGGTCGCCAACCGTCGCCGCCCGAACATCGCCGCGATCAGCCCCGCCAGCAGCAGGAAGATCGCGAGATTCAACGGCTCGACGAAGAACCCGAGAACCTTGGAGACATAGAAGAACATCCCTCACCCCCTCAAGATGAGAAACGATCCTACCACCATTTTTCCGGCTGAAATGTGCCCGCCGCCTGTTCGATGACATGGGCGGTCTGGAACAGCGTTTCCTCGTCGAAGGGCCGGCCGATCAGCTGCAGGCCGAGCGGCAGCCCCTTGGCGTCGAGCCCGGCTGGAACCGCTATGCCGGGCAAGCCGGCCATGTTCACCGTCACCGTAAAAATGTCGTTGAGATACATCTTGACCGGGTCGGCGGCCATGTCCTCGTCGGCGATGCCGAAGGCAGCGGAAGGCGTTGCCGGCGTCAGGATGACGTCGACGCCTGCTGCGAACACATTTTCGAAATCGCGCTTGATCAGGTTGCGAACTTTCTGCGCCTGCAGATAGTAGGCATCGTAATAGCCGGCGGAAAGCACATAGGTGCCGATCATGATGCGGCGCTTGACCTCACGCCCGAAGCCGGCGGCGCGGGTCTTTTCATACATGTCGACAATGTCCTTGCCGGGCACGCGCAACCCATAGCGGACGCCGTCGTAACGAGCGAGGTTGGACGAGGCTTCGGCCGGCGCCACGATGTAATAGGCCGGCAGCGCATATTTGGTGTGCGGCAGCGAGATATCGACGATCTCGGCACCAGCATCCCGCAGCCAGGCAATGCCTTTCTGCCACAGCGCCTCAATCTCCGCGGGCATGTCGTCGACACGATATTCCTTGGGAATGCCGACCTTCATGCCCCTGATCGGGCGGCCGATCGCCGCCTCGTAGTCCGGCACCGGCAGGTCAACGGACGTCGTGTCCTTCGGGTCGACCGAAGCCATCGACTTCAACAGGATCGCGGCATCGCGCACGTCGCGCGCGATCGGCCCGGCCTGGTCGAGCGACGAGGCGAAGGCTACGATCCCCCAGCGCGAGCAGCGGCCATAGGTCGGCTTGATGCCGACTGTGCCAGTGAAGGCGGCGGGCTGGCGGATCGAGCCGCCGGTATCGGTGGCGGTGGCGCCGGCGCACAGGAAGGCCGAGACCGCTGATGCGGAGCCACCGGACGAACCGCCCGGCACCAGTTGGGCATTGTCCAACGTGCGCGCGGTCCTGGTGCCGCCCGCCGAAACGAAGCCGCCCTCGCCCTGATGCGTCGTCGGCATCACCACCGTGTCGAGGCGCGAACGCCGCCACGGGTTGATGACCGGCCCGTAATACGAGGTCTCGTTGGACGAGCCCATGGCGAACTCGTCCATGTTGAGCTTGCCGAGCATGACGGCGCCATCCGCCCAAAGATTGGCGGTGATAGTCGATTCATAGCGCGGCTTGAAGCCATCCAGCACATGGCTGCAGGCCTGGGTGTGGACACCTTCGGTGCCGAACAAATCCTTGATGCCGAGCGGGATACCCTCGAGCGACTCGCCCTCGCCCTTGGCCAGTTTCGCGTCGGAGGCCTTGGCCATGTCGCGCGCCTTGTCGTCGGTGACCACGACGTAGGCATTGAGCGCCGGATTGGCTCGCTCGACCGCCGATAGATAAGCCTCGGTGATTTCGGTGGCGGTGATCTCCCTGGAGCGCAATTTGGCGCGGGCCTGCGAAATCGTCAGCTGGGTAAGGTCGCTCATCAGGCAAGGCTCTTTTCGTAAAACACCGACCACTCGGAATCGGGATAATCCAGTACCGGGCCGCAACGCGAAAAACCGGCGCGTTCGTAGACGGTCCAGGCGGCGGGATGACGGTCGCCCGTCTCCAGCACCAGACGCTTAAGCCCTTCTTGGCGCGCCAGCGCCTCGATACGCTCGACAATCTTCGCGCCGATCTTGTGGCCGCGATGCGAAGGTCGCGTATACATGCGCTTGACCTCGCCTACGACAGCATCGTGGCGCTTCAGTGCGCCGCAACCGATGGCAAGGCCGTTGTCGCGGGCGATGAAGACGGTCGTGTCGCGGTCCGCCATCTGCTCGACCGTCAAATGGTAGCAATGCTCCGGCGGCGTCAGCTCCAGCAATGTGGCGTTGAGCTCCTCGACCAGCCCACGCACATCGTCCTGCAGCGGCGTCTCCGTGGCGATCTCGATTGCCATCGGCCAGCTACTCCACGACCTTAGGCACAAGGAAGAAATTCTCTTCGGTCGCCGGTGCATTGGCGACGATGTCGGCTGCCTTGCCGCCGTCGGTGACGACGTCCTGGCGCTTTTTCATTGCCATCGGCGTGACCGAGGTCATCGGCTCGACGCCGGAAACATCGACCTCGTTCAACTGCTCGACAAAGCCCAAAATGGCGTTCAATTCGCCGGTCATGCGCTCTGCATCCTCCTCGCTCACCGCAATACGGGCAAGATGCGCGACGCGCTTCACGGTTTTTATATCAACGGACATGTTTGTGCCTCGGGGAAAACCAGCGCTATAGCGGCGCGGCGCGTGCCGCGCAACATGCATCGTGCCTTCAACTGCCCTATGGCATCGCCACGCCGTCGCAGAGGAAATAACTGCCGCCGTTGCCGCTCTGCTCGCCTTCGTCGGCGGCAGGCCGAACCGATACCAAGTCGATCTGCTTCGGGCTCATCTGTGTCAGTGAGAGAACATCGGGAAAGACGTAGCCCGGCTCCTGGCATATAGCGGTCACCGCCCAGCTTGGTGAGCGTGTCGCTTTGGTGATCTGCAGGAATTCACAATTATATTCGATGCTTTCCAGGCCATTTGCCGACAGCACGATATTGCCGCCCTCGATCACCGTCTGCAGCGTATCCTTTTTGGCCTGCGCGCAGAGGTCCTCCGATTGCAGATAGACGCCCTCGATGAAATTTTCCGCGGCCAGCGTCGGCGACGCGGCAACCAGCATGGAAATGCAAAGAGAATTTCTCAAGCGCATCGTATCGTTCCGGACCGGCTTTCTTTACACCGTAATCGTCTCGCCGATCTTCGGCAACGCAACTTTCACACCCGATCCATCCAGCCCGGCCACGAATTTGTCGGCGGTCTGATCGATCATCGGAAATGTGCCGAAGTGAGCGGGAACGACCGTCTCGAACTTGAAGAAACGCTGGCAGGCAAGGGCTGCTACCGCGCCACCCATGGTGAAGCGGTCGCCGATCGGCACGATGCCGATCTTCGGTTCGTGCAACTCGTTGATCAGCGCCATGTCGGAAAAAATGTCGGTGTCGCCCATATGATAAAGCGTCTTGTCCTCGGGAAAGTGCAGGACGAGCCCACCAGGATTGCCGAGATAGGTATTCTGGCCACCCTCGCCCGGAAAGGACGATGAATGCAGAGCCTGAACGAAGGTGGTGGTGAAGCCGCCGCAATCGACGGTGCCGCCGATATTGCCGGGATTGATCTGCTTGTCACCGACGCCCTTGCCGACCAGGTACATGCAAATCTCGAAATTGGCGACCAGCATCGCGCCGCTCTTCTTGAGCACTTCGATGGCGCCGCTGATGTGGTCGCTGTGGCCATGGGTGAGCAACACGTGCGTGATCCCTTCGGCCGGCCCTTCCCAGCCGCCCGTCCATGACGGATTGCCGACCAGATAGGGGTCGATGAGGATTTTCGCGCCTTCGATTTCGATTCGGAATGCCGAATGTCCGTACCAGGTCAGTTCCATCAATGCTTTCCTCGATTTTTGCTTCGGTAGAGGATAGAACGCCGACGGCGAAATTAAAGTGCCGCGCACGCTTTGCGCGTATAGGACGTGCGGCGTCGCGGTCAAAGGAAAAGCCGTTGGGCATCATCACCATCGAGGAGTTGCCGGCCCGGCTTGGCGGCGGCAAGACCCTGGCCGGTCTCGACCTCGGCGACAAGACAATCGGCGTGGCGGTTTCCGACCGCGGCTTGTCGTTCGCCCACCCGCGCCCTGTCATCATGCGCAGGAAATTCTCGCTCGATGCCGCAGTGCTGCTCGCTCTGCTACAGAAGGAAAATGCCGGCGCCGTGGTGATCGGCCTCCCCATCAACATGGACGGCTCCGAAGGCCCGCGCGCCCAAAAATCCCGCGCTTTCGTGCGCAACATGGCTGGATTGACCGATCTGCCCTTCCTCTTTTGGGACGAACGGCTGTCGACGGTGGCGGCCGAGCGGACGCTGATCGAGATGGATTTTTCCCGCAAGAAACGCGCCGGCAAGATCGATTCTGCGGCGGCCGCTTTTATCCTCCAAGGTGTTCTCGACCGGCTTCAGGCGCTCGGCGTCGATGCCTGGTCGAAATAGCGGTTGCGCATCGCCGTGATCCAGCCACCAATCGCCTTGCGGCGGCGAAATGCCCAGAACGCCACCAGCAGCAGCCCATCGAACACGCAAGCTTTCGCCACCATGCCCGGAATAAGCGCCGGATCAACGCCGAGCATCTGTCCATAGAGCTGGAAGACGAGATCGTGTAATTGGCGGCTCAGGATGACATAGCCGAAATTGATGTCGTTGAGCGACAGAAAGAACCAGCCCCAAAACAAGAGGAGCGGAGCCGCCCACAGCGCGAACAAGGTGCGCATCAGCGGTCATCCCTCGAATCCAGCCGGCCGGAAATGCGGGCAAGCGAGGAATTATGCGCCGCTGCCTTGGCCATGACATGCGCGGCCGCTCGGATTTCGCCGGTCCCTGGAACTGCCGCGGCAACGGTCGACCGCCGCTCCGCGAGCATCGCGACATAGGACGCCAGAAGTGCCGCCAATTGCACCGCGACAATCATGAACAGCCCATTGATGCCTTGCGCGGCGCCGCCGATGACGATCAGCGACAGCACGCCCAAGGCGGAAATGAAGGCGATTCGCATGACGCTATCGGCGGGATCCGGGTTGGTCGTGTCGCTGGTCAGTGCTTCAACAAAGGCCCAGCAGAACAGCACCGCGACGACAAGCAGTGCCACGGCGAGCGGCGCCACAACGACGGCGTTTTCGAGATCGGCAAATCGAGTGTTCTGGACGGGAACGCCCAGTACGCCAAGGGCCGTCGCCACGCCTCGATTCCCGTCGATGCAAATGAACGCCAGCAGGGCGAAAACGGCCGCCCAATGCAATGCCAGAAAAGAGCTCAGAATATGCCGCATGACGCTCCTGCTTCGCAGGGCAAAGCCGCTCAAGCTGAACAATCCTTGCCTTAACCATAACACTGGGCTTTGCCACCGGCCGCCGCAATGGAAACCATTCGTTAAGGTTAACGGCCATCCACAGGGTCGCGAGAGCGGCAGCGAATTGGGCGACGGCCCTTAGTTGATCGGCGGGTAGAGCGTATCGATGATCATGCGCGCATCATGGCGGGAATCGATCATGCCATAGGTATTGCGCCACTGGCCGGCGAGGCGCGTTTCGACGAAGGCGTCGGCGATCCGCCCTGCCCCCAGCCTGCGAAGCTCTGCTGCCGCCGCCGACAATGCCAATTGCTCGGTCAAGAGCCGCGCCGAGCCCTCGTCGGTTGCAGCGACCTGCATTGCCGCCTTGAGCACGCCGACGGTGCCGCGTCCGCCGGCGCCGAGATCGCGGTCGATGCCGGCCAGCACGTCATCGAACAGGCCGGGTGCACGCCCCAGCACACGTAGCACGTCGAGCGCCATGACGTTGCCGGATCCCTCCCAGATCGCGTTGACCGGAGCTTCGCGATAGTAGCGGGCGAGCGGCCCCTCCTCGACATAGCCATTGCCGCCGAGGCACTCCATCGCTTCATAGAGCAGCGGCGGCGCAATCTTGCAGACCCAGTATTTGACGACCGGCGTCATGGCGCGGGCGAAGGCCGCCTCGCCGCGGTCGCCGGCCGCCTCGTCGAAGGAGCGCGCCAGCCGGAACGACAGCGCGGTAGCGGCGGCAACGTCGAGCGCCATATCGGCCAGCACACGCTGCATCAGCGGCTGCTCGATCAGATTGGTTCCAAACACCTTGCGGTGCCGCGTGTGGTGGACGGCCTCGGCCAGTCCGGCCCGCATGATCGCCGATGAGGCGACGGCACAGTCGAGCCGCGTCAGGGTCACCATGTCCATGATCGTCTTCACGCCCGCGCCGGGCTCGCCGACCATCTCGCCGATGGCATTGACGAATTCCACCTCCGACGAGGCATTGGATCGGTTGCCGAGCTTGTCCTTCAGCCGTTGAAAACGGAAACCGTTGCCGGATCCGTCGCCGAGCAAGCGGGGAACGAGAAAGCACGACAGTCCCTCCGGCACCTGTCCGAGCACCAGGAAGGCATCCGACATCGGCGCCGACATGAACCATTTGTGGCCGGTCAGGCGATAAAACCCGCTGCCGGCGCGCTCGGCCCTGGTGACGTTGGCACGGACATCGGTGCCGCCTTGCTTCTCGGTCATGCCCATGCCGAGCGTCAGCCCGGCTTTTTCGACCGGAGGCTTCTGGCTTTGATCGTATTTGCGCGTCGTCACCCGAGGCGCCCATTCGCGAAACAGCTTCGGGCTGGCCATCAGCGCTGCCAGCGAAGCGCTGGTCATGGTGATCGGGCAGAGATGTCCGGTCTCGAGCTCAGCCGTGAGGTAAAAGCGTGCAGCGCGCACCTGGTGGCGGCGGCCGATCTCGGCGTCGCCATTCTCCCAGACCGACGAATGCAGCCCGTTGGCAACAGAGCGGCGCATGAGCGCGTGATAGGCGGGATGGAACTCGACCTGGTCAATGCGCCGGCCCTGGCGGTCATGGGTCCTGAGCTTCGGCATCTCGACATTGGCAAGACGGGCCAGTTCCTGCGCCTCATGGGTCAGAACGAAACGGCCAAGCCCATCGAGGTCCTTGCGCACCGGATCGGAAAAGCGCTCGGCAAGCTGGATCAGCAACGGATCGCCCCGCCAGGCGTTGCCGCCGGCCAGCGGCGGCGGCTGGTTGGTCACGTCGTCAGTCACGCTTCGTCCTTATCACCTGAAGGCTGCGAATCCAAAGCCAAGGCGGTTTATAGCCTATGGCCAGCGGCGCGCGACGAAAATACCGGGGAGAACCAATCCAATCCCAAGCCGGTGCTTGCAGCCGCGGAGCCTCCCCCCTATAGCAGCGACTTGAGATGACCGACGCATCGTCCCTGCCGCTTTATCCCCACCGCCATCTTCTGGGCATCCGCGATCTTTCCCCTGCCGACATCGAGCTTCTGCTCGACCGGGCGGACAGGGCCGTTGCCATCTCGCGGCAGTCGGACAAGAAGACATCGACGCTGCGCGGCCGCACCCAGATCAATCTCTTCTACGAAGCCTCGACCCGTACGCAATCGTCATTCGAGCTGGCCGGCAAACGGCTCGGCGCCGACGTCATGAACATGTCCGTAGCGAGTTCGTCGGTGAAAAAGGGCGAGACGCTGATCGATACGGCGATGACGCTGAATGCCATGCGTCCCGACATATTGATCATCCGCCATCAATCGGCCGGCGCGGCAGCACTTCTTGCCCAAAAAGTCGGCTGTTCGGTGGTCAATGCCGGCGACGGCGCCCATGAGCACCCTACCCAGGCGCTGCTCGACGCACTGACCATCCGCCGCGTCAAGGGTCCGTTGCCGAAGCTGATCGTGGCGATCTGCGGCGACATCCTGCATTCGCGCGTGGCCCGCTCCAACATCATCCTGCTCAACGCGCTTGGTGCCCAGGTCAGGGTCGTCGCCCCTTCGACGCTTTTGCCCGCCGGCATCGAGAAGATGGGCGTCATCGTCACCCGTTCCATGGCCGAGGGTCTGAAGGACGCCGACGTGGTGATGATGCTGCGCCTGCAGCGCGAACGCATGGAAGGCGCTTTCGTACCGTCGGTGCGCGAATATTTCCGCTATTTCGGCCTCGACGCGGAGAAGCTGAAGGCGGCCAAGGACGGTGCGCTGGTCATGCATCCCGGCCCGATGAACCGCGGCGTCGAGATCGCCTCCGAGATCGCCGACGGCCCGCAAAGCGTTATCCAGGAACAGGTTGAGATGGGCGTCGCCGTGCGCATGGCGGTTATGGAAGCGCTGCTCGACCCCCGTCGAAACCACGAGGGCCGCGCCTGATGAGCATAACGGTCTTCAGCCGGGCCCACATCGTCGACCCGTCGCGCGGCATCGATGAGGTCGGCACCGTCATCGTCGAAGGCCGCAAAATCGTTGCCGCCGGCAAGGCGGCTTTGAACCAGGGCGCGCCCGAAGGCGCCACCATCATCGACTGCGCCGGCAAGACTATCATTCCTGGATTGATCGACGCGCGCGTCTTCATCGGCGAACCCGGCGGCGAACACCGGGAGACCATTGCTTCGGCGAGCATCGCTGCGGCGGCCGGCGGCGTCACCTCAATCGTCATGATGCCCGATACCGACCCGGTGATCGACAATGTCGCACTGGTCGAGTTCGTGCTGCGCACCGCCAAGGACACCGCAATCGTCAACATCTTGCCGGCAGCAGCGATCACCAAGGGGCTGGAAGGCCGCGAGATGACCGAATTCGGCCTGCTGCGCGAGGCCGGCGCGGTCGCCTTCACCGATGGCCGGCATTCTATTGCCAGCGCGCTGGTGATGCGCCGCGCGCTGACCTATGCGCGCGATTTCGGTGGCGTCATCGCGCATGAAACCCAAGACGCCGACCTCGCTTCGGCCGGCGTGATGAACGAAGGCCTTTACGCAAGCTGGCTTGGCCTTGCCGGCATTCCGCGCGAAGCCGAATCGATCCCCCTGGAGCGCGATCTCGCGTTGGCTCGGCTGACCGGCGGCGCCTATCACGCTGCCAAGATTTCGACGGCTATGGCGGCAAGCGCGCTAGCACGCGCGAAAGCCGATGGCGCCAATGTCACATCAGGCGTGTCGATCCACAATCTGTCGCTCAACGAGAATGATGTCGGCGAGTACCGCACCTTCTTCCGGCTGACGCCGCCGCTGCGCGCGGAGGAAGACCGGCTGGCGATGATCGAAGCGATCAAGGACGGCACCATCGATCTCATCGTCTCCTCGCACGACCCGCAGGACGTCGACACCAAGCGCCTTCCCTTTGCCGATGCCGCGGCCGGCGCCATCGGCCTGGAAACGCTGCTAGGCGCAGCGCTGCGGCTCTATCACAATGGCGACGTGACGCTGCTCCGGCTGGTCGAGACACTGTCGACCGCGCCGGCAAGATTGTTCGGCCTGCCCGGCGGCACGCTGAAACCGGGGGCATTGGCCGACCTTTCGCTCGTCGATCTGGACGAGCCATGGGTCGTCAGCGAGAGCGGCATCCGCTCACGCTCGAAAAACACCTGTTTCGAAGGCGCTCGACTGCAAGGCAAGGTCTTGCAAACGATGGTGGCGGGCCGCACAGTGTTTTCGGCCTAGGACGAAAACAGGCGTCACGGCTTAAAATCCGCTCAGCCAAGGAAAGTTCGGGGGAACAATGGCTTACAGTCCCGTCTTGGCATTGGTGTTCGGCTATCTTCTCGGCTCGATCCCGTTTGGCCTGCTGATCACCCGTGCCGCCGGCCTCGGCGACGTGCGCAACATCGGCTCCGGCAACATCGGCGCCACCAATGTGCTGCGCACCGGCAACAAGAGCTTGGCCGCGGCCACGCTTCTGCTCGACGCCCTTAAAGGCACCGCGGCGGTGCTGATCGCAGGTCGCTTTGCGCCCGAGCTCGGACTTTGGGCCGGCTTCGGCGCGTTTTTAGGTCATCTCTTTCCGGTCTGGCTCGGCTTCAAGGGGGGCAAGGGTGTCGCCACTTACCTTGGCGTGCTGATCGGCCTTGCCTGGCAGGCGGCGCTGATCTTCGCCGTCGTCTGGCTGGCGGTGGCCTTCCTGTTCCGCTTCTCCTCGCTTGCGGCATTGACGGCAGCAGTCGTGGTGCCCATGGCGCTGTATTTCCTGAGCACGCCGCAGATTGCCGGGCTTTTCGCGGCGATGAGCCTAATCGTCATCGTAAAGCACCGCGCCAACATTGCGCGGCTGCTTGCCGGCACCGAGGGTAAGATCGGGGCCAAGGAGTGAGCGAGCCCGACGCCGGGCCGCGCCTCAGCGACCGGCAGCGGCTGAGCTGGCTTCGTCTGATCCGCACGCCGAATGTCGGCCCGGCTTCCTTTCGCGACCTGATCAACCGGTTCGGTTCGGCCGAAGCAGCGCTATCGATGCTGCCCTAGCTTATGATTTCGGGTGGCGACAAAAAAATCGTCCGCATCCCGTCCATTGCCGAGGCCGAGGCGGAGCTGGAGACCGCCCGGCGGGCTGGCGCCCGCTTCGTCGGCATCGGCGAAGCGGATTATCCGCCGCTGATGAAAAGCATGGATCATCCGCCGCCGCTGCTCGCGGTCAGGGGCAATAGCGCGGTGTTCCGCTTGCCAGCGGTCGCCATCGTCGGCGCTCGCAACGCATCGCTGGCCGGCATCAAGATGGCGCGGATGCTGGCGGCGGATCTCGGCCGCGACGGCTATGGCATCGTCTCCGGCCTGGCGCGCGGCATAGATACGGCCGCGCACCAGGGCAGCCTTGCGACTGGCACAATCGGCGTGCTCGCCGGCGGCCTCGATTTGCCCTACCCGCCCGAAAATGCCGGCCTGTGCGACGAGATCGCCGAGCGCGGCGGCGCCATCATTTCCGAAATGCCGTTTGGCTGGCAGCCGCGCGCACAGGATTTTCCGCGCCGCAACCGGCTCGTCGCCGGTGCTGCATTGGGATTGGTGGTGGTCGAGGCCGCACAGCGCTCCGGCTCACTGATCAGCGCCCGGCTTGCCGGCGAGATGGGCCGGCTGGTCTTTGCCGTTCCCGGTTCGCCGCTCGATCCGCGCGCTGCCGGCGCCAATGGCCTGCTCAAGGATGGCGCAACCCTTGTCACCGAGGCCGCCGATATCACCAGTGCGATCGCCCCGCTGGTCGGCGCCTGGGCCCCAAGGACATCGCCGCTTGAGGAGCCGCCCGACTTTTCGGCAACGCCGCCGCCGCGCGAGGACGACCGCGACCGCGTCGTCGAGGCGCTCGGCCCGACGCCGGTGGCGGTAGACGAGATCATCCGCCACACCGGCCTGCATCCCGCGCAAGTCTTCATGGTGCTGCTGGAGCTCGACCTCGCCGGCCGGCTCGAACGCCACGCCGGCGGCAACGTCTCACTGATCTGACCGAGAGCTTGCGCATGTCACGGCAAGCAATCCCGACGTGATCCCGATGGCCGATCCGAGCAACAAACCAAAGCAGACGCTGTTCACTCGCACGACGGCCCTCGTCTGGTCAGCGCTGAGCGTCATACTGGCGCTGCAATGGTCGATGGATCTCGGCATGTCGGGTTTTCCCGACGGCTACATAACGCCCTTCGCAAGAGCGACCAGCACGCTTTTGGGCATTCTGACGGCAGCCTGCATGGCCCAGGGTCTCTACTTTTTCTTGGCCGGTGTGTTGGGCAGGAAGGTAAGCGCTACCCGTCTCGGTGTACAAATCCTTGCCGCAGCGGTTCTTACCGTGGCGCCAGTGCTTATCGTGAAGGATTGTCCGGGTTCTCAGCTGTGCAGCAAGGCCTATGAGGCACTCACAGGCACCATGCTGGACGATGGGGCGGGCGGCTAAAGCCACTGCATGCGTTCGGCACGAGGTTGTCACCCAAGTCTTAGGTACAATCTGTTACCTATGTCTCCGGGTTGGACACTTTTGATTTTGGTGAGCGCGATGGGATTCGAACCCATGACCTACTGATTAAAAGTCAGTTGCTCTACCGGCTGAGCTACGCGCTCCCGCGGGCTCAGAAAGGCCGCCCTCGAAATTGCGCGGAACATAGGGAGAGTGCCTCTGCCGGTCAACCGGAAAAAGACGGCTCGCAAACCGGACTGTCCTGCAGTGTCATCATGCCGTGCGGAGCGCTTCGGCGTCGACGGAACGGCCTCGTTCTCGCGCAAGACCGAAGCTCGCCCTCTATGCCGACAAAGGCAAGCAGCAAATCGGAAGAACCTTTGCGGATCAGCAACTTGGGATTTTTGGCGGAACAATTTGCGCAGCCTGCCCGTTTCCCGCGATAAGGGACATGCGTTTCAAGGAGAAGACGGAGAAGACCATGAATAGGATCATGTCGGGCCTGCTGGCGACCACTCTTTCGATCTCATTCGCTGCCGCGGAGATCGTGCCAGTCAACGCTCAGCCCAGCTATGCGCCCCCGGCCCAGGGGCTCACCTCGAATGTCCAGACCGTCCAGTACGAGCCGTGGCGGAGGCACCGGAATTTCAATCGCGATTTCTCGCGTCGCGATTTCCGTCGCAATTTTTCGCGTGACGACGGCATGTACTGGCGTGGCCATCGCGGCTATCGCGAATATCGTCGCGGCTATCGCCGTCACGGCGATTTCTGGTTCCCGCTGGCTGCGTTTGCTACTGGAGCGCTGATTACCGGCGCGATCGTCAACCAGAATCGTGTCTATCGTGGCGATGCCCACGTGCAGTGGTGCTATGACCGTTATCGGAGCTATCGCGCTTCTGACAACACTTACCAGCCCAACTACGGTCCGCGCCGGCAGTGCCGGTCGCCTTACTGAGTCCCAGATTAGAGGCTGCAAGCCCGCGCCCGAAACGGCGCGGGTTTTTCATTAGTGCGAATCCCGGGGCATCGGGGCATCCCTGCCTATTGCGTACTTAGCGTCCTGCGCACAGCGTGGCGCCAACCGGCCAGCTTGGCCGCACGTGTCGAAGCATCCATGTCCGGCTTGAACCGGCGCTCGAGCGCCCAACTCCTGGCGAATTCCCGCGCCTTCGGCCAGACACCGGCCTTCGAGCCGGCCAGCCATGCCGCACCGAGTGCTGTCGTCTCGAGAATTGTCGGCCGGTCGACCGGCGCATCGAGAATGTCGGCCAGCCGCTGCATGGTCCAGTCCGACGCCACCATGCCGCCATCGACCCTGAGCACGGTCTTGGCCGAGGCGGCCTTCCAGTCCTTGCGCATGGCGTCAAGCAGGTCGCGTGTTTGGAACGCGACTGATTCCAGTGCCGCGCGGGCAAATTCCGCCGGCCCCGAGTTGCGGGTCAGCCCGAAGATGGCGCCGCGCGCTCCGGCATCCCAGTGCGGTGCCCCGAGCCCGACGAAAGCCGGCACAAGATAGACGTTCTGCGTCGGATCGGCTTCCGCTGCCAATTTGCCGCTATGCTCGGCCTTGCCGATTACCTTGATGCCGTCGCGCAGCCATTGCACGGCGGCGCCCGCGATAAAGATCGAGCCTTCCAGAGCGTAGGTGGTCTTGCCGTTCAGCCTGTAGGCGATGGTGGTCAAAAGCCGGTTCTTCGAACGCACCAGATCGCTGCCGGTGTTGAGCAGCGCGAAGCAACCGGTGCCGTAGGTGGATTTCATCATGCCTGGCTCGAAACAGGCTTGGCCGATCGCCGCCGCATGCTGGTCGCCGGCCACACCGAGGATTCTGATCTGTGCACCAAACAGGCTTTTGTCGGTGATTCCAAAATCATCGGCACAATCTTTCACCTGCGGCAGCATTCTTGCAGGTATGCCAAGAATGGCCAGCAGCTCGTCGTCCCAGGCGTTTTGTTCGATGTTGTAGACCAGTGTGCGCGAGGCGTTGGTGGCGTCAGTGGCGTGGACCTTGCCGCCGGTCAGCCGCCAAATCAGGAAACTGTCGATGGTGCCGGCCAGCAGCTCGCCCTTCTCGGCGCGTTTTCTTGCGCCCTTCACCTTGTCCAGCATCCAGGCGATCTTGGTGCCGGAGAAATACGGATCGAGCAGCAGGCCGGTCTTTTTCGTGAATTTCTTCTCCAGTCCCAGCTTCTTCAATTTCTGGCACAGCGGCGCGGTGCGGCGGTCCTGCCAGACAATCGCGTTGTGGATCGGCTTGCCGGTCTCCTTGTCCCAGATGACGACGGTTTCGCGCTGGTTGGTGATGCCGATCGCCGCGACATCCGCCGCATTGCGGCCGGCTGTCTTCAGCGCAGCCTCTACCGTTTCCACGACACTCGACCAGATCTCCTCGGGATCGTGCTCGACCCAGCCGGAGGCCGGATAATATTGCGTGAATTCCTTTTGCCCGCTGCCGACGACCATCATCTTGTCGTCGAACAGGATCGCCCGGCTCGATGTCGTCCCCTGGTCGATTGCAAGGATATATCCGGTCATTCTCTCTCCCGTCGAAGCGAATTCAAGGTGCTACGATGTCTCGACGCCAGATGGCGCGGAGCCGTTCACGCAAACAGGGGAGACGGCAACATGCCGCCTCCCCTGAGCATGGCGATGCGGGCGCGGACGCCCGCATCAAACGGTCCTATTGCTGCCAGCTCTTCACCAGCTCGTCGTAGTTGATGGTGACCGGCTTTTCCTTCTCGTTCTCGATCTTGAGCTGAGGAGCGAGATTGCCCTTCTTGACCGCGTCCGTATTCCAGTAGGCGAGGTCATGCTCTTCGGCCATCTTCGGGCCGATATCGCCCTGGACGCCCGACTTCTCGATGCGGCTCATCACCTTTTCCTGCTCGCCGCAGAGCGAGTCCATCGCTTCCTGCGCGCTCTTGGCACCCGACGAAGCATCGCCGATCGCCTGCCACCAGAGCTGTGCCAGCTTAGGATAGTCCGGCACGTTGGTGCCGGTCGGCGACCACTGGACGCGCGCCGGCGAGCGGTAGAACTCGATCAAGCCGCCGAGCTTTGGCGCACGTTCGGTGAAGCTCTTGTCGTGGATCGTGCTCTCGCGGATGAAGGTCAGGCCGACATGGCTCTTCTTCACGTCGACCGTCTTCGAGGTGACGAACTGCGCGTAGAGCCAGGCGGCCTTGGCGCGGTCGGTCGGCGTCGACTTCATCAGCGTCCAGGAACCGACGTCCTGATAGCCGAGCTTCATGCCGTCCTTCCAGTAGACGCCATGCGGCGACGGCGCCATGCGCCATTTCGGCGTGCCGTCGTCGTTCAGCACCGCCTTGGCGCTGGCGTCGACCATGCTGGCGGTGAAGGCGGTGTACCAGAAGATCTGCTGGGCAACCGCGCCCTGCGCCGGAACTGGCCCCGATTCGGAGAAGGTCATGCCTTGGGCTTCCGCCGGTGCATAGGCCTTCAGCCAATCGAGGTACTTCTGGATGGCATAGACAGAAGCCGGGCCATTGGTGTCGCCGCCGCGCGCCGTGCAGGAACCGACCGGACGCGAATTCTCGTCGACCTTGATGCCCCATTCGTCGACGGGCAGACCGTTCGGAATGCCCTTGTCGCCATTGCCGGCCATCGACAGCCAGGCGTCGGTGAACCGCCAGCCGAGCGACGGGTCCTTCTTGCCATAATCCATATGGCCGTAGACCTTCTTGCCATCGATCTCACGCCCGGTGAAGAACTCGGCGATGTCCTCATAGGCCGACCAATTGACCGGCACGCCGAGGTCGTAGCCGTATTTGGCCTTGAAGTCCGCCTTGTTCTTCTCGTCGTTGAACCAGTCGTACCGGAACCAGTAGAGGTTCGCGAACTGCTGGTCGGGAAGCTGGTAGAGCTTCTTGTCGGGCGCGGTGGTGAACGAAGTGCCGATGAAATCCTTCAGGTCGAGATTCGGGTTGGTGACATCCTTGCCGTCGCCTGCCATCCAGTCGGTCAGGTTGCGCACCTGCTGGTAGCGCCAGTGCGTGCCGATCAGATCGGAATCGTTGACCCAGCCGTCATAGAGGTTCTGGCCGGTCTGCATCTGGGTCTGGATCTTCTCGACGACGTCGCCTTCCTGGATGACGTCATGCGTAACCTTGATGCCGGTGATGGCCGTAAAGGCCGGCGCCAGCACCTGCGATTCATACTGATGCGTGGCGATGGTTTCGGAAACCACCTTGATATCCATGCCGGCGAAAGGTTTCGCGGCATCGATGAACCATTGCATCTCGGCTTCCTGGTCGGCGCGCGAAAGCGTCGAAAGGGGCCCGATTTCCTTATCGAGGAAGGCCTTGGCCTCGTCCATTCCGGCATAGGCATTGCTTGCCCCGAGCAACAGGACAAGCGCAGTTGTTGATGTCAAGAATTGCCGTCGCATGTATTTCCTCCACTGTTAAAGTTCAAAGTGCGATCTGGATCGGCGGCCGGCACGCCGCCGTTCCAACAGTTTCCCCCTCTATACGTAGCGGAACACGCCGACGGCGTAGACCACGGAGAGAGCGAGAGCCCACCACAGATTGGGTCCGACTAGACCCAGCCAAGCGAGATGGATAAAGGCGCTGCCAAGCAGCGACAGGAACAGGCGGTCGCCACGCGTCGTTTCGAACCGCAGCACGCCGACGCGCGGATTGCCGCCCGGCGAGACGTATTCCCACGCCGCCATGCCGCAAAGCAGCAGAAAGATGGTTCCAAAGAAGGCCGCGGTCGGCCACGTCCAGGCCATCCACGAAAAATCGAGGTTGGACGAGAGGTTAAATCCCCACAGGCGGATATTGGCCGGATCGCTGAAGCCCACCGTTATTGCCACGAAATCGATTTGAAGTGCCACCCAGGCCACGACGACCAGGGCGAGAAGCAGCACGGCCCACCACCATGGGCTTCTGTCGACCTGCTCCATCATACCCTCCCCAGGGCAAAGCCCTTGGCGATGTAGTTGCGCACAAACCAGATGACGAGCGCGCCGGGAATCAGCGTCAGCACGCCGGCTGCGGCGAGCAGCCCCCAATCCATGCCGGCGGCCGAAACGGTGCGGGTCATGGTCGCGGCGATCGGCTTGGCATCGGTTGTCGTCAGCGTACGGGCGATCAAGAGCTCCACCCACGAGAACATGAAGCAGAAGAAGCACGCCACGCCGATGCCGCTCGCAATCAGCGGCATGAAGATCTTGATGAAGAAGCGTGGGAACGAATAGCCGTCAATATAGGCGGTCTCGTCGATCTCCTTGGGTACGCCCGACATGAAGCCTTCGAGGATCCACACCGCCAGCGGCACGTTGAACAGGCAATGCGCCAGAGCCACGGCGATGTGGGTGTCGATAAGGCCGAAGGCCGAATAAAGCTGGAAGAATGGCAGCGCGAACACCGCCGGCGGCGCCATACGGTTGGTCAGCAGCCAGAAGAACAGATGCTTGTCGCCGAGGAAGCGATAGCGCGAAAAGGCATAGGCAGCAGGCAGTGCCGCAGCCACCGAAATCACCATGTTCATAACCACATAGGTGATCGAGTTGATGTAGCCAGAGTACCAGGACGCGTCGGTGAAGATGGTGCGGTAATTCGCCAATGTCGGTGCGTGCGGGTAGAGCGTCAGCGACGAGACGATCTCGCCATTGGTCTTGAAGCTCATATTGATGAGCCAGTAGATCGGCAAAAGCAGAACGATGATGTAGAGCGTCGGCACGATCCACCACCAGCGCGACTCCTCGCCGCGACGGCGCATCAGCCGTGCGATCTCGTCCTGCCGTAGCGTGCTGGCAAGCCCTTCCGAAGCTGTCGTCTCGCTCACTCTGTCGGCTCTTTCGTCAGCGCGGCTCATCTCAGCGCTCCGCGTCGTAATTGGTCATCACGGTGTAGAACACCCATGACAACAACAGGACGATAAGGAAGTAGACCAGCGACATCGCCGCCGCCGGGCCGAGGTCGAACTGGCCGAGCGCCGTCTTGACGAGATCGATCGAAAGAAAGGTCGTCGAGTTGCCGGGTCCGCCGCCGGTCACCACGAACGGTTCGGTGTAGATCATGAAGCTATCCATAAAGCGCAGCAGCACGGCGATCAGCAGCACGCGGTTCATCTTCGGCAGCTGGATGTAACGGAACACCGCCCAGCGCGAGGCACCGTCGATCTTGGCCGCCTGATAAAAGGCATCCGGGATCGAGACCAGGCCGGCATAGCAGAGCAGAACGACGAGGCTGGTCCAATGCCAGACGTCCATGATGATGACCGTGACCCAGGCGTCATATGGGTCTTGCACATAATTATAGTCGATGCCGAGCGCGTTGACGTAATAGCCGAGCAGGCCAATGTCGTTGCGCCCGAACACCTGCCAGATGGTGCCGACGACGTTCCACGGGATCAGCAGCGGCAACGCCATCAAAACAAGGCAAACAGGCACGCCCCAACCCTTCTTCGGCATATTGAGCGCAATGAAGATGCCGAGCGGCACTTCGATCGCCAGGATGATGAAGGAGAAGACAAGGTTGCGGATCATCGCCTGCCAGAAGCGGCTGGAGGAAAGCAGTTCCTCGAACCATTCCGTGCCGGCCCAGAAGAAGACGTTATTGCCGAAAGTGTCCTGCACCGAATAATTGACGACCGTCATCAGCGGTATGACCGCCGAGAACGCCACCAGCAGCAGCACCGGCAGCACCAGGAACCAGGCTCTGTTGTTCCAGGTCTTTTCCACTTCAGGCTCCCATCTCGACGCGCCAGGAATCGGCATAGATGTTGATGCCGGCCGGGTCGAACCGCACCTTCGGATCAGCCGGAACTGTCTCGTCCTCGCCGATGACGGCGGCGATCTCGCGTCCTTCGAGATTGGCACGGACCACCTTGTGGCGGCCGACGTCCTCGACCTTGCTGACCCGGACGGCCATGCCCTGGCTGCCCAGGCGCACATATTCGGGACGGATGCCGAGCTCGATGGCGCCGCCGCCCGCCTTGGGCACGCCCGGCAGTTCGATCTGCTGCGAGCCCAGCTTCGCTGTCTTGCCGTCGATCGCCACCGGCATGACATTCATGCCGGGCGAGCCGATGAAATAGCCGACAAAGGTGTGGCGCGGGCGCTCGAACAGCTCCGCCGGTGTGCCGATCTGCACGATTTCGCCGTCATACATGACGACCACCCTGTCGGCGAAGGTCAACGCCTCGGTCTGGTCGTGCGTGACATAGACCATGGTGTAGCCGAAGCGGCGGTGAAGCTGCTTCAACTGCGAGCGCAGCACCCATTTCATATGCGGGTCGATGACGGTCAAAGGCTCGTCGAACAGGATGGCATTGACGTCGGAGCGCACCAGCCCGCGTCCGAGCGAGATTTTCTGCTTCTGGTCGGCGGTCAGTCCGCGCGCCTTTCGTTTGGCCATATCGGCCAGCCCGGTCATCTCCAGCGTCTCGCGCACCTTGCGGTCGACGTCGGCCTCCGGCACGCCGCGATTGCGCAGCGGGAATGCCAGATTGTCGTAGACGGTCATCGTGTCGTAGATCACCGGGAACTGGAAGACCTGCGCAATGTTGCGCTCTTGGGTCGACAGATTGGTCACGTCCCTGCCGTTGAACAGCAGCTGGCCATGCGAGGGATGCAGCAATCCCGAAATGATGTTGAGCAGCGTGGTCTTGCCGCAGCCGGATGGGCCGAGCAGCGCATAAGCGCCGCCATCCTCGAACGTGTGGTGCACTTCCTTCAGCGCGAAATCGGCATCCGTGCGCGGGTTCTGCAGATAGGAGTGGCGGATATGATTGACATCGATGCGCGCCATCGCTTCCTCCTAGGCCGCCAGCTTCGGCGCGGCCACGGCGCGGCCGTGCTCGTCGAAGACCATGATGTGGCGCGGGTCGATGAACACCTCGACCTCCTCGTCCGGCTCGAAGTCGCGAATGCCGTGGGTCAGCATGACCCAGCGCGCATCGGCAAAATCGAGATGGATGAAGCTTTCCGATCCGGTGATCTCAGTGATCGTCACCTTTGCGCGCACCGGCACTGCGGCGGCGTTGGGCCGATCGAGGGACAGATGATGCGGCTGGAAGCCGATCGTATAGATCGCATCGGCAATGCCGAAGAGTTCCGCCGGCACCGGCAATTTCACGCCGCCCTCGAGCAGGAAATCCAGGCCCTTCTTGGCAAGCACGATGGTGTTGAGCGGCGGATCGGCGAAGGTTCTCGCCGTCACCAGATCGACCGGTTTGCGGAACACTTCGATGGTCGGCCCGAACTGGGTGATGCTGCCCTCGGAAAGCGTTGCCGTGTTGCCGCCGAGCAGCAAAGCCTCGTGCGGCTCGGTCGTGGCATAAACAAAGATTGTACCGGCGGCCGCGAAGACTTTCGGCAGTTCCGCGCGTAATTCTTCACGCAGCTTGTAGTCGAGATTGGCGAGCGGCTCGTCGAGCAGCACGAGGCTGGCATTCTTGACGATGGCGCGGGCCAGCGCGGTGCGCTGCTGCTGGCCGCCCGACAGACTGAGAGGCGTCCGGTCGAGATAGGGCGTTAGTTTGAGAAGGGCGGCGGCATTGCGCACCTCCCTGTCGATCGTTGCCTGATCCGTGCCGGCCACCCGCAGCGGTGAGGCGATGTTTTCGTAGACCGTCATCGCCGGATAATTGATGAATTGCTGGTAGACCATGGCGACGTTGCGCTTTTGCACCGGCATGCCGGTGACATCCTTGCCATCGAACCAGACCGAGCCCGAGGTCGGCACGTCGAGGCCCGCCATCAGCCGCATCAGGCTGGTCTTGCCGGAGAGCGTCGGCCCGAGCAGGACGTTGAGCGAGCCGTGCTGAAGCGTCAGCGAGACGTCGCGGATATGTTCCGCCGCACCCACCGTCTTCGTCACGTTTCTCAGTTCAAGCATGATGCCTCCTCCCAGGCTTTCTGCATCAGTCGGCCGTTCCTATTCGGCAGCCGCTACGTGCTGCCGGCTTATTCCGCGCATGAACTCGTCGAGCACTGCCGCCTGCTCACGGCTGAGACGCAGGCCGCGCTTGGTCCGGCGCCACAATACATCCTCGGCAGTCATCGCCCATTCGTTTTCGACGAGGTAGCGCACCTCGGCTTCGTAGAGATCGGCGCCGAAGTTACGGCCAAGATCGACGTTCGACTTGGCGAGGCCCAGCAGCTTCCTTGCGCGGGTGCCGTAAAGCCGGGTCAACCGGCGGGCCAGCCGGGCGTCGAGGAACGGGTACGCCGTTTTCAGTTTCGCCACCTCGGCATCGAAGCCGGTGACGGGAAAGTCACCGCCGGGCAGCGGCGCGTTTGCCGTCCATGGTTTGCCGCGCTTGCCGAGAAAACCCTCGATCTTCTCGAGCATCGATTCCGACAATCGGCGGTAGGTCGTGATCTTGCCGCCAAAGGCGTTGACGATCGGGGCGGCACCCTCGCCTCCATCGGCCTTCAGCACATAGTCTCGGGTGGCTTCCTGCGCCTTTGAGGCGCCATCGTCGTAGAGCGGTCGCACCGCGGAATAGGTCCAGACGATATCCGACGGCTTGACCGGCTGCGCGAAATATTCGCTTGCCGCAGCGCAGAGATAGTCGATCTCGGCGTCATTGATCCTGACGTTGTGCGGATCGCCGGGATAGTCACGATCGGTCGTGCCGATGAGCGTGAATTCGTCCTCGTAAGGGATGGCGAAAATGATGCGCCCGTCCTTGTTCTGAAAGAAATAGGCGCGTGGGTCGTCGAATTTCTTGCCCACGACGATATGGCTGCCTTGTACGAGGCGGACATTGTGCACGTCGTTCAAGCCGACGGTGGCCGACAGCACCTGATCGACCCACGGGCCGGCGGCATTGACCAGCAGCCGCGCCTTGACCTCCTCGGTATCGCCGGTCCGCACATTTTCAAGCCTGACCGTCCAGAGATTGCCTTCGCGGCGTGCGCTGACGACCTTTGTTCGGGTTCGAATGGTTGCGCCGCGCTCGGCAGCGTCGCGGGCGTTCAACACAACCAGCCGGGCATCGTTGACCCAACCGTCCGAATATTCGAACGCCTTTCGAAACAGCGGCTTCAGCGGCTTGCCGGCCGGATCCTTGGCCATGTCCAGCGTTTTCGTCGGCGGCAGCAATTTGCGCCCGCCAATATGGTCGTAGAGGAAAAGCCCGAGCCGGATCAGCCAGGCCGGACGCAGTCCCTTGGCGTATGGCAGCACGAAGCGCATCGGCCAGATGATGTGCGGCGCGTTCCTCCACAGGACCTCGCGTTCCATCAGCGCTTCGCGCACCAGACGGAATTCGTAGAATTCGAGATAGCGCAAGCCGCCGTGGATCAGTTTGGTCGAGCCGGAAGAGGTCCCGCTGGCCAGATCGTTCATCTCGGCAAGAAAAACCGAAAAGCCACGTCCAACGGCATCGCGGGCGATGCCGCAGCCATTGATGCCGCCACCGATGACGAAAATGTCATGAATCGGTGATGCGCTCAAAGAATCCTCCCTCGATTTCGCATTGCAGCATTTTTGGGTTCTTGCGAAACCGTAGAGGGATTATTTCGAAATGATAACGAATGTCAAACGAAATATGATGGGCGGAAGATGCCGCTACGGCATCTCTAGGAGAGCGACGTTTCGATCAGCTGAACTTCTGCCTCCTGGCAGATCTTACGCACCGACGGGATGTCGCAACGATCGGTGATAAAGGTGTTGACCTGCGACAGATGGCCGATGCGGACGGGCGCGGTGCGCTCGAATTTGGTCTGGTCCGACACCAGGATCACATGTCGGGCGTTGGCGATGATCGCCTGAGCCACCTTCACCTCGCGAAAATCGAAGTCGAGCAGTGCGCCGTCATGGTCGATGGCCGAGGCGCCGATCACCGCAAAATCGACCTTGAACTGCCTGATGAAATCGACCGCTGCCTCGCCGACCACACCGCCGTCGGAACCGCGCACGACACCGCCGGCGATCACGACCTCGATCGAAGGATATATGCGCATCCTGTTGGCAACATTGATGTTATTGGTGATGACCATCAGGCCGCTGTGATCGAGCAGCGACTTGCTGACAGCTTCCGTCGTTGTCCCGATATTGATGAACAGAGACGCGTTGTCGGGGATCAGCCGGGCTGCTGCGCGGCCGATCGCCTCCTTCTCCTCGGCGGCGATCTTGCGCCGAGCCTCATATTCCATGTTCTCGATGCCGGAGGGGAACAATGCCCCGCCATGGATGCGGGACAAAAGCCGCTGGTCGCAGAGATCGTTGAGATCCTTGCGGATCGTCTGCGGCGTCACGTTGAAATGCGTCGCCAGCTCCTCGACCAGTACGCGGCCATGGTCCTTGGCCATCTGGATGATTTCGGAATGACGCGGCGACAGATACATCTAGCAACCTCTCATTTTCGTTTCTCTCGTCTATAGCTGAAAACGAAAGCCATGAACAGGTATGGGCCCGGCTAATGAAAATCGGGCGACTGCAGAGAGAAAAGCTCCGGCGCAATCTCGACGAGGGTATCAACTCAGCCCCCGCGCGATCTCAGTGATGACCTCGAAAGCAGTATCGACGTCCGCCGCAGTCGTTTCGAACTGCCCGACCTGAAAGCGGATCGCCACCTGTCCGTCCACCCGGGTCTGCGTCAGGTAAATGCGGCCGTCATCGTTGATCGCGTTGACCAGCCGCAAATTGTGCTCGTCAAGGCCGATTCCCGCAGCCGCGAGATGGCGGAATGAGAATAGCGACAGCATCGGTTCCGTGACGATCTCGAAATCCGGTTCCCGAGCCAGCCGCGCGGCGAGGCTCTCGCTCCAGGCGACATGGTTGCGGATCATGTTCCGCAGATTTTCCAAGCCATGCGCACGCAGCAGGAACCAAAGTTTCAGCGCGCGGAACCTCCGTCCGAGCGGCACCGACCATTCGGAGTAGTTGATGACCCCGTCGCGGCCATGCGTTTTCAGGAATTCGGGCTTGATCGCCAGCGTGCGGACCAGGTCTTTCGGCTGGCGGATGAACTGCATCGAGCAATCGAACTGTGCCCCCAACCATTTATGCGGGTTGAAGACGATGGAATCGGCATTTTCGGCGCCGGTCCAGAAATGCCGGAACTCGGGGCAGATCATGGCGGAGCCGGCCCATGCGGCATCGACATGCAGGTAGAGCCCGTGCCGCTTCGCCACCTCGGCAACAGCCGCCACGTTGTCGGTGCCGCCGGTACTTGTGCCGCCGACGCTGGCGATGATGCCCGCCGGCAGCATGCCGTTTTCGCGGTCGGTAACGATCGCGGCTTCCAGAGCCGTCGTCTGCATGGCGCGGAAGCGTCCGGCGACCGGAATGCGCACGAGGTTCGCCTCGCCGATGCCCGACACCCAGATCGCCCGGTCGATAGAAGTATGGACTTGGTCGGAAGAATAGATCCGCACGACCGGCTGCCCTTGCAAGCCGTTCTTGTTGCCTTGCCAGTCGAGCGCGCGCTCGCGCATGGTCAGCACGGCGGCAAGCGTCGCCGATGAAGCCGAATCCTGCATGACGCCGGAAAATCCCTCCGGCAAACCAAGCGCCTGCCGCATCCAATCGACGACCCGCGTCTCGAGCTCGGTTGCCGCCGGCGAGGTCTGCCAGAGCATGCATTGCGCGGCCATCGCGGAAACCAGATACTCGGCCACGACGGAGACCGGCGCCGCATTGGCCGGGAAATAGGCGAAGAAACGCGGATGCTGCCAGTGCGTCATGCCCGGCAATATCTTTTGTTCGAAATCGGCGAAGATTGCCTGCATCGTTTCGCCGTCTTCCGGCGGCGCGGCATCGATGCTTTTGAAGATTTCGCCCGGCTCGACAAGCGGCCGCACCGGTCTTTCGCGAAGGCTGTTTCTGTAGTCGACGCCCCATTCAGCCGCTCGCAGCGACCACTCGCGGAATTCGTTGCTATTCATCTTCTTCGCCTCCGTGGCGCCTCATCGAGCCGCGGTCAAAGAGCACGAAAAACGAAGGTTTTCATTCGGGAAAATCAGGCAGACTGGCAAAGGCGGTCTTCAGCGCGTTCGACCAGCTATCCGAGATCGTACGATAATATTGATCGTCCTGGTTTATTCGCTTTTTGAGGCCGACCTTGAAAGTGTCCTTTTCATAGAACAGCAGGTCGAGTGGCAGGCCGACCGACAGGTTCGACTTCAGCGTCGAGTCGAACGACACCAGCAGCAACTTCACCGTCTCGGCGAAACTCATCGTCCTTTCATAAGCGCGGATAATGATCGGCTTGCCGTATTTGGTCTCACCGATCTGGAAGAACGGCGTGTCGTCGGTGGATTCGATGAAATTGCCTTCCGGATAGATCATGAACAGGCGCGGCGGGCTGCCCTTGATCTGACCGCCAAGGATGAAGGAGGCGTTGAAGTAGGAGTCCGCCTTTTCGCCAGCCGGCGACGAACTGGCGATGACCTCCTTGACGGTGTCTCCGACCAACCGGACTGTCTGGTACATGGAGGGCGTTTCGAGCAACGTGGCACGGCGCTCCGCCACTGCCTTGGTGCGTTCGTCGAGCAGGCTGACCACGGCCTGCGTCGTCGCCAGATTGCCGGCCGACATCAAAACGATGACGCGCTCGCCCGGCTCTTCCCAGACATGCATCTTCCTGAAGGTCGAGATCGAATCCATGCCGGCGTTGGTGCGCGTGTCCGACATGAACACGAGCCCGCGATCGATCTTCAGGCCGACGCAATAGGTCATCGAATCTCTTTGGCAACAATCTTGCCGGGGATTACTGCTCCACGGTGACGGTGACCGCAAGCTGTTCTTCCGCCTGTCCCAGCCGAATTCCAGATACCGGCATGGCGTCGCGATAATCGCGGCCGGTCGCCACCTTCACATAACGCTCGTCCGGAGAAATGCCGTTGGCGACATCGAAGGCGACCCAGCCGAGGCCCGAGACATGCGCCTCGGCCCAGGCGTGGCTTGCCACCTGCTCGATGGCCGCATCCATCATCAGGTAGCCGCTGATATAGCGGGCCGGAAAATCCATGGCACGCGCCGCGGCAACGAAGATGTGGCTGTGGTCCTGGCAAACGCCGGTCTTGAGCGCCAGGGCCTCTTCGGCCGGCGTCGTCACGTTGGTGGTGTCCGGCGTATAAGCGACGCGCTCGCCGATCACCGCCATCAACCGGTGCAGCCTTTCGATGTCGGTACCCTTGCCGACCGAGGCAGCAAGCTCGCGAATGCCGCTGCCGATCGTCGTCAGCGGCGTTTCCTGGCCGAACAGCCAGAGCGGCGCGAAACCCTGGTGCGGTCCGCAGACGCCAGCGGTGTCGCGCGTCACCACTTCGCCGGCTGCTTCGACGGTGATGAAGTCGCGCTCGCCCTCGACGCTCAACAGCCGGGTATCATTGCCGAAATGGTCGGTGAAGCGCACTTCCTCGCGTGCGCCTTCGATCTTCAGCGCCCAGGACAGTACCGTCTGAGTGCGCCCGTTCACCGGGAGCAGCCGCAAACGCTGCAACAGATACTGCACCGGCGCATCGTAGCGGTATTCGGTTCGGTGGGTGATCTTCAGCCGCATCGCTCTCGTCCCTGGAGCATGAGCTTTTCCGAAAACCGATCTCCGCCTTTTTGGATCATGCTCAATAGAACCTGTAATCCTGCGCGATCTCGTCGCCGAGCCTGGTGTTGTCGCGGATGAAATTGGCTAGGAATTCGTGCAGGCCGGCGTCGAAAATATCCTTGATCGACCCGGCCGTCAGCATGGCCTGGGTCTTGGCAGCCGTCGCATGACAGGCGTGGCGCTCCCCATAGTCGTCACCCAGGAATTTGAGATGCTCCGTCAGGAAGCGGTAGCAAAAGGTCAGCGAGCGCGGCATGCGGACGTTGAGGATCAGATAATCGGCGATGTTGCTCGGCTTGTAGTCGGCATCATAGACCCAGCGATAGGAACGGTGCGCCGACACCGAGCGCAGGATCGATTCCCACTGGTAGTTGTCGAGCGTCGAGCCGACCCAGGAGATCGACGGCAACAGAACGTAGTATTTCACATCCAGGATGCGCGCGGTGTTGTCGGCGCGTTCGACATAAGTGCCGAGCTGCGAAAAATCGAAAATCTCGTTGCGCAGCATCGTGCCGTAGAACGAGCCGCGGATCAGCGCCGTCTCGCGCTTGATTGCGTCGAGCGCGTTGGGCAGGTCGCGCTCGTCGATCGGCTTGGCCAGCATCCGCTTCAGCGACATCCAGGCTTCGTTGATGCTTTCCCAGGTTTCACGCGTCAGTGCGGTACGCACCATGCGGGCATTGTTACGGGCCGTTTCGATAGACGACATCGTGCTCGACGGGTTCGATGTGTCGCGCAGCAGATAGTCGGCGACATTGGCGGCGGTGTAGTCGGAATATTTCTGCGTGAAGCTGGCGTCCGAACCGGCGCTGAGCAGCACCGAATTCCACTCCTCCGAAGCGTTCTGAGTACGAGTCAGCGCCATGCGCAGGCCGGCATCCACCAATCGCGCCATGTTTTCCGCCCGCTCGATGTAGCGGTTCATCCAGTAGAGCCCGTTGGCGGTGCGGCCGAGAAGCATGTCAGGCGGTCCTGTGGTGAATAGTGAAAGGTGAATGGTGAATGGTGACTATCCAGATTCCAGGGCACGATTCCGCGCGCTTCACTTCAGGGCATTTCACCAACATCAACGACCCATATCCTTATCTATTCACTATTCACTATTCACTATTCACTATTCACCATTCACTATTCACTACTTCCACTCTAATCATCTAACACCCACGTATCCTTCGTGCCCCCGCCTTGCGAGGAATTGACGACCAGCGAGCCTTCCTTGAGCGCTACTCGGGTCAGCCCGCCGGGCACGATCTGGATACGGTCGGAAACCAGCACATAGGGGCGCAGATCGACATGGCGCGGCGCCAGCCCCTTGTCCGTCAGGATCGGGCAGGTCGACAGCGCCAGCGTCGGCTGGGCGATGTAGTTCGACGGTTTTGCCGCGAGCTTTTTGGAAAACTCTTCGCATTCCTTCTTGGTCGCCGCCGGACCGACCAGCATGCCGTAACCGCCGGAGCCGTGGACTTCCTTGATAACCAATTCATCGATGTGCTCGAGCACGTATTTCAGGCTGTCCGGCTCCGAGCAGCGCCAGGTCGGGATGTTGCCGAGCATCGCCTTGCGGCCGGTATAGAATTCGACGATTTCGGGCATGTAGGAATAAATCGCCTTGTCGTCGGCGATGCCGGTTCCCGGCGCATTGGCGATCGTGATGTTGCCGGCGCGGTAGACGTCCATAATGCCCGGCACGCCAAGTGCCGAGTCGGGGCGGAAGGTCAGCGGATCGAGGAACGAGTCGTCGACACGACGGTAAAGCACGTCGATCTGCTTGTAGCCCTCGGTGGTGCGCATCGCGACATGGCCATCGACGACGCGCAGATCCTGCCCTTCGACAAGCTGCACGCCCATCTGGTCGGCAAGGAAAGCATGTTCGAAATACGCCGAGTTGAAGCTGCCCGGCGTCAGCACGGCAATGGTCGGCGCGCCCTTGGTGCTTTGCGGCCGCACTGCCGCCAGCGACTGGCGCAAGAGCTGCGGGTAATTCTCAACCGGCCGCACCTTGATCTGCTGGAACAGCTCGGGAAAGAGCTGCATCATCGTCTCGCGGTTCTCCAGCATGTAGGAGACGCCGGACGGCGTGCGCGCGTTGTCCTCCAGCACGTAGAACTCGTTCTCGCTGATGCGTACGATGTCGACGCCGATGATGTGGGTATAGACGCCGGCCGGCGGCCGCACCCCGATCATCTCGGGCAGGAACGCCTCATTCTTGGCGATCAACTCCTTCGGCACCCGGCCGGCGCGCAAGATCTCCTGGCGATGGTAGATGTCGTCGAGAAAGGCGTTCAGCGCCTGGACGCGCTGCTCGATGCCTTGCGTCAGCCGTCGCCATTCATTGCCCGAAATGATGCGCGGAACGATATCGAAGGGTATCAGCCGCTCCGATGCTTCCTGCTCGCCGTAGACGGCGAAAGTGATGCCTGTCTTGCGAAAGACGCGTTCGGCGTCCTGCATCTTCTCGGTAAGTCTGGCCGGGTCCTGTTCCTTCAGCCAGCGATCGTAAGCCGAATACGGTTTTCTCAGCCCGGAAACTTCCGGAAGCATTTCATCGAACGCTGCCAATCGCATACTCCCCTGTGGCGCCATTTCACTGGCCTCGCTGGAGAAAATCAAGCGCAATCGGTGATTTGTTGGGCGCCGGCGATCAGTATATCGCACTTGCCTAAAATTAAGGCAGCACCAATAGGGCCTTGATCAGGCTTTGCCTGGTGTCCGGGCAGATGCCGGATGCGGATCAAAACGCGCGAAAGGTGACGACCGTGAACGTGTCCTTGATACCGGGAAGAATCTGCACTTTCTCGTTGACGAAGTGGCCGATGTCTTCCTCGTCGTCGACATAGAATTTGGCGAGCAGGTCGTAGTTTCCGGCTGTCGAGTAGATTTCCGAAGCAATCTCGGCATCGGCCAGGGCGCTGGCAACGTCGTAGGCCTTGCCCAGATCGCACTTTATCTGCACGAAAAATGCCTTCATTGCCTGGTCCTGCTCACATCGCACGCTCTAGGTATAATCGAGCGGCCCTTGTGGCAGACTGCCGTTCGCCTTTCAAGCATCGGCAATCGCTCAGGCTGTTCTCGCCTCGACAATGCGTCTCGGTCTGGACACGGACTGCCACGCCGAATGTTTGCGCTCGGCTGAAACCCTGAAGCACTGCAAAGCGTATGGTATCATGTACCTTCAGGCAGCGATTTCTCAGGGACAACGGAGACAGGCCATGCGCCGCGCGTTTTTCGCATTCGCAGTCGTTCCATTCATTTTCGCATCCCAGGCCTTTGCTGGCGACGCCGAAGTCAAAGCGGCGCAGACGGTCATCGATGGGCAGTTGAGGGCCTTCATCGCCAATGACGGAATGACGGCCTACAGCTTTGCCGCACCGAATGTGAAGCGCATCTTTCCGACCGTCGATACCTTCATGAACATGGTGACCAACGGCTATCCGCCGGTGCGCCAGCCGCAGACCTACTCCTTCGGCAAGGTTCGCGAGACGAGCCCGACCTCGATCATCCAGCAAGTGCTGATCGTCGGCCCGGATGGCAAGGACTACGAGGCGGTCTACACGCTAGAACTACAGCCTGACGGCAGCTTTCGGATCACCGGCTGCAGCCTGCGTGCGTCCACGTCGCTCAGCACCTAAAGGGGTGTTTCAATCCTGTCGCCGGTAGAGCGTCCAGCTCAGGCCTGAAAACCCCCAATGCCTCGACGCATCGGCCCGTTCATAGGCCAGAGCGCATGCGGCCGTCGGTTCGACATGTTCGGCTTGTTTGTCCACGTCCCCCTCGAGGACCAGCCAGGCGGGCCGTTCGGTGCACATCCCGTCGTCTGGAACCAGCAATGCCCGACGATCCATTCGCGCCGCAAAATAGTCGACGACAATGGGGGTGCGGAAATTGCCGTCGCTGGCATAGGTGGTTGCGCCGTTCCTGGTCATTTCATCGACGATAGCGGCGTAGGAGCCGCGTCCATATTGATAGAACTGAAGCAGCGACGAAATGCTTCCACCCACCACGATCACCAGCGCTCCCATCGCAAGCAGCCTGGCAGTCCCGCGAGCATCCAGGCCGCGGCCAATCATCTCGCCGGCCCAGAGCAGCAGCAATGTTCCGCTGATGATGAAATAGCGTGGGAACTCGAGGTTGGGCAGATGCGCCGCCGCCATGAGCAAAGGCAGTCCGATAATCCCGATCGCATAAAGGCTGGCTCGGCGACCGCGCCAGACACCGGCGGAGAGGCCGACAAGACAGCAGGCGGCAACGATGTAGGGCCCGTCACCGAACCAGGGTGGCAGCCCGAACAGAGAGCGGATCATCCCGCCATAGCCCTGCGCGAAGGCGGCAATCGAGAACGGCGAAACACCACCGACACTGAAGCCGAACAGCCTGCCGCCGACAAACACGCCGACAGCCAGCGGCAGCACGGCAAGCAAGCCCGGCAGGAAGATCGACGCCAGGTCCGCAACGACACGGCCGACCTTCGCCGTACGCTGCCAGGCGAGCCAGGCGGTCCATATTGCGAGGACCGCCACCATTCCGATCATGGTGAGGTGGCACAGGAAGCCGAAAAGGATCGCCGCTGCCAAGGCCACGCCAGACCACCGTCTACTGTCGAGCCGGCGCTCCAGAAAAATGACCGAAAGCAGCGTGAACAGCACAAGGCCGGCATAGCCGCGCGCCTCCGAGCCGTAATGGATCATTGGGTAGCTCACGGCAAACAACAGGCTTGTGGCAATCATCGCCTGTCGTCCGCGCGATGCGGCGCTCGCTGCCGCCGCACCGATCGTGGCAACACCTAATGCTATCGACAGACCTCGCTGGATCAGCGGCGAAGCATCGGGGCCAATGAGATAGAGATAGACCGAGTTGAGGAAATGATTGTTGTCGTGATTGACGCGCCAGAATATCTGGTCGATCGAGGTCAGCGGCTCGATCAGCGCAAAGCTCCAGATCTCGTCCAGCCAAAGGTCGCCGCGCGCGCCAAGTAAGCGCAAGACCAGGCCGGTCACTGCGATCGCCAGAGCGGCAAGCAACGACCCCGCCGTCCATTGCTGGACAGCCACGGAAGGCGAAGGCTCGGCGATGCCGTTCGTCCGCACCGTCGTGCCAGGAACTGAAACTTGCCCCGAAACGAACAGGTTCTTGATCCTCGCCCGATGTCGTCCGGCAATGCTTATTAGGCAGTCGTTTCAAAACAGTTCATGGAAGGGGCAACTCCTCCCTGGAGCCGGATTCCTGGCGAGCATGCCTACCGGACGGCGAGGTCACCGTTTGCCCATTGCTGCGTGATGATCTCGGCTTGTTCGGCGAACCTGCCAGCCTCGATCGCTTCACGAATGTCGCGCATCAGCTGCTGGTAATAGGACAGATTGTTCCAGGTCAGGAGCATCGCCCCAAGCGCCTCTTGCGAGCGCACCAGATGGTGCAAATAGGCCCGCGAATAGTCGCGTGCGGCCGGGCAGTCGCTTTCCTCATCGAGCGGACGCGGATCGTCGGCATGGCGGGCGTTGCGCAGATTGACCTTGCCGCGCCGTGTGTATGCAAGGCCGTGGCGCCCTGCCCGCGTCGGCATCACGCAGTCGAACATGTCGATGCCGCGCGCCACCGACTTCAAAATGTCGTCCGGGGTGCCGACGCCCATCAGGTAGCGCGGCCGGTCAGCCGGCAGCTCCGGGCAAGTGATGTCGAGCATCTCCAGCATCACCGCTTGCGGCTCGCCGACAGCCAGCCCGCCGATCGCGTAGCCCTTCAGCTCCATTGCCTTCAGCGCCTGCGCCGAGCGCAGCCGCAGATCCGGCACGTCGCCGCCTTGCACAATGCCGAACATCGCCTTGCCGGGCTGCTCGCCGAATGCCGTCTTGCAACGCTCGGCCCAGCGCAACGACAACTCCATGGCACGCTCGATCTCGTTCTGCTTGGCCGGCAGCGCTGTGCATTCGTCGAGCTGCATCTGGATGTCGGAATCGAGCAGCCCCTGGATCTCTATCGAACGCTCCGGCGACATCTCGTAGGCGCCGCCGTCGATATGCGAACGGAAGGTAACGCCGTTCTCGGTCAGTTTCCGCAGCTTCGACAGCGACATCACCTGGAAGCCGCCGCTGTCGGTCAGGATTGGATGCGGCCAGCGGGCGAATTCATGCAGGCCGCCGAGCCGCGCCACGCGCTCGGCGCCGGGTCTCAGCATCAGGTGGTAGGTGTTGCCGAGGATAATGTCCGAGCAGACGCCGCGCACCTGATCCATATACATGGCCTTCACCGTGCCGCCGGTGCCGACCGGCATGAAGGCAGGCGTGCGGATTTCGCCGCGCGGCATGGTGATTACACCACGCCGCGCCCTGCCGTCGGTCGCCAGCACCTTGAAGGTGAATGCGTTAGTCATTGAATGCGTTAGTCATTGAATTCCCTAGCCATCGAACTCTTTGTCGAATACCGGCGCGTCCGGAGCCTGCTTATCGAGTGATTGCCGGTAGCGGATGCAGCCGCGCATGAATTTCGACCACGGTGGCACGGCAATCGCCGGCTCGGTCTTTTCGGGCAAAAGCGACCAGAGGTCGGGATGATGCCAGCACAGATCATGGCCGGTGGCGTCGCGGTGTTGGCGGATTCCGGCGCGCAGTTTCCTGACCTCGGTGATCAAGGCTTCGCGGCCGAAGGTTTCCAGGTCATCGTCCATTACTATCCTCCCTGAACAGAAGACTTGCGTCTCCATAGGAATAAAACCTGTAGCGGTTCTCGATCGCATGCGCATAGGCCGCGCGCATCGTCTGCAAACCGCAGAAGGCCGAAACCAGCATGAACAGCGTCGAACGCGGCAGATGGAAATTGGTCATCAGCATGTCTGCGGTCTTGAAGCGATAGCCGGGCGTGATGAAGATGTCGGTCGGGCCTGACCATGCTGCCAGCCTGCCGTCCTCGCCAGCCGCGCTCTCCAACAAGCGCAGCGATGTCGTGCCGACGGCGATAATGCGCCCTCCTTTTGCTTTCGCCGCATTCAGCGCCTCGGCGGTTTCCGGGCTGACCGAACCGGTTTCGGCGTGCATCTTGTGGTCGGCGGTGTCGTCCGCCTTCACCGGCAGGAACGTACCGGCGCCGACATGCAGCGTGACGAAACGGCGCTCTATGCCCTTGGCGTCGAGCGTCGCAAACAGCTCCGGCGTGAAATGCAGCCCTGCCGTCGGCGCGGCCACGGCGCCCTCCTCCTTGGCATAAATGGTCTGGTAATCGCTGCGGTCGCGTTCGTCGTCGTCACGCTTGGAAGCGATGTAGGGCGGCAGCGGGATGTGGCCGACGGCATGCAGCGCCTCGTCGAGGAACGGACCTGACAGGTCGAAGCCGAGCAGCACCTCGCCACCTTCTCCCTTCTCGATCACTGTCGCGTCGAGCTGGCCGAGAAAGCAGGAATTGGCGTCATGACCGAAATGGATGCGATCGCCGGCGGCGATGCGCTTGCCCGGACGCATGAAGGCGAGCCACCGGTCGGGCGCCATCCGCATATGCAGCGTGGCTTCGACCTGCGCTGCTGCTTCGCCGCGCCGCCTGATGCCCTTCAATTGTGCCGGAATGACCTTGGTGTCGTTGAAGACCAGCACATCACCGGCCTTGAGCAGGGCCGGCAGGTCGCGCACCGTCCGGTCTTCGAGCCCCTCACCCGGCCTGACCACCAGCATCCTGGCACTGTCGCGCGGCTCGGCTGGGCGAAGCGCGATGCGCTCCTCCGGCAGATCGAAGTCGAAAAGATCGACGCGCAAGAAATCCCCGCCTCAAGGTTCCGGGCAGGTCACCGCCCAGGCGCCGACACTGTCTATGCTCAGCGTACCGCCCATTGCGAAGCTGGACTGCTCGCTGGCCTTGACCAGCCGCAATTTGGCGACGATCGAGCTGAGGCCCTCATCAGTGAGATCGATCAGCATGCGCTCGTCGTCTTCGAATGCCTGTCCAACGATGACTTTCGTTGAGCCTGCCTGTCCGTCCGTGGTCCATGTCTTGCCGCCGGCATCCAGCCACACACGAGCCACCGCAATGACGGCCGTGTGTCCCATCAAAACATCAATCGATGCCGCGCCGCCGTCGGCGCTGCAGACGATCGATTCCGTTGCCAGCGCCGGAGTGGCCGCCGCGACGAGCACAAATGCGATGGCCGCGACAGCCCGGCCGGTCATTTCACGTCGGCCGCGACCTTGAGCGACACGATCTTGTCAGGATCCTGCACCGGTTCGCCGCGCTTGATCTTGTCGACGTTGTCCATGCCTTCGATGACCTGGCCCCATACCGTGTACTGGCGGTTGAGGAAGGCGGCATCGTCGAAGCAGATGAAGAACTGCGAATTGGCCGAGTTCGGGTTCTGCGAGCGCGCCATCGAGCAGGTGCCGCGGCCGTGGTTGGTGTTGGAGAACTCGGCCTTCAGATCGGGTTTGTCGGAACCGCCAGTGCCGGCGCGCGATGGCGCGAAAGACGGCTTGTTGGAATTGCCGAACTTCACGTCGCCGGTCTGCGCCATGAAGCCGTCGATGACGCGGTGGAAGACCACGCCGTCATAGGCGCCTTCGCGCGCCAGCTCCTTGATACGGCCGACATGGCCGGGCGCCAGATCTGGAAACAATTCGATGACGACCTTGCCCTTGGTCGTGTCCATGATAAGCGCGTTCTCGCGGTCCTTGATTTCGGCCATGTCAGAAATATCCTTTTGAACAATTGGGGTTACTTGCCGTCCGCGGCGATGCGCACCTTGATCATGCGATCGGGGTCGGTCACCGTCCCGTTCTGCGCCTCGTCGCCTTTCTTGATGTGGTCCACCAGCTCCATGCCGCTGACGACATTGCCAACGATGGTGTACTGGCCATCGAGCGGCGGTGCCGGCGCGAACATGATGAAGAATTGCGAATTGGCGGAATTCGGATCGTCGGAGCGGGCCATGCCGACCACGCCGCGCTGGTAGTGCTCGGTGCTGGAGAATTCGGCCGGCAGGTCAGGAAGATCGGAGCCGCCGGTGCCGACAGCGTCGGCATTGAAGCCGCTCTTCATGTTGCCGAACTTGACGTCGCCGGTCTGCGCCATGAAGCCGTCGATGACGCGGTGAAAGGCGACGTTGTCGTAGGCGCCCTGGCGCACCAGCTTTTTGATCTGCGCGACGTGCTTCGGCGCAAGGTCGGGCCTCAGCGCGATGGTCACGTCGCCGTCCTTCAGCGTTACGATCATGGTGTTTTCCGGATCGGCGGCAAAGGCCGACACGGATGCGGTCACAAGACCGGCAAGCACGGCAAGCAAGAAGGCAAGCTTTTTCAGCTGCATGGGATCTTTCTCCGAATATCTTCGTTCATGCATGTCGTTACCCAAAGCCGGGTTCCACTTTTGGGTGACATGCATTTATTTCGCGAATTTGGCGGTGAGCGCGCCGGCCACGGCCGCCGGCACGAAGGGGCGGATGTCGCCTCCCATCGAAGCTATCTGGCGCACAAGTGTGGCGGTAATGGTGCGCACTGAAGGGCTGGCGGGCAGGAACACGGTCTGCAGCTCCGGCGCCATGGTCTCGTTCATGCCGGCCATCTGCATCTCATAGTCAAGATCGGTGCCGTCGCGCAGGCCGCGGATGATGATCGAGGCGCCATGCTTCCTGGCCGCATCGATCACCAACCCGTCGAAGGCGACTACTTTGATACGCGCACCGTCGCTGCCGAATTCCGCCTTCGCGGCCGTTTCGATCAGGCCAACCCGTTCCTCGAAGGAAAACAACGGCTTCTTGCCGGGATGGATGCCGATCGCCGCATAGATTGTATCCGCCACGGCCAGCGACGCCTTCAGCACGTCGAGATGGCCGTTGGTCAGCGGGTCGAAAGAGCCGGCATAAAGGGCGATGCGTTCGGTCATGGCAGGTGCTTCTAGCGAGCCTCTCCCCTAAAGGCAAATCCGATCGCCAGCCCGCCCCGTGAACCTTTTGGCCGACGTGAACGACAGATGAATGTGCCGCTCACAACAGCTTCACGCAGTGTTCACTAAGTTGCCGCTGCAGAAGATGAAACCAAACACCCATCTAATCGTTGTTAGGCGCAGGAGAACATGCACATGCTGATCTACATCCTCGCCACCGCAATGACCGTCGCCATGCTGATCGCTACCGTATTCGGGTTGCATCAGGAAGCACAGCGCGTCCCCGCCAAGGCCAATACCAAGCGGTTCGAAGGCTTCGGCAACCGCAAGCCTTATCGCCACTTCTAGATTGCGGGGTGTCTTCACACGCCGGCCCATAGGGCTGGCGCCGTCGTGGCAAACTCACTCGACGGTAGTATCAGGCTCCCCACCTTCGGCATCGGTGGAAGCGCCACCTTCAGCATCGACACTCTCTTCGATCTCCTCGTCGGCTTGCGGTTCTGAAATCCGCTCCACCGAAACGACCTTCTCGCCCTCTGCGGTATTGAAGATAGTAACGCCCTTGGTGGCGCGGCTGGCGAAACGAATGCCGTTGACCGGGACGCGAATTACGGTGCCGCCATCCGAAACCAGCATGATCTGATCGTCGTTGCCGACCGGGAAGGTCGCCACCAGGCGGCCGATTTCGGCCGTTTTCGAGACGTCGGTGGCGCGAATACCCTTGCCGCCACGGCCAGTCAGGCGGAAATCGTAGGACGATGAACGCTTGCCGTAGCCATATTCCGTCACCGTCAACACGAACTGCTCGTGCGCCTTGAGGAACTCATAGCGGTCGTCGGAAAGCTCCGCCTCTTCGCCGACCTCTTCATTGGTGAGCTGGATTTCTTCCTCCTCGCCGGCCGCAATGTCAGCAGCGAGCCGGCGTTCGGCCACCACCCGCTTGAGGTAGGCGGCACGTTCCGCCGGCGGCGCATCGACATGCTCGATCACCGCCATCGAGATCACCCGGTCGCCATCGGCCATCGCAATGCCGCGCACGCCGACCGAATTGCGGCTCTGGAAGACGCGTACGTCGCTGACCGGAAAGCGGATGCACTGGCCGGAACTTGCCGTCAAAAGCACGTCGTCATTGTCGGTGCAGGTCTCGACGCCGAGGATCTCGTCGCCTTCCTCGTCCAGCTTCATGGCGATCTTGCCGTTGCGGTTGACCTGGACGAAGTCCGACAGCTTGTTGCGACGTACGGTGCCGCGCGTGGTGGCAAACATGACGTCGAGCTCGCCCCAACTCGTCTCATCCTCCGGCAGCGGCATGATCGTGGTGATGCGCTCGCCCTGTTCGAGCGGCAGCATATTGATCAGCGCCTTGCCGCGCGATTGCGGGTTGCCGATCGGCAGGCGCCAGACCTTTTCCTTGTAGACGATGCCGCGCGAGGAGAAGAACAGCACCGGCGTGTGCGTGTTGGCGACGAACAGCCGGGTGACGAAATCCTCTTCCTTGGTCGACATGCCGGAGCGGCCCTTGCCGCCGCGGCGCTGCGCCCGGTAGAGCGACAGCGGCACGCGCTTGATGTAGCCGGAATGGCTGACCGTGACGACCATGTCCTCGCGCTGGATCAGGTCCTCGTCTTCCATGTCCGCCCCGCCCTCGGCGAGCTCGGTGCGGCGCGGCGTGCCGAACTCGTCGCGCACGGCGATGAGCTCGTCCTTGACGATCTGCTGGACGCGGGCGCGGGACGAGAGGATGTCCAGGTAGTCCTTGATCTCGTCGCCGATCGTGTTCAGCTCGTCGGCGATCTCGTCGCGGCCGAGCGCGGTCAGGCGCTGCAGGCGCAGTTCGAGGATGGCGCGCGCCTGCTCCTCGGAGAGATTGTAGGTACCGTCCTCGTTGATGCGATGGCGCGGGTCGTCGATCAGAAGAATCAGCGATTCCACGTCGCCCGAAGGCCAGCGCCGCTCCATCAACTGCTCGCGCGCCGTCTGCGGGTCCGGAGCGCTGCGGATCAGCTTGATGACTTCATCGATGTTGGCAACAGCGATGGCAAGGCCGACCAGCACATGGGCGCGGTCGCGCGCCTTGCGCAGCAGGAATTTTGTGCGCCGGCTGATCACCTCCTCACGGAAGGCGACGAACGCCTTCAGCATGTCGGTCAGAGTCAGCAATTCCGGCTTGCCGCCGTTCAGTGCCACCATGTTGGCGCCGAAGGATGTCTGCAGCGGGGTGAAGCGGTAAAGCTGGTTGAGAATGACATCGGCGACCGCGTCGCGCTTCAGTTCGATGACGACGCGGTAGCCCTGCCGGTCGCTCTCGTCGCGAATGTCGGAAATGCCCTCGATGCGCTTGTCGCGCACCAGCTCGGCCATCTTCTCGATCATCGACGCCTTGTTCACCTGATAGGGAACCTCGGTGATGACGATCGATTCCCGATCGTTGCCGCGCGCCTCGACGTTGACGCGGCCGCGCATGACGATGGAGCCGCGGCCGGTCGAATAGGCGCTGTAGATACCGGAACGGCCAAGCACGATGCCGCCGGTCGGGAAATCCGGTCCCGGAATGATCTCCATCAGCGCCGGAAGGTCGATCGCCGGATTATCGATGAGGGCAATGGCGCCGTTGCAGACCTCGCCCAGATTGTGCGGCGGGATGTTGGTGGCCATGCCGACGGCGATACCGCCGGAGCCGTTGACCAACAGGTTCGGGAAGCGCGCCGGCAGGACTTTCGGTTCGCTGCCGGACGCATCGTAAGTGTCCTGGAAATCGACTGTGTCCTTGTCGATGTCTTCCAGCAACTCATGCGCGACCTTGGTCAGCCGCGATTCCGTGTAGCGCATCGCCGCCGGCGGATCGCCGTCGATCGAGCCGAAATTGCCCTGCCCGTCGATCAGCGGCACGCGCAGCGACCAATCCTGCGCCATGCGCACCAAAGCGTCGTAGATCGAGGCGTCGCCATGCGGATGGTATTTACCCATCACGTCGGCGACCGGGCGTGCCGATTTCACATATTTGCGGTTCCAGTGATAGCCGCTCTCATAGGCGGCGTAGAGGATGCGGCGATGCACCGGCTTGAGGCCATCGCGCACGTCCGGCAGCGCGCGGCTGACGATCACGCTCATGGCGTAATCGAGATAGGAGCGCTGCATCTCCTCGATGATGGATATCGGCTCGATGCCGGTGGGGCCGCCGTCGGCGCCGCGCGGTGTCTTTTGGTCGGTCAAATCGGATCACAATCTAATCAGGAATCACTTGGTGCTTATATAGGAAGCCAGCCTGAAACTCCAACAATCGCGGCAGTTTTCCAGTGTGGTTTTTAGCGGCAAATTCAAAAGGATAAACCAATTGCGACGATATGGCCGTGGCACCCTTTCACGGGCGTCGCCGGCGGGCGCGATAAGTACCCGGCGCCTCGCCCATCAGCCGCCGGAAACGACGATTGAAGGTTGATAGATCGTTGAATCCCGCCGAAAAGGCAATCGCCGAAATCGTCTGATCCGACGTCCGGAGCCGCACGGCTGCCCTGTGCAGCCGCGCTCTCAGCAGGAATTGGTAGGGCGTCATACCGGCGACGTGCCGGAAGGTGCGCAGGAAATGGTAAGGGCTGGTGGCGGTCTCGTCGGCGAGTTCGGCAAGCGAGATCGGCCGGTCGGCATCGACTTCGATGCGCCGCACCGCTTCGGCAACACGCTTCTGGTCACGGCGGCTCGGCGTCCGTCCCCGATCCGTGGCGCTGCAAGCCGCTGTCACCGCGGCACCGGCAATGCGCAGGGCGAGTTCCTCGAACGCGCCGGTGTCGGCCATCTCGCGCGCCGCCTCCGCTTCGGCAAGCAGCGGCACCAGCGCCGGCAAGGGCGGCAGGCGCGGCGTGCCGAAATCGAGCGTCTTCGTGCCCGGCACGTCGGCGACGATCCGCTCCATATAGGCCGGTCCGAAATGGAAGGAGAGGCAGCGGTCGCCGGCGCCATGCTCGTGACCGCATTCATAGCATGTGCCGGGATTGCCGAGCAGGAGCGCGCCCGGCGCCAGCATCGCCGTGCCCTCGCGCGCACGATAGCGGAAGGTGCCGTTGGTTACGGCGGCAACGCAGAAATCCCGATGCTCCTCCTCGAATGGCCTGTCGGCGGCGCTGGCGGTGCAGATGACATCCGACACCTGCCAGCCTCGGCCCGACGCCAGCCTGTGCGCGCTCGTCGTCATCGCCGAAACATAGCAACTTTTCCCAAGCGCAGAACCCCTGTGAGCCTCTATGCTTGCCGGTCTCCTGACAAGATGAGAGCGAAGCCATGTCCAATTCCTTTGCCAAGGCCCTGCACAGCGGTGGGCCCGTACCGGCCCTTGCCGAGAAACTGAATCTTTATGGCCGCTTCATCGGCGCCTGGACGTTCGACGCCACGCGCCATCTCGAGGACGGTCAGGTGCTGACCGGGCGCGGCGAAGTGCATTTCGGCTGGGTGCTCGAAGGCCGCGCGATCCAGGACGTATGGATCCTGCCTGCCCGTGACGCCGGCCCCTCGCCCTCGCTCGGCAAATGGACCTTCTATGGCACGACGTTGCGCGTCTACGATCCCGGCGTTGACGCCTGGCACATCTTCTGGAGCGATCCGCGCAATCAGTACTACAGCCGCCAGCTCGGCCGTGCCGAGGGCGACACCATCATCCAGCAAGGCGCAGACGGCACCGGATCTGCTGTGCGCTGGAGCTTTTCGCGCATCACCGAAAATTCGTTCCGCTGGCTGGGCGAACGCTCACAGGACGACGGCGCCACCTGGCGTCTCGAAGTCGAGTTTCTGGCGCGCCGGGCCGTCAGCCCCTGATCCGCACGGTTTCCACTGGCTCCGCTTTGCTCTACCAATCCCGTTATCCGGCTTTGCCGGCGGGGAGGGTCAGCATGCCGAGCTTCGACAGCCTGTTCAACGCCTTCGTCACCATACTGGTGACGATCGATCCGCCCGGCCTGGCGCCGCTCTTCCTCGCCGTGACCCGCGGCATGAACCGCGAGGAGCGCAACCAGGTCTCCGTGCGCGCCTCGGTCATCGCCTTCCTGGTAATGGCGTTGTTCGCAATCGCCGGCGCGTCGATCCTGTCAGTCTTCGGCATCACTCTGCCGGCCTTCCGCGTCGCCGGCGGCTTTCTGCTGTTCTTCATCGCCTTCGAAATGGTGTTCGAGCGCCGGCAGGACCGCAAGGAGAAGATCGGCGACGTCGCCATCACCAGGGACATGATCCACAACATCGCCGCCTTTCCGCTGGCGATCCCGCTTATTGCCGGTCCCGGCGCGATTTCGGCGACCGTCCTGCTCTCAAGCTCGTTTCAGGGTTTGGGGGCGCAGACAGCCCTTGTCGGCATCATCGCCATCTGCCTCGTCATCACCTACCTGGTGTTCGTGCTGTCAGAGCGCATCGACCGTATCCTCGGCCAAACCGGCCGTTCGATCCTGACAAGGCTGCTCGGCGTCATCCTGGCGGCGCTCGCCGTACAGTTCGTCGCCGACGGCATCAAGGCGCTGATGGCGACGTAGGGACAACCCTACTTCGCTGTCGTTTCAATGACTTCGAAGTCGTGGGTAATCTCGGCAGTCTTGGCCATCATTGCCGAGGCCGAGCAGTATTTGTCGATCGAAAGCCCGATCGCCCGCTTCACCTTGTCGTGTGATAGCGCCCGGCCCTTGACGACAAAATGCATGTGAATGCGGGTGAACACCCTGGGATCGGCTTCTGCACGGTCGGCATCGAGTTCGACCACGCAATCTTCGACCGCCTCGCGCCCCTTTTCGAGGATATGGACCACGTCATAGGCCGAGCAGCCGCCAGTGCCGATCAGCACCAGTTCCATTGGGCTCGGCCCCGGCGTCTTGCCCTCCGGCCCGAACGCAGTGCCTAGCACCAGCTTGTGCCCACTGGCGGACTCGCCAACGAAAGTGCGCTCCTCGACCCATTTGACCCTTGCCTTCACCTGATACGTCCTTTCACCGCTCAAACGCACAACGTCCCGAAAATCCAAGACAGATTTTCGGGACGCCATTTCGTGGCCAAGGTGCCGGCGCTTTTCGTCGCAAGGGCAGTCCGCCCCGAGAAATCAGAACGGGATTTCGTCGTCCAGCTCGCGCGACGAACCACCGCCGCCGCCCTTGTTGGCGCCACCGCGATTGAAACTTTCGCCCGGGCCGGACTGGCCGAAATCGGAACCGCGGCTCGCACCACCACCGGCATAGTTGCCGACCTGGCCGCCGCCCTCGCCCCGCGCATCGAGCATCTGCAGCTCGCCGCGGAATTTCTGCAACACGACTTCGGTCGTATAGCGGTCATTGCCGGTCTGGTCCTGCCATTTGCGCGTCTGCAGCTGGCCCTCGACATAGACCTTCATGCCCTTCTTCAGATACTGCTCGGCCACCTTGGCGATCTGGTCGTTGAAGATCACGACATTGTGCCACTCGGTCTTTTCCTTGCGCTCTCCGGATGTCTTGTCGCGCCAGCTTTCCGACGTCGCGATGCGGATGTTGACGACCGGGTCACCCGAATTCAAGCGGCGGATTTCAGGGTCCGCCCCGAGGTTGCCCACCAGAATGACCTTGTTGACGCTACCCGCCATGATACTTCTCCGCGCTCATCCGAAACCGAATTTTTGTCGCCGCACCTTACAGGCTATGGACAATCCCTGCCTGTCGTCGCTGCCTTTTCCCACAAGGTTTTTGTTCTCTTTTCGTTCTATAGGAGAGGCCCTGCACTGTCAATAGTTGTCAGTAAGAAGTAGTGTCTTGGCGTCGAATTTCCACAGACCATGGGATCGAGGCGAACGCATGAAGATGGTTGCGCACGACGATCAGCCGCAAGAAGAATGGCGGACGGGAGTAAAGACCCGCATGCATGTCTCGGCCTGCAACGGCGCAACTCAACTTTGCATATTCGAACAATGGGTCGAACCCGCGGTTGGCGCCCCGACACATTGGCACCCGGTCGAGGAAGTGCTTACCGTCATCGCTGGCAGGGCCGAGATGTGGATCGACGAAGAGCATCTCGTCTTGACTGCCGGACAGTCGCTTGTTGTTGCCGCGCACAGGCAACATGGCTTCCGAAACGTCGGCTCCGAATTGCTTCATATTCATGCTGTGCTCGCGTCACCAGTTTTCGAGGCGACGTTCAACGGATCCCCCGACATGGTGAGACGCTGGCCTCCAGCGAGTTTGTAAAACCTCGCCTGTCTTAAAAAACACCGCCTGTCTTAAAAAACACGGCTTGCCAAACCGATAAGTATTGACTTATGCTTTCGGCATGATCGAAGCAGACATTTTTCGGGCACTAGCGGATCCAACGCGTCGCGCCGTCTATGAGCGGCTCGCCGACGGCGAGATGACGGTGTCGGAACTGCGCACTGGCATACCGGTATCGCAGCCGGCGGTATCGCAACATCTCGCAGTGCTGCGCGGCGCCGGCCTCGTGGTCGAGCGCCGGGCCGGTCGCAATGCCTATTACCGCGTCGATCCGAAGGGGCTTGCGCCACTGCTCGGCTGGATCGAACGCTACCGTGCGTTCTGGCCAGAGCGCATCGAAAGACTCAAGACGGTTTTGAAGGACATGGACCAATGACCAGCCGAGGCACAGAACGCGCCGAAATGGCCGCAGACAAGATCGAGTTCGAGTGCGAGCTGCCCGAACCGCCGGAAAAGGTGTGGCGGGCGCTGACGGTGCCGGACCTGCTCGCGGCCTGGATGATGCCGAACGACATCAAGCCCGAAATCGGCAACCGCTTTGCCTTTAAAGCGCCGAATGCGCCGATCGAGTGCGAAATCCTCGACGCGGATCCCGGACGGCTGCTGCGCTATTCCTGGCGGGAGCGGCCGGCGCCCGGCGATACGCAGGTGCCGCCCGGCAGCCCCCTGGACAGCGCAATGAACGACAGCCCAGTGGACAGCATCGTCACCTTTACGCTCGACCGCACCGTTTCCGGCGGCACGCATCTGCGCATCGTCCATGATGGTTTTGCTCGGGCAGCAGTGCCGGAGATCGCGATGGCAGGCGCCGGTTGCCGGCTTTCGTTTGAAGCGCGCACTCCCAGACACAAGCAGATCGCCGCAAACACGCCGCGCCTCTTCCTGCGCGCGGCCTGAACGACAACAGTCAACGGAGAGAACCGATGAGCGGCCTTGCCAATCTGGTGCCAATGGTGATCGAGCAGTCGAGCCGCGGCGAACGCGCCTTCGACATTTTTTCGCGGCTGCTGCGCGAGCGCATCGTCTTCATCAACGGGGCGATCGACGACGGCACCTCGGCGCTGGTCTGCGCCCAGCTTCTGTCGTTGGAATCCGACAATCCCGACAAGGAGGTCTCGCTCTACATCAACTCGCCGGGTGGCGTGGTGACCAGCGGTTTCGCGATCTACGATACGATGCAGTATATCAGCTGCCCGGTCTCCACGGTTTGTATGGGCTTCGCCGCCTCGATGGCCTCGTTCCTTTTGATGGCCGGCACACCGGGGCGGCGGATCGCGCTACCCAACACCAGCATCGTGCTGCATCAGCCTCTCGGCGGTTTCCAGGGCCAAGCCTCCGATATCCAGCGCCATGCCGAGGGCATCCTTCGCACCAAGCGGCGCATGACCGATCTTTACGCCCGCCATTGCGGCCGCACCTACGAAGAAGTGGAACGCACGCTCGACCGCGACTTTTTCATGACCGCGCAGGAGGCCAAGGATTGGGGCCTCGTCGACCATGTTTTCGACACTCGCAAGCAGGCCGCATGAACGAGCCGGGCCGGCGGACGGAACTGACGCGATTGAGCGCCCGCAATTTCAGCGACATCGGTCTGGTCTTGCCGCTATCGCGGCACTATAGTCCGGCGATGACCGCCAGCCGCTCGTCCAGCCTGTTATGCCTTGCTATCGCTACCGTAGCCGGCACGAACATGCTGGTGGGTATGGCACTTGCCCAAGATAATTCGATGTCTTCGCAAAAGGGCGCCCTGCCCGGTGTGACCAGCGATTATCGCATCGCCGAGCCAGCGCCGCGGCCTGAGCCTGACGATATGGCTCCAGGCAGCGGCAACGGCACCTTCAAGATTGGCGATACCGACGTTCGGATTTCCGGTAGCATCACCATCGATGTCGCTACCGGCGGGATCAGGCCCTCCAGCCGCTAAGCTCGCCTGGTGTGAACCACAAATATTGCGCTTCAAACGAACAGCCCCGCCATTGCGTTTGCAACTGACGGGGCTTCTTGGATCTGAAATCCAAATTGCCGGGAGTGTACTGCCGGCATTTTATTTCGGATGCTTCGCGGCACTCAGCCGACGATCCGACTAGCAGTCTCTGATTTTATGGGGATCAGCAGGTCCGTTTGGCGGGCAGCGAAAACGCCTGACCCTGGCCACTTATACCTGCCGCGGCTCCAGCGACACGTGGAGCCTCAACGAACAATCCGGTGGAGTCATGCCTCTGCTCTCCTTCTGTTGGTTGCGACTGTCGTCGTCGAAGCGCTCATCGCATAACCCGCGGCGTCTCGCAGGCTAGCCCCAGGCCGCGAGGCCATCGAAAGACGGCCGGCTTCGTTGACGTCTGGAGTCTGCCCCCACGGTGCAGGGACGTCAACCTTGAATAGCCGATTACCGAAAAATGTGATCGCGAGACGTTTTGGGAAGCCGGCCCCACGGGCAGCTTTTGTCAGGAGCGTGTTCGGCCTTTGTTCTTTCCGCTTGCCCGTTCGCGCGAAAGGCGGTTAAACGCTTTGGTCGAGAGTTGTGGCGTCTCTCGAAAAGGCGGCGAAATTGCCTACATAGGGGGTGGTCGGGAAAACCCGCCCATCCCACGAATTCCAGATTCTGAGGCGGCGACCGGCGATGGCCGACCATAAATATCTCTCCATTCGCGGGGCACGCGAACACAATCTGAAGAATGTCGATCTCGACCTGCCGCGTGACAGCCTGATCGTCATGACCGGCCTGTCGGGGTCGGGCAAGTCGTCGCTTGCCTTCGACACCATCTACGCCGAGGGCCAGCGCCGCTATGTCGAGAGCCTTTCGGCCTATGCACGGCAATTCCTCGAAATGATGCAGAAGCCGGACGTCGACCAGATCGACGGCCTGTCGCCAGCCATCTCCATCGAGCAGAAGACCACCTCGAAGAACCCACGTTCGACGGTCGGCACCGTCACCGAGATCTACGATTATATGCGGCTTTTGTTCGCCCGCGTCGGTGTACCCTATTCGCCGGCCACCGGCCTGCCGATCGAGAGCCAGACGGTCTCGCAGATGGTCGACCGGGTGCTTGCAGTCGTGGAAGGCACCCGGCTGTTCATCCTGGCGCCGATGGTGCGCGGCCGCAAAGGCGAGTACCGCAAGGAGCTGCTGGAGCTGCAGAAGAAGGGTTTTCAGCGCGTCAAGGTCGATGGCGTCTTCTATGAGATCGCCGACGTGCCGGCGCTGGACAAGAAGTACAAGCACGACATCGACGTCGTCGTCGACCGCATCGTCGTGCGCGGCGATCTGGCGACGCGGCTCGCCGATTCCATCGAGACCGCGCTGAAGCTGGCCGACGGGCTGGCGGTGGCGGAATTTGCCGACAAGCCGCTCGACGCCAGCCAGACCGGCGAGGATTCGGTCAACAAATCGAAGAACGAGACGCATGAACGCATGCTGTTCTCGGAAAAGTTCGCCTGCCCGGTGTCCGGCTTCACCATTCCCGAGATCGAGCCCAGGCTGTTCTCCTTCAACAATCCGTTCGGCGCCTGCCCGACCTGCGACGGGCTCGGCAGCCAACGCGCCATTGATGCCAGCCTGGTCGTGCCCGACGAGAATGTCTCGCTGCGCGCCGGCGCCGTCAGCCCTTGGGCGAAGTCGAGCTCGCCCTACTATGCGCAGACGCTGGAAGCGCTGGGCGTTGCCTATGGCTTCAAGCTCGGCGACAAGTTCAAGGATTTGAGCGAGGAGGCAAAGCAAGCCGTCCTGCACGGCACCGGCGAGCGCGAAATCACCTTCCATTACGATGACGGCCTGCGCTCCTACAAGACGACGAAAACCTTCGAGGGCGTCATCCCCAACCTCGAGCGCCGCTGGAAGGAAACCGAATCCGCCTGGATGCGCGAGGAGATCGAGCGCTTCATGTCGGCCACGCCCTGCCCGGCCTGCCGCGGCTATCGGCTGAAGCCCGAGGCGCTCGCGGTCAAGATCGCCGGCAAGCACATTGGCGAGGTCACCGAGCTGTCGATCCGCAAGGCCGACCAGTGGTTCACCGACCTGCCTGCATCGCTCAACGACAAGCAGAATGAGATCGCGGTGCGCGTGCTCAAGGAAATCCGCGAGCGGCTGCGCTTCCTCAACGATGTCGGTCTCGACTATCTGACGCTGTCGCGCAACTCCGGCACGTTGTCGGGCGGCGAGAGCCAGCGCATCCGGCTGGCTTCGCAGATCGGCTCCGGCCTGACCGGCGTGCTCTATGTGCTCGACGAGCCGTCGATCGGCCTGCACCAGCGCGACAATGCCCGCCTGCTCGACACGCTGAAGCATCTGCGCGACATCGGCAACACGGTCATCGTCGTCGAGCATGACGAGGACGCCATCCTGCATGCCGACTACGTCGTCGATATCGGCCCGGCGGCCGGCATCCATGGCGGCCACATCATCGCCCAGGGCACGCCGCAGCAGATCATGGCGACGCCCGCTTCGATCACCGGTAAATATCTGTCGGGCGAGCTGGAAGTGGCGACGCCGGCAGTGCGGCGTGAGGCCAAGAAGAACCGCCGGCTGAAGGTCGTCGGCGCGCGCGGCAACAATCTGAAGAACGTCACCGCCGAAATCCCGCTCGGCACGTTTACCGCCGTCACCGGCGTATCCGGCGGCGGCAAGTCGACCTTCCTGATCGAGACCCTGTTCAAGGCGGCGTCGCGCCGCATCATGGGCTCGCGCGAGCATCCGGCCGAGCATGACCGAATCGAGGGGCTGGAATTCCTCGACAAGGTCATCGATATCGACCAGTCGCCGATCGGGCGCACCCCGCGCTCCAACCCTGCCACCTATACCGGCGCCTTCACGCCGATCCGCGACTGGTTCGCCGGCCTGCCGGAGGCCAAGGCGCGCGGCTACCAGCCGGGCCGCTTCTCGTTCAACGTCAAGGGCGGCCGCTGCGAGGCCTGCCAGGGCGACGGCGTCATCAAAATCGAGATGCACTTCCTGCCCGACGTCTACGTCACCTGCGACGTCTGCCACGGCAAGCGCTACAACCGCGAGACGCTCGACGTCCTGTTCAAGGGCAAATCAATCGCCGACGTTCTCGACATGACGGTCGAGGAAGGCGTCGATTTCTTCGCCGCCGTGCCCGGTGTGCGCGACAAGCTGGAGACGCTGAAACGGGTCGGCCTCGGCTACATCCATGTTGGCCAGCAGGCAACGACTTTGTCGGGCGGCGAGGCGCAGCGCATCAAGCTTGCCAAGGAACTGTCGCGCAAGGCGACCGGCAAGACGCTCTACATTCTCGATGAGCCAACCACCGGCCTGCATTTCCACGACGTCGCCAAGCTGCTTGAAGTGCTGCACGAGCTGGTCGACCAGGGCAACACGGTCGTTGTCATCGAGCACAATCTAGAGGTGATCAAGACCGCTGACTGGGTGCTCGATCTTGGCCCCGAAGGTGGTGACGGCGGCGGCGAGCTGGTAGCGTCCGGCACGCCTGAGGACATCGTTCGCGAAAAACGCAGCTATACCGGGCAGTTCCTGAGGGAATTGCTGGAGCGGCGCCCCGGAGGCAAGCGCGAAGCGGCGGAGTGATGGCAAAGAACGGTCTCATCACGGTCCAAAGCCGCTTCGGCGTGGCCGAAACGATCGATCGCCTGGTCGGGACTGTGGAACGTGCAGGATTGCTGGTCTTCGCCCGCATTGACCACGCCGCCGGTGCGCGCAGTGTCGAAGCTTCTCTGCGTCCGACCCAGCTTCTGATTTTTGGCAACCCGAAAGGCGGCACGCCGCTGATGCAGGACCGGCAGCTTGCCGGCATCGATCTGCCGGTCAAGGCACTGGCCTGGGAGGACGAGCAAGGCAAGGTCTGGCTCTCCTACAATGACGCGCACTGGCTCGCCGAGCGCCACGGCTTGGGCGACGCCAGTCGCAATGCCGTCGCCGCGATAGCGGCCGGCATGGACAAGGTGATTGCGGCCGCTGCCGGCGCGGGCCAGTTTTGATCATGAGAGCCGCTCGGGCCGATGATCTCCCCATGGTGATCTCGCTCACCACCGACGCCTACGCGCCCTACACTGCCCTGCTCGGCGCACCGCCGATCCCCGTCACCGAGGACTATGCGCCGCGCATAGAACGCGGCGAGGTCTGGCTTTCGGAGCAGGACGGACAGCCGGCCGGCTTGATCGTTCTCGAACGACATGCGGACCATACAATGATCTTCAGCGTCGCCGTTGCGCCCGCCTTTCAGGGCAAGGGTTTCGGCATCGGGCTGCTCGACTGGGCCGAGCAACAGACGCGCTTGTGGAGCTTGCCGGAAATCCGACTCTACACCAATGCCAGAATGGAACGGAACGTTTCGTTGTATAAGGCCTACGGCTTTCGCGAAACGGGTCGCCGGCCCAATCCATATCGGCCAGGATGGACGATCGTCGACATGGCGAAAGCCGTCGAGACGACCGCCATCGCGTGATCCTTTTCTGCAAACCGGGAGGACGACCATGACTCAATCAGGAACAATCCGCGCCGGCATGGGCGGCTGGACCTTCGAGCCGTGGGACACGTCCTTCTACCCGGACAAATTGTCGAAGGCCAAGCAACTGCATTATGCCAGCCGGCAGGTGCTCACTATCGAGGTCAACGGCACCTATTATTCGAGCTTCAAGGAGCCGACCTTCGTCAAATGGGCCAACGAGGCGCCGGATGGTTTCGTCTATTCGCTGAAGGGCAACCGCTTCGTCACCAACCGCCGCGTGCTCGGCGAGGCCGGGGAATCGATCATGCGCTTCCTCGGGTCGGGCGTCGCGGCACTTGGCGACAAGCTCGGGCCGATCCTGTGGCAGTTCGCGCCGACCAAGAAATTCGACCCGGACGATTTCGAGGCCTTCCTCAAGCTGTTGCCGGAAAAGCAGGACGGCGTTGCGCTGCGCCATGCGGTCGAGGTGCGCAACGACAGCTTCGTCGTGCCGGAGTTCGCCGCCTTGGCGCGAAAGCACAAGGCCGCCATCGTCTATGCCGACCACGCCAAATATCCGGGGATTGCCGACGTCACCGGCGATTTCATCTATGCGCGGCTGCAGACCGGCAGCGACGACAATCCCGATTGCTACACGCCAAAGGCGCTCGATGAATGGGCGGCGCGCGCAAAAGCCTGGGCGGAAGGCAAGGTGCCGGCCGACCTGCCGCGTGTCGCTCCTTCAACCGACGCGCCGGTCAAGCCACGCGACGTGTTCGTCTACTTCATCACCGAGGGCAAGGTCCGCGCTCCATTCGGCGCCATCGCGCTGATGAAGCGGGTCGCAGGCTGACGCCCCCGCTGTCGGTGGTCTGCCTGGCCGGGTCCTCAATTACCGGCTATGCGGCGCGCTCGTCCGGACGCCGATCAACCCTGACAATCTCGTTGAAAGCATCGAGATCGACATAGAAGACCTTGGTGATCTCCGCGATGAGTTCGTCGTGGTCATACCCCTGCGATTTCAGAATGTTGATGGCTGTCAGGATATCGACGCGCTCCGTGAGCCGTCGTTTCTGGTAGTCCTCGACATAGCGCTCCATTGACTGGCCCTGGCTCCCAAGCACCCGAAATGTTGGACGACAACAGATCGCTGGAAGGGCTTGCGCGCAAGCGTGCCGACGCGGGCCGCGCCTTCCCCTGATCTGCCAAGTTGAAACTGGTACGGAAAGCGGCCGACTCACCAAGGCCAAGCAAAATCTAGCACGCAATCTGCAGCGCGCCAGAGTTGCAAAGTAACGGAATCAATAAGAATTCAGACAGTCAGGAATTTGCGGACGTCCGCCCGGTCGAGATCCTCGGCGGGGCCGGTATGGACGATCTGACCGCGGTCCATGATGTTGACCTCGTCGGCCAATTCCCGGCAGAAGTCGAGATATTGTTCGACCAGAAGCACGGCGATACCGGCCTGGTCGCGCAGATAGCGGATGGCGCGGCCGATGTCCTTGATGATCGACGGCTGGATGCCTTCGGTCGGCTCGTCGAGCACCAGCAGCTTCGGCCGCATCACCAGCGCCCTGCCGATGGCAAGCTGCTGCTGCTGGCCGCCGGAAAGATCGCCGCCGCGGCGCGCGAGCATCTGCTTCAGCACCGGAAACAATTCGAAGACGTGACCGGGAATGTTGCGATCGGCGCGCTTCAACGGCGCAAAACCCGATTCGAGGTTTTCCCGCACCGTAAGCAGCGGAAATATCTCCCTGCCCTGCGGCACGAATGCGATGCCCGACCGGGCGCGATCATACGCCGCGCTCCGGTCGAGCGCCTTCCCCTCGAAGGCAACGCTTCCGCTCGTCAGCCGGTGATGGCCGACGATCGATCTCATCAAACTGGTCTTGCCGACGCCGTTGCGGCCGAGCACGCAGGTGATCTTGCCGGCGCCGGCCTTCAGCGAGACGCCGCGCAGCGCCTGGGCAGCCCCGTAGTGCAGCGTGGCATTGGAGACTTCGAGCATGGTCAGCGTTTTCTCCAACGCGTGAAGAACGAAAGGTCGAAATGATGGAACGGAACGCGCCAGACCATGTTCATCTCCCCAGATAGACTTCGACGACGCGCTCGTCGGCCGAAACGAAGTCGAGACTGCCCTCGGAAAGCACCGAGCCTTCGTGCAGGCAGGTGACCTTGACGCCGAGCTCGCGCACGAAATGCATGTCGTGCTCGACGACGATGACAGAATGGTCGCGCGCGATGTCCCTGAGCAGCCGCGCGGTTTCCTCGGTCTCGGCGTCGGTCATGCCGGCAACCGGTTCGTCGACCAGCAGCAGCTTCGGATCCTGCGCCAGAAGCATGCCGATCTCGAGCCATTGCTTTTGGCCGTGGCTCAGATTGGCGGCGAGTTCGTCACGCTTGTCGCCAAGCCGAATGATGCCGAGGATGTCGTCGATCTGCCGCACGTCCGCCGCCGAGCGACGATGGAACAGTGCCGGGAAGATCGAGCGCGGGCCTTTCAGCGCCAGCATCAGATTGTCCTCGATCGTGTGGCTTTCGAAGACGGTCGGCTTCTGGAATTTACGGCCGATGCCCATCATGGCGATTTCGGCCTCGTCGTGTTTGGTCAGGTCGACCTCACCGTTGAAGAAAACTTCACCCGCGTCGGGCCGCGTCTTGCCGGTGACGATGTCCATCATCGTCGTCTTTCCGGCGCCGTTGGGGCCGATGATCGCCCGCATCTCGCCCTTGTCGAGCACCAGCGAAAGGTTGTTGATGGCGCGAAACCCGTCGAAGGAAACCGACACGCCGTCGAGATAGAGGATGGTGTTGCTCTTCGACATCAGGCCATCACTCCGCCGGCTGCGGTTCGGCGCCGGAGGCCGACCAGTCGCCCGGCCTTCTCGCCGCCGAGCGGTCGGTTTTCGGCGGCACCGGCGCATCGGGATCGATGCCGACTTCCTCGGCAACCGAGGCCGCCCGCAGCGCCTTGGCGTTGCCGCGCCAGGAATCCCACATGCCGATGATGCCCTTGGGCAGGAACAGCGTGACGGCGACAAACAGTCCGCCCAGCGCAAACAGCCAGAATTCAGGCAGCACGCCGGTGAACCAGGATTTACCGGCATTGACCAGAAGCGCGCCGATGATCGGCCCGACGATGGTGCCGCGCCCGCCGACGGCCGCCCACACCACCACCTCGATCGAATTGGACGGCTCGAATTCGCCAGGGTTGATGATGCCGACCTGCGGCACGTAAAGCGCACCGGCGATGCCGGCCATCACCGCCGACAGGGTGAATGCGAACAGTTTGACGTTCTCCGCCCGCCAGCCGAGGAAGCGTGTGCGGCTTTCGGCGTCGCGCACCGCCATCAAAAGCTTGCCGTACTTGGAACCGACGATTGCCCAGGTGACGAAGACGGCAAACGCCAGCATGACGGCGCTGGCCGCGAACAGCGCCGACCGCGTCATGTCGGCCTGCACGTTGAACCCTAGAATGTCCTTGAAATCGGTCAGGCCGTTGTTGCCGCCGAAACCCATGTCGTTGCGGAAAAACGCAAGCAGCAGCGCATAGGTCATCGCCTGGGTGATGATCGACAGGTAGACGCCGGTGACGCGGCTGCGGAAGGCAAACCAGCCGAAGACGAAGGCGAGCAGGCCGGGCACCGCAAGCACCATGATCGCGGCAAACCAGAAATGGTCGAAACCATACCAGAACCATGGCAATTCCTTGTAGTTAAGGAACACCATGAAATCCGGCAGCAGCGGATTGCCGTAGACGCCTCGCGAGCCGATCTGGCGCATCAGATACATGCCCATCGCATAACCGCCGAGCGCGAAGAAGGCGCCGTGGCCGAGCGAGAGGATGCCGCAATAGCCCCAGACGAGATCGAGCGCCAAGGCGAGCAGCGCGTAGCAGAGGTATTTGCCGGTGAGCGCAACGATATAGGACGGCACGTAAAACGCACTTGTCGGCGAGACCGCAAGATTGAGCAGCGGCACAATGATGGCGACCGCCAGCAGGATGAAGATGGTGATGGCGACACGGCGGTCGGCGCCGGCGGCAAAGAAGCGTCCCGTGATCATGCTTCCACCGACCTGCCCTTGAGCGCAAACAAGCCGCGCGGGCGTTTCTGGATGAACAGGATGATCAGCACCAGAACGACGATCTTGCCGAGCACTGCTCCGGCATAAGGTTCGAGGAACTTGTTGACGATGCCGAGCGAGAAAGCGCCGACCAGCGTGCCCCAAAGATTGCCGACACCGCCGAAAACGACGACCATGAAGCTGTCGATGATGTAGCCGCGGCCGAGATTGGGCGAGACGTTGTCGATCTGGCTGAGCGCGACACCGGCGATGCCGGCAATGCCGGAGCCGAGTGCAAACGTTAGCGCATCGACCCAAGGCGTCCTGATGCCCATCGAGGCGGCCATGCGGCGATTGGCGGTGACGGCACGCATCTGCAGCCCCCAAGGCGTGCGTTTCATCACGTAGAGCAGCACCGCGAACACGCCGAGCGCGAATACCAGGATCCAGAGCCGGTTCCAGGTCACGGCAAGCTGGCCGATATTGAACGAGCCGGACATCCAGGACGGGTTGCCGACCTCCTGGTTGGTCGGCCCGAAGATGGTGCGTACGGCCTGCTGCAGGATCAGCGACACACCCCATGTCGCCAGCAGCGTCTCCAGCGGCCGTCCATAGAGGAAGCGGATCAGCCCGCGCTCGATGACAAGGCCGACGAGCGCCGCCACCAGGAAGGCCAGCGGCAGGGCGATGACCAGCGACCAGTCGAACAGACCGGGAAAGGAATTACGGATAACCTCCTGCACGACGAAGGTCGTGTAGGCGCCGAGCATGACCATCTCGCCATGCGCCATGTTGATGACGCCCATGACGCCGAAAGTGATGGCAAGGCCAATCGCCGCCAGCAGCAGCACCGATCCAAGCGATATGCCGTACCAGATATTCTGGCCGGCATCCCACAGCGCCAGCGTCGAATTGATGTTGGCGATCGCAGCCGTCGCCGCGTCTTTCACCGCACCTTCGGAACTGGCCTCGACCGACGTGAGCAGCGACACCGCATCGCGGTCGCTGCGCGCACCGATGAGCGCGATTGCCGCCAGTTTGTCGGCCTCCGGCCTGTCGGAAACGAGAACCGACGCGGCGCGGGCCTGTTCTAGCAGCGCCTTGACGCTTGCCACGCTCTCATTGGCGATGGCGGTGTCGAGCGGCTCGATGTTTGCCGCGTCGGGCGTTTTGAACATGGTGTCGGCGGCGGCAATGCGCACGGCCGGATCCTTTGAGCCAAGCGTCAGCGTGCCCAATGCATCGCGAATGACGCGGCGCAGCGTGTTGTTGACCTTGATCTTGGTGATGTCGGCCTTGGCAGCTTCGCCCGATCTTTCGCCGGTAAGCGCATCGAGCAGCTCGATGCCGTCGCCGCTCTCCTTACCGACAAAGACCAGTGAATCGGCCTTGCGCACGTAAAGGCTGCCCTCCGCAAGCGCGGCAAGCGGCCGTTCTACGGCCGGATCGCCGGAAGCCGCAAGCTCCCGCACCACGGCTTCTATCGCCGGAAAATTGGCGGCGGTGGCGAATTTGGCGATGACCACGCGCAGATCTGCTTCGCTGGCGTTCGACGGCAGCAGCGTCCCCTGGAGAAGGAGCAGCATCAGGCCAATCGCGCGGATCAGGATCATTGGTTTCTGGTGGCTCTTGAAGATTGAATGTCGCCTCCGGGCAGGCTGGAGGAGGAGCCTGCCCGGAGGCTTGCGGGTCTGGGAGGACAGACCGGGAGGATCAGTTGGTTCCCTTGCCGCCGCATTTGCCGGTGGCAACGTTGAAGTTGCCGCAGGACAGAGGCGCGCGCCAATCGGAGATCAGGTCCTTGGAGTCAGGCAGATAGTCGGACCACTCGTCGCCCATCACCAGGCCCGGCGTCTGCGAGACGGTTTCGAACTGGCCGTCGGCCTGGATTTCGCCGATCAGCACCGGCTTGGTGATGTGATGGTTCGGCATCATCGTCGAATAACCGCCGGTCAGGTTCGGCACCGAGACGCCGACCATGGCGTCGATGACCTTGTCCGGATCGGTGGTGCCGGCCTTCTCGACCGCCTTCACCCACATGTTGAAGCCGATATAATGGGCTTCCATCGGGTCGTTGGTGGTGCGCTTGTCGTTCTTGATGAATTTGTGCCAGTCGGCGATGAACTTCGCGTTCTCGGGCGTGTCGACGCTCTCAAAATAATTCCAGGCGGCGAGATGGCCGACCAGCGGCGCGGTGTCGAGACCGGCAAGCTCTTCCTCACCAACCGAGAAGGCCATGACCGGAATGTCCTCGGCCTTGATGCCCTGGTTGCCGAGTTCCTTGTAGAACGGCACATTGGCGTCACCGTTGACGGTCGAGACGACGGCGGTCTTCTTGCCGGCCGAACCGAATTTCTTGATCGCCGAGACTTCGGTCTGCCAGTCGGAGAAGCCGAACGGCGTGTAGTTGACCATGATGTCTTCGGCGGCAACGCCTTTCGCCTTCAGGTAGGCTTCGAGGATCTTGTTGGTGGTGCGCGGGTAGACGTAGTCGGTGCCTTCGAGCACCCAGCGCTTCACCGAACCGCCATCCTCGCTCATCAGATAATCGACGGCCGGAATGGCCTGCTGGTTCGGCGCCGCACCGGTGTAGAACACGTTGCGCTCGCTTTCCTCGCCTTCGTACTGGACGGGGTAGAACAGGATGTTGTCGAGCTCGCTGAACACCGGCAGCACCGATTTGCGCGACACCGAGGTCCAGCAGCCGAACACCGCGGCGACCTTGTCCTTCGAGATCAGCTCGCGCGCTTTTTCTGCGAACAGCGGCCAGTTGGAAGCCGGATCGACGACCACCGCCTCGAGCTTCTTGCCGAGCAGGCCGCCCTTGGCATTCTGCTCTTCGATGAGCATCAGCATGGCGTCCTTCAGCGTCGTCTCCGAGATCGCCATGGTTCCCGACAGCGAATGGAGGATGCCGACCTTGATGGTGTCGTCGGCCGCCCTGGCGGGAATGCTCATCAGCAGGCCGGCGGTGACCACGCCGGCCGAAAACATTTTTGTTATTGTCGAGAAACTGCCCCTCATACTTTTAAACTCCCAAGCTGGTTAACTGCATCGGAACAGGACCATGCAACGGCTGTGCCAATCACCGGCGAAAGATCGGAGTGTTTGAGATTTCCCAGCCCTGTCAGTCGGTTAATGTATTAGCCGCAGGAGATGAACCTCCCCTGCCAGGTTTGAAATGAGAAAAGATCACTCGTATCAGCCTAAGTTTTACTCACATATAGGCCAATGCCCGAATTTTGAGCAGCATCATATGAGCGCTGGCGAGGATTGCAGCGCCGCAGCGAAATGAGGCAAGTTCGAACCCTTAACGGGGGACTCCATGGCCTTCAGAGCTTCTTGCATTTTCACCGCCATGCTTCTGCTGGCGGCGACGACCGTAGCGCGCGCCGGCTTCAGCGACGGCAAGCTGCCGGACGGCTCCTATCATTGCGAAGTCTATCTGCTTGGCATGTTCCTCAGCCTCGGCGACATCACCATCAAGGGAAACGTCTATAGCGGTCCGGTGAGCTTCGGCATCGCGCCGCAAAGCTACAATTACCAGATGGATGCAGACGGCGTGATCACCTGGCTGGGTCCGCTGGGCGGCTACACCAGTGGCGGCAACTCGATCTCGCTTACGCAGGCGACGCTGGAAAGCGGAACCACCCCGTCCTTCGATATCATCATGAAGCAGCCAGACGGCGCCTTTACCGCCTCGACCTGCACGAAGCGTTGAAAAGTACGGAACCTGGCGAGGTTCCGTACTCCGAAGTAGAAGCCGCCTAGCTCTCCGCCGCCATGTCGAGCGCCAGCCGGGTCATATCGGTGAAAAGGCCCTGGCGTTCGGAATAGTCGGTCTGCTCGCCGGTTGCCACATTGTCGACGACGGTCAGGATCGACAGCGCCCGGGCGCCGAAATCGGCCGCAATGCGGTAGAGTGCGCTGGTTTCCATATCCACGGCGAGCGCCCCCTGTGCCTGTGCTTCGGCAAAGCGTTCGCGCCCCAGCGGATGATAAAAAATGTCGCTGCAGATCGTCAGCCCGGCCCGATGGTCGATCCCGAGTTCCGAAGCCCGGGCCAACGCCTGGGCCAACAATGCAGGATCGGGGCCGGCATCGGCACGATAGAGACCAAAAACCTGGCCGCTCTCCGCATTTTCGCCGCGCACCGATTGTGCGATCACCAGGCTGCGCAGCGCCATCTCGGCGGTCAGGCCGCCGCAGGTGCCGGTGCGGATCAACGTTTTCGCACCGTAGAAATCCAGCAGCTCGTGCACGTAGACCAGGAATGACGGGACGCCGATGCCGGTGGACTGGACGCTGACAGGCTTGCCGCGAAACAACCCGGTAAAGCCGAGCGCGCCGCGGCGGCGGTTGACGCAGCGCGACGCTTCCAGAAAGGTCTCCGCCATCCATTCAGCGCGCTGCGGGTCGCCCGGCAGCAGCACCGTGCTTGCGTAGTCGCCTTTGCTAGCCTCGTTGTGTGGCGTCACGGCATGCTTCCAAAACCCGTCGCCCGTTTCGCCTGCAATCATGGCAGTCTCACGACATTGCGCAAGCGGAGCGTTGGAAGGGTCAGGATTCCAGCATGTCCTTTACGATCGTGGCCAATTGCTTGAGCGAAAACGGCTTCGGCAAGAAGCCGAAATGCGCGTCGGCCGGCAAGTTCTTGGCGAACGCGTCTTCGGCATAGCCGGACACGAAGATAAACTTGATGTCGGGCTGCCGTTTGCGCAATTCGCCAAGCAGCGTCGGGCCATCCATTTCCGGCATCACCACGTCCGACACCACGACGTCGACCTTGCCGCCGAGCGCTTCGTAGACTTCAAGCGCCTCGACGCCCGACGACGCCTCGTGGACGGTGTAGCCGCGCGATTTCAGCGCCCGCATGCCGCCCATGCGCACGGCGTCCTCGTCCTCGACCAGCAGCACCGTGGCCGAGCCCGACAGATCCTTGGCTGAGTCGGCGATCTTGGCAGGGGCGGCCGGCACTTCTCCAGCCTCGCCCGCCTTCCTTGCCTCCGCAATGTGCCGCGGCAGGAAGATGCGGAACACGGATCCCTTGCCGACTTCGGAATCGCAGAAGATGAAGCCGCCTGTTTGCTTGATGATGCCATAGACCATGGACAGGCCGAGGCCGGTTCCCTTGCCAACCTCCTTTGTCGTGAAGAAGGGCTCGAAGATCTTTTTCAGCACATCAGGCGCGATGCCGCTGCCGCTGTCCTCGACCTCGACCAGCACATAGTCGGCCGGAGTAAGTTCGCGGTAGGAAAAGGTCTTGCACTCTCCGGCGCTGACGTTGCGGGTGCGTACGGTGAGCTCGCCGCCGGCCGGCATCGCATCGCGTGCATTGACCGCCAGATTGACCACCACTTGCTCGAATTGCCCGATATCGACCCTGACCGGCCACAGGTCGCGGCCATGGTCGATTTTGAGCTTGATGTCGTTGCCGACCAGCCGGGCAAGCAGCATCCTTAGATCTGCGAGCACGTCGGTCAGGTTGAGCACCTCCGGCCGCAGCGTCTGCTTGCGCGAGAAGGCCAGCAACTGCCGCACCAGCGAGGCCGCCCGGTTGGCATTCTGCTTGATGTTCATGATGTCCGGGAACGACGGATCGGACGGCCGGTGGTTGGTCAAAAGCAGGTCCGAGGCCATGATGATGGCGGTCAGCACATTGTTGAAATCATGCGCGATGCCGCCGGCGAGTTGGCCGACCGCCTGCATCTTCTGGCTCTGCGCCATCTGGCCCTCGAGGGCCTTTTGCTCAGTGGTCTCCACGGCATAGACGATGGCCGATTCCTCGGCGCCCTCGCCACCGGTACCGTCTGCGACCGCGTTGACGTAGAAGCGTATGTGGCGCTCCTCATTGCCGGGCAGCACCGTATCGATCGGCTCGATGTCAGCCTGTTGCTGGCGTGCCTTTTCAAAGGCCGCGGCGAAAGCCGGCCGGTCGCGCTCGTGGATCACCGTATCCAGCCGCACACGCCGATCGACCGCATCGCGGTCGACGACCGAGGAAAACAGCGACAGGAACGGCGCATTGGTGCGCAGGATGCGGCCGGCATGGTCGACGCCGGCTATCGCCATCGGCGTCGAGTTGAAGAACCGCGTGAAGCGTATTTCCGATGCGCGGAGGTCGGCCGAAGCGTCCTCGCCTTGCGTCCGGTTGAGCACGATGGTGCGAGTCGGGCCGTTGAGCCCCTCTCGGCTGGCCGAGACACGATGCATGAAGCGCACCGGCAGCGCCTCGCCGGTCATCGTCGTCAGATCGAGGTCGATAACGGCATTGCGCGTGGTACCAGCGTCGGCCTTGACCGAACGGACCAGCGCCATGCCGTCGCCGGCGACGATCTCCGGCAGCGTGATGGCGCCGGGAGTGAAGCTGGCCAGGTCGATGCCCAGCCACTCCGCAAGGGTCGCGTTGATATAGGTGACGCGGCCTTCCTGGTCGGCCGAAAAGAAACCGGCCGGCGCATGGTCGAGGTGATCGATCGCCTTTTGCAGGTCGAGAAAGAACCGCTCCTGCTCGGCCCGTTCCTGCGAGATGTCGGCAAGCTGCCAGGCAAGCATGGGCAGCCGCTGGCCGGGAACGCTGAAGGCGCGGGCCCGAACGCGGTACCAGCGAGCGCCCGGTTCGGCGCCTGGCCGAATGGACTGCGCGAGCCGAAACTCGCCGTCGCCAGGCTGGCCATCACGCAGGCCGGACGCCAGCCGGTATATGGTCACCGAGGCCTCGGGAACGTCTGAAAGCAAACCTTCGACGGTCTTGAGGTCGGCGGCCGACTCGGCACCCGTCATATCGGCATAGGTCCGGTTGGCGTAGATGATACGGCCTTTGGTGTCGGTGACCAGGAGACCTTGCGACATCGAATCGACGAAAGCTTTCGACAGTTCGTCGCTTGTCGAGCGCGGCGTGATGTGCACGAAGCCGATCGCAGTGGCGAATAGAAAGCCGACGCCGATCATCGCCAGCACGCCAAGCATGCCGAGCAGGAATGGATCGCCAAGGCGCTCGCGGAAAAGGCCGAAGACGATCGCTGCCCCAGTCAGGACGACGATGAAGACGATGAGCCGGGTGACCGCTCCCGGCCGCGTGTTCTGGTCGACGATAGGTACCGGATAGAAATCGCCGCGCGCTTCCTTGGCCATGTGCCCCCTGCTCGTGAATTCCGGTGTCGGTTGAATCATATTCTCAGGGTTGGGAAAAGGCCCGGCTGCAGATGTCCGTTAAAAATGACGCCGTTCGGCTCCCGGCGTTTCAAGCTGTTCACGAAGCGTGAAAGGCAACTTGCGGTGGCCTGCCGCAACAGTCTAGTGTCGCCTCTCTTCGAAAGCTGATTTTGGGGGAACCAATGCTGCAATGGCTGGATGGCGTGGCGGGTCCTGGTTATGCCGCAGCAATCCTATGGACGTTTGCAGTACTTGTCCTTCTGCTCATCATTCTTCTTATCATCAGGCTGGTCCGCAGCCTGACGTTCGGGACATTCGTCGCCGGCGGCAGGAACCGCAAGACGCGGCTGGCTGTCATGGATGCCACAGCGGTCGACAGTCACCGGCGGCTGGTGCTGGTGCGCCGCGACGATATCGAGCACCTGCTCTTGATCGGTGGTCCGACCGACGTCGTCGTCGAGCGCGACATCAGGCTCTCGGCGCTGCGGCGCCCGGCATTGACCGGAGACAACGGCCACCAGCCGGCAGCAAGGTCGGCTTCGATCACAGCCGCGCCGGCGAGGCAAGCGCCACCGCAGCCGGCAGGCGTAACCGCGACCCCTGTCCGAGCCCGCCAGACGGCGACGATGCCGGCAACAATGCCGGCGCCGGCGCCGAAACCGGCATCGAACGTCACGCCGTTGCCAAGTTATGGATCCGTCAACGCCAATGCCTCGCGGCATGCGCAGCCGCCGGCAAGGCAGGACCCCCCGGCAAGATACGAGCCGCCGGCACAGCACGAGTCGATTGACGATGCGCTGATGAAGGAGCTGGAGGTTTCCCTCGACGAGCCACGCTTCAGCCAAACGCCGAGCAAGCCGGTGGCGAAGGCGTCGCCCTCTCTCGACGACGAGATGACGAAGCTCCTCGGCGAGTTGTCCAATCAGAAAAGATAGGCCGATAGCGAACGGCCAATGAAAATGGCCGGAAAACCGGCCATTTTGAACGCTTTACCGATGCCGCTGTTTTTCCCGGCGACTCAGTCGTCGCGGTAGACCTTCTCGCGCCGCTCATGGCGCTCCTGTGCCTCGATCGACAAGGTGGCGATCGGGCGCGCGTCGAGCCGCTTCAGCGCGATCGGCTCGCCCGTCTCCTCGCAATAACCGTAAGTGCCTTCGTCAAGGCGCTGGAGGGCCGAATCGATCTTGGAGATGAGTTTTCGCTGGCGATCGCGGGCGCGAAGTTCGATGGCGCGGTCGGTTTCCGAGGAGGCGCGATCGGCGAGGTCGGGGTGGTTGGCGTTTTCCTGCTGCAGGATTTCGAGAGTTTCGCGCGCTTCGCGCAAGATGTCGTTCTTCCAGGTGACGAGCTTCATGCGAAAGTAGGATTTCTGCCGCTCGTTCATGAACGGCTCGTCTTCGGAGGGTACGTAATCGGCGGTAACGATGTCGTTCATTCGACTCACCCAACAAACCCCAAATTTGGCGCCTATATATTCGCGGACCGAAAGCTGCACAAGGTCAATCGACGACAGTTTCACGCAATTGTTAGTCTCGGACAAACCACCATCGGCGATGCCCTTTTTGCGAAGAATACGACCGAATTCGTACATGATTCGCTATGCTTGAGGGTCGCTTGCCATTGCGCACGGAGCTCTTCTGATGGCAAATCCTGCGGCGTGCTGACGGGTTCGGTGCCCGGCACAACGGGGATCCGGTGACCAGACTTTACCTGCTGAGGCATGCGAAGGCCGGCTGGGCGCTGCCTGGCGTGGCTGACTTCGACCGCCCGCTCGATCCATCCGGCTTCGCCGATGCCGAAGCGATGGGCGTGCTGATGCGTTCCCGCAAATACGCACCGGCCCGCACCCTTTGCTCAAGCGCCAAGCGCGCCCGCCAGACGCTGGAAAGCTTGGCTGGCCATACGGACACGGGCCGGGTGCTGTTCTGTGACACCCTCTACAGCGACGATGCCGCCGCGTACCTCACTGCCATCCGGCAGAATGGCGGGCTGGAGGCCCTGCTCGTCATCGGCCACAATCCGATGATCGAGGATCTCGCCATGGCGCTCTCAGGCGACGGCGACGAGACCGCGCGGGCCATGCTGAACCACGGCTTCCCGACCTCCGCACTTGCGGTGGTCCGGTTCTACGGCAGTCTTGCCGAGGCTGCGCCGGGCGCCGGCTATCTCGAAGCCTTCCTGACGCCTGCCGATATCTGAGGCCATTTCAAAGCCGCCCATCAAAGCCTATATCGGATCCTGACCGGCCCGCGAGAACAGATTTTGGCATCATCGCTGACGACTTTCACCGACGAGGCGAAGATTGCCTTGGATACGTTGTCAGGCCGCGCTGCCGGGCTTTTCGCTCCGTCGCTGCGTCTTGGCGTGACCGGGCTGTCCCGCGCCGGCAAGACGGTGTTCATCTCGGCCCTTGTGCACAATCTGGTCCATGGCGGACGCTTGCCGCTGTTTGAGGCACAAAAATCTGGGCGCATCGCCCGGGCTTTTCTCGAAGAGCAGCCGGACGACGCGGTACCACGCTTCCTGTACGAGGATCACATCGCAGCTCTTGTCGACGACCGCATCTGGCCGGATTCGACGCGTGCGATTTCCGAACTGAGGCTCACCATCGAATACGAATCGGCCTCTGGCTGGAGCCGCATGTTTTCCGCCGGCAAATTGTCGGTCGACATCGTCGATTATCCCGGCGAATGGCTGCTCGACCTGCCGCTGCTCGGCAAGTCCTACGCCGATTTTTCGCGTGAGGCCTTCGAGATGGCCGTGTTGCCGGTGCGTGTCGACCTTTCGCGGGAATGGCGGGCGCTCTCCAATCCGGTCGACCCCAACGCCGAGGCCGACGAGATGACGGCGCGCCGTCTCGCTGAGAGCTTCGCGGCCTATCTCAAGGCCTGCAAACTCGACGAGCGGGCGCTTTCGACCTTGCCGCCCGGCCGCTTCCTGATGCCCGGCGATCTTGAAGGCTCGCCCGCTCTCACCTTCGCGCCGCTGCCGAATCTGGGCGGCCGGCGCGCCCGCTCGGGATCGCTGCAGGCTATGATGGAGCGGCGCTACGAGGCTTACAAGACGCATGTCGTCAAACCGTTCTTTCGCGAACACATCACGCGTCTCGACCGCCAGATCGTGCTCATCGACGCATTGCAGGCATTGAATGCCGGCCCCGGTGCGATGGCCGATCTGGAGCGCGCGGTCACCGAAATCCTGTCCTGTTTCCGGCCCGGCCGGGGCAACTTCCTGACCGACGTGTTTTCGAGGCGCATCGACCGCATATTGGTGGCCGCGACCAAGGCCGACCATCTGCACCACGAAAGCCACGACCGCCTGCAGGCCATCGTGCGGCGGCTAGCCGACCGAGCCGTGGCGCGGGCGAATTTCACCGGCACCGACGTCGACGTCGTCGCCATGGCGGCCATGCGCGCGACCCGTGAAGGCACGGTCAAGCAGGGCCGCGAGACTTTGCCGGTCATTATCGGCACGCCATTGCGCGGCGAAAAAATCAACGGCGAAACCTTTGACGGAAAGACCGAAACAGCCATATTTCCCGGGGACTTGCCGGAGAAAGTTGATGCGTTATTCGACGTTTCCGAATCGGCCCGCCGGCAGAACAATGACGACCCCGCGATCCGCTTCGTGCGCTTTCGCCCGCCGAAACTCGAGCGCACCGCCGAGGGCGTCACGCTGTCGCTGCCGCATATCAGGCTCGACCGCGCGCTGCAGTTCCTGATCGGAGATCATCTCGCATGAGTGCGCCCCGCAGACCGGCGGCCTTTCGCATAGAGCCGGAGCCCCAGCAGAAGGAAGATTCGACGGCTCACCATGCTGCGTCCGAGGCCGCGCCGGCGCGAAAGCCGCGTACCGTGACGGCGGATCTTGCCGTGGTCACACCGGCGGAGATCGACGTCTTCGACGAGGCTGATATCGTCGCTGCCGAACCGCCGCCGGCGATTGCGCCGCGAAAACGTTCGCCGCTTGGCAGCCTGTTCTTCGGCGCGCTGGGCGTTCTGGTTTCGTTCGCCGTCGGCCTCTGGACCGACCAGCTGATTCGCGACCTGTTCGAGCGCGCCGAGTGGCTGGGCTGGCTGGCTGCCGCTATGGCCGCGATCGCCATCCTGGCGCTTCTGATCATCCTCGTGCGCGAATTCATGGCGATTGCCCGCCTTGCCGAGGTCGAAAAGTTGCAGAAGCGGGCGCTCGATGCGATTGCCCGTGACGATCCGAAGGCCGCCCGCGCCGTGGTCGACGAGTTGTCGGTCTTTGTCTCGGCCAAGCCTGAAACCGCGGCCGGCAGGCGCTCGCTGGCCGAATTGCGCGGCGAGATCATTGACGGCGGCAATCTGGTACGGCTGGCCGAGATCGAGATACTCGGCCCGCTCGATGCCCGCGCCAGGGTGATGATCCTCGAAGCGGCGAAGCGCGTCTCCCTGGTGACCGCGGTCAGCCCCCGCGCGCTGGTCGACGTCGCTTATGTCGTGTTCGAAGCCGGCCGGTTGATTCGCCGGCTGTCGGAGCTTTATGGCGGCCGCCCCGGCACGCTTGGCTTTTTTCGCCTGGCGCGCAGCGTTCTGGCCCATCTCGCGGTCACCGGGTCGATCGCCGTCGGCGACAGTTTCGTCCAGCAGATCGTCGGCCACGGCCTTGCCGCCCGGCTCTCGGCCAAGCTCGGCGAAGGCGTCGTCAACGGCATGATGACTGCGCGCATCGGCATTGCAGCGATGGAAACCGCAAGGCCCCTGCCCTTTTACGCGGTCAGGCGGCCCGGATTGGGCGATTTCCTCTCCGCGCTGACCTCCTTTGCAGCAAAGAAAGAAAAAGAAACATCCGCTTCCGGAACGTGACTATTGCCTTGGGGTGACAAAGCATTAACCAATCTTGTCCATGGTCGGAAGCGTCCAAACCAGTCTCTTTGTTGCCGGGTGTCGTCGATGAAAAGCGTTATTCTGTCCAGCGGGCTGCCCGTGGCGCTCGCGCTTGTCTCAACCGTCGGCATTGCCGGAAAGACCTCGGCGGCGGAACCGGACAAGCAGTTCTTTCGATCGGTCGAAGGCAAATGGGTCGGCCCCGGGGAAATCGTTGCCGGCAAATACAAGGGCACGAAATTCACCTGCAGCTTCATCGGCTCGACGCCTGACGGCAAGGTCGGCATGTCGCTCGACGGCGGCTGCCGGGTAGGCATGTTCACCCAGCAGATGTCGGCAACGATCGAACACAAGGGCCGGCAGGGCTACAAGGGCAGCTTTATGGGCGGGGCCGCCGGCTCCGGCCTCGACATTATCGGCGGCAATGTCGTCGATGTGCACAAGGTGGTTTTCACCATCAATCGCAATCAGTTGCGCGGCGTGATGCAGGCGCTTGTCCCCGACGACAATTCGATGACGGTGACCGTTGCCGTGCGCGTCGACCAGCAGCTGGTCCCGGTCATCGGCATGAAGTTGAAGCGGGTCGATACGGTAGAAGTTGGCTCCATCTCTCCGAACTGAGCCCCGGCATGAAAAAAGGCGGCAGACAAACGGCGCCGCCCTCTTTGACATGCAAATGGGCGCTCAGTCCTTGATCGCGGCAATCACTTCGTCATAGGCCTTGCAGGCCTCAGCCGCTGTCGTGCCGCTCTGATATTTGGTTGTGACCGCCTGGACCTTGGCCCCGAGGTCGGCTGCCTTGGCCGGATTTTTGGTAATCGCAGCCTGAAGTGCCGCAGTCATGTCCTGGGCCTTCTTGGTCAGCATCTCGGTCGTGCACTCCGGCGCCTTCGAACAGGCAGAACCGGCAAGTGCCGCGATGCCAACGGCAAGCAGCAAAAACGTCTTCATGTCAGTCATCTCCTCAAAAAAAGGGCCGCGACTTGATCGTCGCTCGCCCTTCACTGGCCGAAGCCGGGCGTCCTTAGCGCCGGATTGCTGGAACAAGCAACGCGCGGGAGCCCATTATCCTGTTCAGTGCGCCTGCAATATCGCCTTCACAACGCGCCGGATTCGCACTGTTCGATCCGCCCCGAAGCCCCTATCTTGGCCGCTTGTTGCAAGAGAGCGGAACGGCAGGCATGGCGGCAGAGGCATCGAACGGCGATCTGATCCAGGTGGTGGCGCTGCTCGCCGCCGGCGTCGTTGCGGTGCCGATCTTCAGGCGTTTGGGACTTGGCTCCATCCTCGGCTATTTGACGGCCGGCGTCGTGATCGGTCCGTTCGGACTGCGCATCTTTTCCGAATCGGAAGCCATTCTTCATGTCGCCGAACTCGGCGTCGTCCTGTTCCTGTTCATCATCGGGCTGGAGATGCAGCCGTCACGGCTATGGGGCCTGCGCCGCGAGATTTTCGGGCTTGGCGCGCTGCAGGTCGGCGTCTGCGCGGTCCTGCTGACCGGCGTCGGCCTTGCGGGAGGTTTCCCGATCGCGCAATCCTTCGTCGCCGGCGCCGGTTTCGTACTCACCTCGACGGCAATCGTCATGCAATTGCTGGAAGAACGCGGCGAACTGGCCACGCCCAAGGGCCAGCGCATCGTCTCGGTCCTGCTTTTGGAAGACCTGGCCATCGTGCCATTGCTGGCGCTGATCGCCTTCCTCGCGCCGGGCGGCGCCGATATGAGCCTGTCGGATCGGTTGACGGAGGTCGGCATCGGCCTTGCCGCGATCGTCGGGCTGGTGCTTGCAGGACGCTATCTGCTCAATCCGTTCTTCCGTATCCTGGCGGATGCGCGCGCCCGTGAGGTGATGACCGCAGCCGCCCTTCTGGTCGTGCTCGGGTCGGCGCTCGCCATGCAGCTTTCCGGCCTGTCGATGGCCATGGGCGCCTTCCTGGCCGGCGTGCTTTTGTCGGAATCGACCTTCCGCCATCAGCTGGAGGCCGACATCGAACCGTTCCGCGGCATTCTGCTCGGGCTGTTCTTCCTCGCCGTCGGCATGTCGCTCGACCTGCATGTGGTCGTCGTCAACTGGCAGCTCATTGCCATCTATGTCGTCGCCTACATGATGATGAAGGCGATCGGCATCTATATCGTCGCCCGCATTCTCAAAACCGGCCACCGGGAAGCGCTCGAGCGCGCGGTCTTCATGGCGCAAGGCGGCGAATTCGCCTTCGTCCTCTATTCCGCAGCGGCGGCTGTCGGTATCATCGATAGCCAGGCCAATGCGATGCTGACCGCCATCGTCATCATTTCCATGGTGCTGACGCCCTTAGCGATCATAGCATTGCGGTATCTGACGCCACGCGACGAGCAGTCGCTTGAAGGCGTCGATGTCGCCGACGGCCTGACCGGCAGCGTGCTGATCATCGGCTTTGGCCGGTTCGGCCAGATCGCCAGCCAGCCGCTTTTGTTGCGCGGCATCGACGTCTCGATCATCGACAATGAGGTCGAGATGATCCAGGCAGCGGCCGATTTCGGCTTCAAGGTCTATTACGGCGACGGCACGCGGCTGGACATCCTGCGTGCCGCGGGAGCCGGGCGCGCACGCGCCGTGCTGATCTGCGTTGACAAGCCCGATGCCGCCGTGCGCATCGCCGAGCTCATCAAGGCGGAGTTTCCGTTGCTGACGGTGCTGGCGCGGGCTTTCGACCGCGGCACGGCGTTGCAGCTCATTCGTGCCGGCGTCGACTATCAGCTCCGCGAGACGTTCGAATCGGCGCTTGTCTTCGGCGGCTCGACACTGGAAGCTCTCGGCGTCGATCCGGAAGAGGTCGCCGAGGTAGTCGAGGACGTCCGCCGCCGCGATGCTGCCCGTTTCGAACTTCAACAGGCAGAAGGCATCCGCGCCGGGCGGCGCTTCCTCAAAGGCAATATCGGCACCCCCATCCCGACGCCGCTCAGCACGCCACGGCGCGTGGGCCAGGCGCTCAACGAGGAGACCGCCGGCGTGCTGCAGAAATCCGAACCGGCCGATTAAACGTTGGAAAGACGCGAATGATGAACGAACTGGACGAGCGCGCTGTCTCCATCACCAGATTCTGGCGCGACGCCGGGGAGGACGCGTGGTTCGAGAAGAACGACGCCTTTGATGCCGACTTCCGCACCCGGTTTCTCGATCTGCACTTTGCCGCCGCCCGCCGCGAATGCGACGGCTGGTCCGAACACGCCGAAGGGTCGCTGGCACTGATGATCCTGCTCGACCAGTTTCCGCGAAACTGCTTTCGCGCCACCGGCCACATGTACGCCACGGACCCGCTGGCGCGGCATTTCGCCGGGAAAGCGATCGCTGCCGGCCATGACCTGGCACTCGACGAAGAGCTCCGCGTTTTTCTCTATCTGCCCTATGAGCATTCGGAGGACCTCGCCGATCAGCTCAAATCGGCAGAGCTTACCGCCGCCAAAGCCCCGATCTATCTGAAATATGCGATCGAGCATCGCGACATCATCCAGCGCTTCGGCCGCTTTCCGCATCGAAACAGGATGCTTGGCCGCGAGACGACACCGGACGAACAAATGTTCCTCGACGGAGGTGGGTTCTCCGGCTGATTTCAGGCACCGATGGCGGCAGCGTCAGGTTTTCCACCAATCCCGGCCTGACGGCAGCCGTTCAATGCCCGATGTGTCGACGGCGGCCAGCCGTTCCGATACGCTTTTGCCGTCGACCACAAGCTCCGGCGCAATTTCTGCCAGCGGCGCCAGCACGAAGGCGCGCTCCAGCATGCGCGGATGCGGCACCTCCAGTCCGGTCTCGTGGATGATGCGGTCGCCGAACACCAGAATGTCGATATCGATCAGGCGTGGACCCCAGCGCTCCTCGCGCACCCGCTTCAGTTTTCGCTCGGCGTCGAGGCAAAGGTCGAGCAAAGCCCGTGGCGCGAGCGCGGTCGAGATTTCGGCCGCCGCGTTGAGGAAATCCGGCTGATCGAGCTTGCCCCAGGGCGGCGTGCGGTAGAGCGACGAAACGGCAACGACGCGCGTTCTCTCGTTGGCATCCAGAATGCCCAGTGCCGCAGCCATCGACTTCGCCGGATCACCGAGATTGCCGCCAAGGCTGAGATAGACGGTGTTGTTGTTATTACTATTCTGGCCAGACAACGGTCACCTCGACATGATCGAGCACACCCGGCACCGGGGCGTTTGGCTTGCGCACGGTGATTTCGGCCTTTTTGATCTGCGGAAACCGCGCCGTCAGCGCCCTCGCCACTTCGAGCGCCAGCGCTTCGATCAGAAAGCGCCGTTCGCCGGTAATGATCTTCTCGATGACCGCAAAGGCGATGCCGTAATTGACGGTGTCCTCGATGGAATCCTCGACCAGCGCCTGCCCGGGATCCACCGTGAGTGCCGCATCGACATAAAAGCGCTGGCCGAGCGTCTCTTCTTCGTCCAGCACACCGTGCCGGGCAAAGAAGGCGCAGTTCTTCATGCGGATGACATACATGGCTCAGCTTTCCCCGATCTCACGTGCCAGCATAGCATCGGCGATGGCCAGCGCATCCACGTTGATTGCGACATCGTGGACGCGAAAGAGATGCGCGCCTTTGAGCCTCAGGATAACGCTGGTGGCCGCGGTCCCGGCGCCTCTTGCGGCTGCGTCGCGGCCGGTGACGGTGCCGATAAAGCGCTTTCGCGATGTGCCGGCCATCAGTGGAAAACCCAGCGCATGAAGCTCGGAAAACCGTGCCATCAGGTCAAGATTTTCCGCTGCCGTCTCCTTGGCAAAGCCGAAGCCCGGATCGAGCACGATATGGTCGTCGGCAACACCGCTCCGCCGCGCGATTTCCAGCGACTTCCTGAGGAAGAAGAGCTGATCGGCAATCACGTCGGGCAGTTTCTGCCGGTCCCGTCCAGTGTGCATGACGACAAGGCCAGCGCCGGTTTCGGCCGCGACCCGGGCAATGCCCGGTTCGCGCTGCAGGCCCCAGACGTCATTGACGATATGCGCGCCGGCTTGGACGGCAAGCCGGGCCGTATCCTCGCGATAGGTATCGACCGAGATCAGCGTTCCGCCAGACGTCGCGAGCGCCTCGATGACCGGCAATATGCGAGCCTGCTCTTCCTTTGCGGAGACCGCAGACGCCCCGGGACGTGTCGATTCTCCGCCGATGTCGATGACGGAGGCCCCCTCCTCGACCATGCGGCGCGCCTGAGCCACTGCTTTTTCCGGCGCATCGAACAGGCCGCCGTCGGAAAAACTGTCCGGCGTGATGTTGAGGATGCCGACGACCACGGCCTTGCCGCCAAGGTCGAGATGGCGTCCGTGCGCCAATTGCCATCGCCCTGTCATCATTGCCCATCAACCATGTTCGATCTCGCGGCGTGGCGGGGGATCAATTCCGTTGCGCCGAGGACGGCGGTAAAGCAAGGTGGGGAAAGAGGCAACACGATGAAACGATCCCTCCTCTGCGCCCTGATGCTCGCTCTGACCGCATTCCCGGCCGGCGCTGCAACTCTCGTCAAGACATATAGTTATTTCCCGATCGGCGGCAGGACGCTCGACGACATCGAGACCCAGCTGTCGAAACTCGGGCCTCAGGTGAAAAGCACCGGGTCGCGGCATCCGGGAGCTACCCAGATGGCGTTCACCACCCGCGTCAGCTATGCGCAAAAGCCGGGCTCGTGCTGGATTGCCGACGCTGTCGTCACCGTCAAGGTCAAGGTCATCCTTCCTGAGTGGCGCCGCCCGCGCAAAGCCGATGCCGGCGTCAGGCTGTTCTGGGATACGTTGTCCGCCGACATCAAGCGCCATGAGGAACGCCACGTCGAGATTGCCAAGAACCACGGCCGCGAACTAGAAGACGCCTTGAAGGCGAGCTACCCGGAAAAGACCTGCGAACTGGCAAAGGCCAAGGCCGCAAAAATCACTGCGGCCATGCTTGCCAAACACGACCAGGACCAGATGCGCTTCGATCGCGTCGAAAGCGCCAATTTCCAAAGCCGCATCCTGCGGCTCTTGCACTATCGCATCGAGCGCATTGAGAACGGCCGGCTCGCTCCCGGCTGACTCCGCGTCGTCGGACAAAGCCAATTTTGCCGAAACATAGTGCCAGCTTCGGAAAACTTTCGAGCCGCTGTCGAAATCGGCCTATAGCGAACGACATATGCCAGGTTCGCAGGGATCAGCCTCCGGCAAACGCCAATCGGCGTACCTAGATGCTTCCCAGCCCGTCGCGGACGTGCACGCAGGCATAATGGATGAACGGATATGGACCAGGCTGTCGACAAGCAAACGATGGTGGAAACCAGCGCGCCGCTGACCGAAACCGAGAAAAACGCCATCATCGGCGGCGTGCTTTTGTCGATGCTGCTGGCGGCGCTCGACCAGACCATCGTCGCGCCGGCGATGCCGACGATGGCCCGTCTGCTCGGGCATGCCGAATATCTGCCATGGATCGTGACCGGCTATCTTCTGACCGCGACCGCCGTGGCGCCGCTCTACGGCAAGATCTCCGATATTTATGGTCGCCGGCCGACCGTCTATGCTGCAATCCTGATCTTTCTCGCCGGCTCGCTGGTCAGCGCCACGGCCCCTAACATGCTGGTCCTGGTTGTCGGCCGGGCGATCCAGGGCGCCGGTGGCGGCGGCCTGTTCGCCCTGACGCAGACCGTGATCGGCGACCTCGTGCCGCCGCGCGAGCGGGCCCGATACGCCGCCTGGATCTCGGGCACATGGGCCGTCGCCAGCATCGCCGGGCCGCTCCTCGGCGGCACCTTCGCCGAACATCTGCATTGGTCGCTGATCTTCTGGATCAACATTCCGCTCGGCCTGCTGGCCATGGCGATCATCAACAACCCGCTCAAGAAGCTGCCGATCGCCGCAAAACATCACCGCATCGACGGCCTCGGCGCGCTGCTTCTGGTCGCGGCCACCTCGCTGCTGCTGCTTGCCTTGAACTGGGGCGGCAGCGAGTATCCGTGGCTGTCGCCTGAAATCCTTGGACTGCTCGCCTGCTCGGCGGTGTTCTGGAGCGCGTTCGCGCTGCGGCTCATGCGCGCGGCCGAACCGCTGATCTCGCTCGAAGTGCTCGGCAATCCGATCGTTCTCGCCGGCACATTGTCGATGTTCCTGCTGCAGGCCGCCAATGTCGGCTTGTCAGTCTATCTGCCGGTCTACCTGCAATCGGTCGTCGGCCTGTCGGTCAGTCAATCGGGCACCGCGTTGCTTGGGCTGATGCTCGGCACGGTGGCCGGTGCGACATTCAGCGCGCGAATGATCCCGCGCTTTTTCCACTATAAGCGCATTGCCATGATCGGAACTGTTTTCTCGATCCTGTGCCTCGGCGTGCTCAGCCTGGTCGCCGGGCATGCCTCACTTTTGCTCGTCGAGGTGTTGACGACCTGCGTAGGCCTGGGTACAGGCACGACCTTTCCGGTTGCCACCGTCTCGGTCCAGAACGCCGTCGATCGCATGCACCTTGGCGTAGCGACCGGCGTTCTCACCTTCCTGCGCTCGCTGGGCAGCGCGCTTGGCGTCGCTATGCTGGGTGCCGTCGCCCTTGGTTACGGGCTGCCGCTGGCCAGCGAAGGCACGCAGCCGGCCGGCCATATCGCTTCGGCCATGCCGTTCGTGATGATCTTTCTTGCCGCGGCCGCGATCTTGCTGTTGTCGCTCATCACGCTCTGGCTGATGCCGGAGAAAACGCTTCGCGGCCATGCCGAGGCTGTGGCTCCAGCCCTGGCGGAGTAGACCGGCCCGACGAAAATATGGCGAGGTTCAGTCGACCACGCCGAGCTTCTTCTGCAGACTGGTTGACGAGGTCGTATACTGAAAAACGATGCGCTCGCCGGGGCTGACGATGCGCTTGGCCGCTTGCGCCATCAAGGCGACCTCGTGGAAGCCCGACAGGATCAGCTTCAGCTTGCCGGGGTACCAGTTGATGTCGCCGACGGCGAAGATGCCGGGCACCGACGTCTGGAATTTTTCGGTGTCGACCGGGATCAGGTTCTCGTGGAGGTTGAGGCCCCATTCGGCGATTGGGCCGAGCTTCATCGTCAGGCCGAAGAACGGCAGCATCCGCGTACACGGCACTTCGATATCGCCCTCCGGCCCCTTGATGGTGGCGGAGGCGAGCTGGCCGTCGGCGCCGGTCAGGCCAGTCACCTGTCCGACCTGGAATTCCAGCTGCTTCATCTCCTGCATGGCATACATCTTGTTGACGCTGTCGGGCGCTGCACGGAATTCGGGCCGCCGGTGCACCAGCGTCACGCTCTTGGCAACCGGCTGCAGGTTCAGCGTCCAGTCGAGCGCCGAATCGCCGCCGCCGACGATGACGAGGTCGTGGCCGCGAAAGTCCTCCATCCGGCGCACCGAGTAGAACACGCTCTTGCCTTCATAGGGTTCGATGCCTGGAATCGGCGGGCGCTTCGGCTGGAACGAACCGCCGCCGGCGGCAATCACCACAATTTTGGCTTCGAACACCTCGTTTTCGTCGGTAATGACGCGGAAGCTGCCGTCCTCCAATCTTTCCAGGCTCGAAACCATGCGGCTATAGGTGAATTCGGGCTTGAACGGCGCGATCTGCTCAAGCAGCTTGTCGACCAGGCCTTGCGCCGAGATCGAGGGCCAAGCCGGAATGTCGTAGATCGGCTTTTCCGGGTAGAGTTCGGCGCATTGCCCGCCGGGCCGGTCGAGTATGTCGATCAGATGGCACTTCATGTCGAAGAGGCCGAGCTCGAATACGGCAAACAGGCCGACAGGCCCTGCCCCGACAATGAGTACGTCCGTCTTGGTGATAGCGGTCATGAAGCATGCGCCTCTATGGGAAAACGGCGCGACACTGCATGACCATTGGTCCGCTGCCAAGCGGCAGCCGCAAAAATCGGCTTCAGCCCTGGCGGGCCGGCACGCGCACGACCAGCCCGTCGAGGGCGTCGCGCACCTTGATCTGGCATGACAGCCGCGAGTTCGGCTGGACCTCGTAGGCGAAATCCAGCATGTCCTCTTCCATGGCTTCCGGCTCGCCGACCTCCGCCGTCCAGGCTTCGTCGACATAAACATGGCAGGTCGCGCAGGCGCAGGCGCCGCCGCATTCCGCTTCTATTCCCGGCACCGCATTGCGGATCGCATTTTCCATGACGGTCGAGCCGTTTTCGGCATCCACGTCAAAATGCGTGCCGTCATGGGCGATGAAGGTCAGCTTGGTCATTTGTCACCTGAAGGGAGTCTGAGCCGACATAATCACTCTGCCGGACAAGTCAACTGCGGCGCGAAAGCGCCCGTGCGTGGCGTCTTTGGGATAAGTCCTATCGGCTGATGGCGGCGACGAAGTCGCGCACTTCTTCGATCAGCGAGCCAAGCCGCATCAGCGTGCTGGCGTCTTCGGGCCGGCATTCGATCGCGCTGGCGCAATCGGCAATGGCGAAGGCGCCGACCCCGCGCGCCGAGCCTTTGAGCCCGTGTGCCAATAGCAGCCGCTGCCTGACATCCGCATCGACGATCTTGTCGCGCACCGACAGCGCCTGCTGCACGAACAGAGCCAGCACCTCCTGCTCGAGGCTCCGATCGCCCATCGTCTGGCGCGCAAGATGCGCCAGGTCGATCGGCCGCGCCCCGGCTGTCCCCGACACGTCGCCGCCGGGCATCGAGAAGGCAATGCCGTTTTCGCCACGTATCACTTTGAGACTCCGTTCTTCGACCGCCGCAAAAACTAGGCGTATCCGGTGGACAACGGGTTAATGATTGGCCCGGAAAAATGTCGCGATAACGGCGCCGGAATCACGGCTGTGTTAACCTTATATTTAAAGTTTTACGTATCGGGCGGAATGCATGTTTTCTTTACCCGGCTGTGTCATTACGATACGACAGGTCCATTTTCAGCCTCCTGCGCGGGACACGCTAGGCAGAATCAATAAGCAGAACCATAAGTCCCGCGGCAGCTTGTACAGGGTAGCGAAGGCATGGCGAAGAAACCAACGACGACAAGAACGCTCGACAGCGACGTAGCCAGGGAACTTGAAAAGGCACTTGATATCGATCTGAGCGGCGATGCCGGCGGCGACTTCGACATGGCTGCATCCATGGAAGATCTCGAAGCGCAAATATCGCAAGCCGCCGACGAGCTGGCGCGCGAAGGTCGCAGCCAGAACCAAGCGCCTGCCCCGGACCAGACCCAGAACGCGGCACCTGCCGCCAATCAAAGCCAGATCGCAAATCCCACGCCAAAGGCCAAGCCGGCTGAGTTGCGTCCTGTCGCAACGCGCAATGGCTCGCAGCCGGCAGCTTTCTCGCCGGCCAACGACGATCGTCAAAAAGACTATAAGACGCTCCTGCACACCCTCAATCGGCGCGCCTCGAACACGATCTACTGGGTCGTGGCTTTCGTTTCGCTGGCCTGGATCGCCGGCGCTGGCGGCCTTGCGAACCTGTTGTTCGGACCTGGCATCTGGAACATCCGCACCTTCGATCAGTTTTTCGCCCGTCCGGAGCTGATCGGCCTGGCGGTCGCGGCAATCGTGCCCGTCATCCTGTTCTGGGCATTCGCAGTGATGATTCGCCGCGCTCAGGAGATGCGCCTTGCCGCGCAGTCGATGACCGAGGTGGCCTTCCGTCTGGCCGAGCCGGAAAATCTTGCCCAGGATCGCGTCATGATGATCGGCCAAGCGGTTCGCCGCGAGGTGGCAGCCATGGGCGAAGGCATCGAACGCACGCTTGCGCGTGCCGTCGAGCTCGAAACGCTGGTCCACAGCGAGGTGAACCAGATCGAGCGCTCCTATTCAGAGAACGAGTCCCGCATCCGCTCGCTGGTCGACGGGCTGGGCAGCGAGCGCGAAGCGGTCGTCACCCATGCCGAGCGCGTGCGCGCCTCGATCACCGGCGCCCACGAGACACTGAAAGACGAGATCAACGCCGCCAGCGATATCATTCGCGACAGCATTCTCAACGCCTCGACCAAGCTGTCGATGACGATCAACGAATCCGGCGATACGCTGATCGACAGGATCAACGGAAGCTCGTTGTCGATCTTCGATTCGGTGGAAGGCCGGCTCGAGTCGATCACCGATCGGCTGTCGACGTCGGGCGAGGCCTTCGCCAGCCTGCTCGACACCCGGATCGCCAAGCTGACGGACACCACCGATGGCCTGACGCGGTCACTGACCGACCTGCTCGACGACCGCACGAGCGGCATGGTGTCGCTGCTCGGCGGTGCCGCCCGCACACTCAATTCGGAATTCGAAGCCAGCCTCAACGGCATCGAGCGGGCGCTTGCTGAACGTGGCCAGGCGCTGATCAGCGAGTTCCAGACCCGCGCCGAGGCGCTCGACACCGGCACGCAGAAGCTCAACGCCGCGCTGGAGGCTCGCGCACGCCAGATCAACGAGACGCTGGTCGAGCGCGCGCGCGAAATCGCCCACACCTTCCAGGATAGCAAGGAGACGCTGTCGGCGATGATCGATCAGGGCAAGACCCAGATCGGCGCCGACATGGCCGACATCATTTCATCGACCTCGACCATGCTTGAAGCCCGCGCCGGCGATTTCGCCGGGCGCATGGAAGCGGCGCGCCATGTCGTATCGCGTTCGTTCGATACGGACATCCAGCGGCTTGCCGATGCTCGCGCCGGCATCGAGGAAGCCGTCGAGAACCACAGCCGCAAGCTTTCCGAAAGCCGCGACCGGATGGCGGCGGCAATGCAGGCCGATCTGGCGAAGTTCGCCGAAGGTCGCGCCGAAGTCGACGCAGCGGTGGCTAACCAGGTGCAGAAGCTAGCCGAAGGCCGCGGCCTGATCTCGCGCGCCCTTGAAGAGGATCTGCGCAAGGTCAACGAATCGCGCGCAGCGATCGACGCTTCGCTGGGCAGCCATCTCGAAAGCCTTGAAGAGGGTCGCAACAGGCTTGCCCAGGCCTTGAACGAAGACTCCGGAAAACTCGTGCAAGCTCGTACGATAATTGATGAAATGGTTGCCGGGCACGTCGGCAAGCTCGCCGAAGGCCGCAGCATCCTTTCGCGCGCGCTCGAGGCCGACCTCGGCAAGCTGGCAGAGAGTCGCGCCAGCATCGACGGCCTCGTCGCCGGTCAGGTCGAAAAGATCGCCGAGGGTCGCGCCATACTCGCCAGTGCGCTGGAAGCCGACATCGCCGGCATCAATGGCCTCATCGAGGCGCATTCGGCGAAATTGGCGCAAGACCGCAGCGGCCTTTCCCAGTCACTCGATAACGACCTGTCCGACATCAGGAGCCTGATCGCCGATCATTCTGGCAGGCTCGCCGATGACCGCAGCCTGCTTTCGAAGACGCTTGAAGACGATCTTGCCAAGCTGGCCGAAAGCCGGTCGAGCATCGATGGGCTGGTTGCCGGCCAGGTCGAGAAGCTGGCCGAAGGCCGCGACATCCTCAAGCGCGCGCTGGAATCGGACCTGAACGCGATCAAGGGCGTCATCGCCGGCCAGTCCGAAAAGCTGGCGGAAGACCGTGGCCAGCTGTCGCGGGCACTGGAGAGCGACCTGCAGGCCGTGCGGGGCGTTGTCTCCGATCACATGAACAAGCTCGCCGAAGACCGCTCGACCCTGTCGAAGGCGCTCGAAGACGATCTCGGCAAGTTGGCCGAAAGCCGCTCGAGCATCGATGTGATGGTTGCCGGCCAGGTCGAAAAGCTGGCAGAGGGCCGCGACATCCTCAAGCGTGCGCTCGAAGCCGATCTGAGCACTGTCAAGGATGTCATCGCCGGCCAATCCGAGAAGCTGGCGGAGGATCGCGGTCAGCTGTCGCGGGCACTGGAGACCGATCTCGAGACCGTGCGGGGCGTCGTCTCCGAACATATGAACAAGCTCGCCGAGGACCGTTCGGCCCTCTCGAAGGCGCTCGAGGACGATCTTGCCAGGCTGGCAGAGAGCCGGTCGAGCATCGACGGGCTGGTCGCCGGCCAGGTCGAGAAGCTGGCCGAGGGTCGCGACATCCTCAAGCGCGCCTTGGAAGACGATCTTGCCAAGCTGGCCGAAAGCCGCTCGAGCATCGACGGACTGGTTTCCGGCCAGGTCGAGAAGCTGGCCGAAGGCCGCGACATCCTCAAGCGCGCCTTGGAGGCCGATCTCAGCACGATCAGGGGCGCCATCGCCGATCAGTCGCAGCTATTGACCGATAATCGCGCGCAGTTTTCGCGTGCGCTGGAAGCCGATCTCGGCAACGTCAACAGCCTTGTCGCAACCCACGCAGAGAAGCTCGTCCAGGACCGCTCGACCCTGTCGAAGGCGCTCGAGGACGATCTCGCCAAGCTGGCCGAAAGCCGCTCGAGCATCGATGGGCTGGTTGCCGGCCAGGTTGAGAAACTGGCGGAAGGCCGCGACATACTCAGGCGCGCGTTGGAAGCCGATCTGGAGAGGCTTGCAATGAGCCGCAGCGAAGTCGACGAGATCGTCGCCGGTCATGTCGGCAAGCTGAGCGAGGGCCGCGACATGCTGACCCGCGCATTGCAGGACGATCTCTCCAGGCTCGCCGAAACGCGTAAGGATGTCGACCGTTCGCTGTCCGGCCATATCGACCAGATCGCCGCCAGGAGCACCGACATCTCCGATGCGATCGCTGCGGACGTAGAAAAGATCGAGCAGGCGTTCAGCCGGCAGACAGGCATCATTGAAGAGCGCGCCAGCACAATGGAGCGGGCGCTGTCGACGGGTGTCGACAACGTGCGCAGTGTGCTCGAAAGAAGCGCGGTCTTCGTCGCCGGCGCGCTGCGCGAGAAGGTCATGGAAGTTACGAGCGCGCTGCATGAGCAGGCGGGCGCGGCATTCAGCGATGCCGACCGCAAGATCGCCGAGCGCGCCGAGCAGACCTCGGCCGCCCTGCTCGCCAGGGCGGAGGACATCGCCCGCACCTTCGAGGAGGCGGATCGTCGCCTCGCCGCCCGCGCCGAGGACACGTCGAGCGCACTGATTGCCCGCGTCGACGACACGTCGAACAGCTTGCTCGCGCGTGCCCAGGAAACGGCCGATCAGCTGGCAGCCAGAGCAAGTGAGATTGCCGGTACCTTCGACGCGGCGGACCACCGGCTGGTCTCTCGCGCCATCGAAACGGCCCAGTCGCTGGCGGCACGTGCCGGCGACATCCTGCGCAATTTCGAAACAGCCGACGAGCGGCTGGGCGTGCGCATCGGCGAATCCGCCGAAGCGCTCGCGGCACGTGCGTCGGATCTCGGCCGCATTTTCGATGCCGCCGACCAGCAACTTATTTCGCGCATTGCCGAAGGCTCCGAAGCACTTTCGGCCCGTGCGTCCGAGATCGGCCGCATCTTCGAGGAGGCGGATCATCGCCTGGTGTCCCGTATCGCTGACAGCAGCACCGCAATCGGCGAACATGCCGACACCATTGTCGGTGCCTTCACCAGCACCGAGCAGCGGGTTGCCGAACGCGCCAGGCAGACTGGCCAGGAACTCGCCGTCCATGCCCGTGAAATCGAGCAGCTGCTTGCCGGTGCCGACGAACGCCTGGCATCGAGTGCTGCCGCCACTGCGGCCCGCGTCGAGGAGCAGGTCGCCAGCGTCGAGAACCGCCTCGCCTACTCCGCCGAGACAATGGGCCAAAAGCTCAACGAACAAGTCTCGGGTGCCGAGGCGCAGTTGGTCTCGCGTGCCAACTCGATCGCCGAGACCTTTACCGCGGTCGGCCAGCATATCGGCCAGAGCACCAACGACGCTGCAAAGACCATCGGTGCCAATACTCGCGAACTCAATACGATGCTTGCGGCACGTTCGGCCGAAATATCGAAAATCCTGGACGAGACGGCACGGCCTCTGGTCGAGCGCTTCGCCCAGGGCGGCTCCGAGCTGCAAAAGAGCATGGAAGAGGTCACCGAACGTGCGACCGAGAAGCTGCGCAATCAAAACGCCGCCCTCGTCGATGCCATCGCCAGCCGCACGGCCGAAACCCTGTCGGCCGTCGAAGGCGCGCGCTCGACGCTTGCCGACAGCGTTGCCGACCTCATCGGCCGCATGACCACCTCCAGCTCGCAGCTCGGTCAATTGATCGAGCAGGCGGCGACCAATCTCGGCCAGGTCGACGAACGCCTGACCGGGAGCACGCAAAGCTTCGCGGCGACCACGGAAAAGACCGCGCAGACCTTCGCCAGTTCGGCGCGTCTGGTCGATTCGAACACGACGCGGCTCACCGAGCTGTCGTCGTCGACCTTGCGCGAGGTTGCTTCAATCGCCACCAAGTTCGACGAGCACAGCCGGTTGCTTTCCAGTGCCTCGGACCTGTTGAGCTCGGCCCAGAGCAATCTTGAGCACACGCTCGAAAGGCAATCGTCGCTGGAGGACCTTGCCGTCGGCCTTGTCAAGAAGTCGGAAGATCTCGAAAGGGTCATGCGCTCGTTCGAGAATCTGGTCGGCCAGACGCTGCAGAACGCCGAAGGCAAGACGCTGGAATCCGCCGACAAGATCCGTACCGCGATTTCCGAAGTGGTCGATTCGGCAACCAAGCGCTTTGCCGATGCGACCGAGGAGATGCGGCGTACCGCCGGCTCGATCAAGAGCGAGCTCGACCTCACCCGGGCCGAGCTTAAGAAAGGCGTCATCGAGATGCCGGAAGAGGCAAAGGAATCAACCACGGCTATCCGCCGTGCCGTTTCAGAGCAGATCAACGCGCTGAAGGAACTTTCTGAAATCGTTGCGAAATCTGGCCGCAGCGCCGACAGTTCGGAACAGCGCAACCTGCGTCCGGCGCCGCAAGCGCCTGCCGCACGCCCCGCCGAACCGCCACGTCGCCCGGCTCCGGCTCCCGAACAGCGCCGTGCACCGCAGGCGCCTTCGGGCGAGACGGCGCTGCGCGGCACGCTCGACCTCGAACGTCCCGCAGACCAAGCGCCGCGCCAGCGCGACCCCAACGGCCGCACGCCGCAGGGCGGTTGGGTGCGTGACCTCCTGACCGGTGCATCACGCGAAGACGACGCCAAGCCGGCAGCGCCTGCCGAAGCGCCGCGCCCGGCTCCCGCTGCGCGTTCGCCGCTTCATGTCGTGGAATCGCTGAACTCGCTCTCGGTCGATATCGCACGCGCCATCGATCACGATGCCTCGATCGAGCTGTGGAACCGCTACCGGCGCGGCGAGCGCGACGTCTTCACGCGCCGACTTTACACGCTGAAGGGCCAGCAGACGTTCGACGAGATCCGCCGCAAATATCAGTCAGAGGCGGAGTTCCGCGCTGCTGTCGATCGTTACTGCGACGATTTCGAAAAGCTGCTCAAGGACGTGTCGCGCAACGACCGCGACAACATCATGGCGCAGACCTACCTGACGTCGGATACCGGCAAGGTTTACACCATGCTGGCCCACGCCAGCGGCCGCCTGCACTAAGCGGGCGACAGAGAACAAACGAAAAGGCGGGATTTCCCGCCTTTTTCATGCCGTACTGAATTCCATTGGCGCTGTAGAGTGCCGTGCCGGCAGTTCCGGCTGTGTCAGATCACGGTGTCCGTCCAGCGGACGATTTGCCCCGCCGCATCGCCGAACGCGGCATCGAGCGCGCCGACATAGGCCTGGTTGCCATTGCCCGAAACGGGCGCGATTGCGCTAAACGTCTTCGAAGACCGCACTTCACCGTTGCGATCGTTCAACAGGCGCACGAACAGCTCGACCTCGGCATGTTCGCCACCGTCGACACGCACCTCGAACGAGCGGATCTCGACGATCACCTGATAGTCGATCGCCAGCCCCTCGCCTGGCTTGCCGACGCCGGTGAAGCTGCCCGAGCGCTGGAACGTCTCTGCCAGCCGCGCCTGTACGATCATCGGCAGCCGGTCGGCCCATTGCGCGCCCTTGAGATACTGGATCGATCGCGGCGATGGCTTAATGACGATGTTCTGGCTGTCCAGCGCCTTGAGCGCCGATGGCTGAGCGATGAGTATCTGGCGACGGCTGTGGGCACGCGCTTCCAGCGACGGCGCCGAAAGCTCAAACGTATCCAGCGGCGCCGGCTTGCCGCCCAGCGCCGCGCAGCCGGCGAGCGAAAGCGCCAGCAGTGCCGCTCCGGCCTTGAACCCACTCGATCTGACGCTGCCTGAACTGATCGACTTCAAACGCGATCCCCCCCGGATCGTGGAAACAACGCGCATCCGCAAGCTATGTTCTTGCGGTGGGCGCAGGCCGAAGTCAACGGCGCACCCTGCCGTCGAACTGCCGGACCTCACCCTCGCCGCCGGACAGGATCCGCTGTGGATTGCGGCTGAGGTCGGTCACCGCCTCTTCGATGCGGTTGATCGAACGACGGCTGTCCTGGACCAGCGATTCGACGTTTTGCAGCCCCTGTCCCGAGAACCGCGCCAGATTGTCGGTGATGGTGCCGAGGCGGGCGTTCAGCGTGTCGGCGACCTGCTTGAACGATTTGAGCGTCGCCCTGGCATCGGCCATGACGCCGTCGGCCTGACCGGAGCCGAGCAGTTTGTCGACCTTGGCAAGGATACCGTCGACTCGCACCGAGGCATCGTTGAGGCGTCCTGCGAGCTGGTGCGCGTCTTTGATGGTTTCGTCGATGTCGTCGGCCCGGTTGGCGAACTTGTTGGTCACCTTGGCGATGTCGGCGGCAGCTTCATTGGCGTTTTCGCTGGCCTTCTGGATATTGGCCAGCGCGGTGCGAACCTCAGCCGGATCGATGCCGTCGAGAACGCCGTCGACCTTGGCCAGCGTGCCTTGCGTCTTCTGGGCGAACTCGTTGATCGAGCCTACTGCGGTGTCCACGTTCTTGATGACCGTGTCGAACTGCTTGCTGGTTTCCTTGAGGTTGGAAGTGACCGTGTCGACATTGGCGACGATGCTCTTGATCTGGTCCTTGTCGACGGCGTTGAGTAGCCCTTCCGCCGCCTTCAGGGTGCCGTCGAGCTTGCCCGAAACACCCTTCAGTTCGTCCGCCAGCGAGCTGACGCTGGCCAGGAACTTGTCGACGCCGTCCGCATTCCTGGCCAGTGCATCGGAGAAGGTCTGGACATTGTTGACGGTCTGCGTCAGCGGCCCGCGAACATCCTTGGTGAAGCCTTCGAGCTCCGAAAGGACCTTGTCGGCGCGGGTGAAGATGTTCTGCGCTGTCTGTAGCAGATTGGTGACCGCCGACGGGTTGGCAACGATCTCGGCGACACGGCCTTCCTTTTCCGCCTCGTCGAGAAGTTTTGGCTCTTTGGGGTCGGCGCCCTTGAGCTCGATGTTGGCCTGGCCGGTGAGGCCGGCAAGCCCGATATCGGCCTGCGTCGATTTGGTGATAGGCGTATTCCGGTCTATTTCGGTGTCGGCGATAGCAGCGGTCGGATTGTCGACGTCGATATAGACACGGCGCACGTCGCCGACTTTGACGCCATTGAACAGCACGAAGCTGCCACGGCCGAGCCCCGAAGCGGAGCCTGGAATGCGCACGCGCAGCACCGTCGTCTCACCCTTTTCGCCGATTGCCGCCGTCCAATAGACGAAAGCGAAAGCCGCGAGGATCGCGGCCAGCGTGAAAATGCCGACAATGACGTAGTTGGCCCTGGTTTCCATTGCTCACTTATGGCTATGCGCGCGCCGCAAGATCAAGTTGCCGGGCGCGTTTTCCGCGGAAATAGGATTTTACCCAGGGTTCCTCGCTCCTGAGCATGTCGTCGATCGTGCCCTCGACCAGCATTTTCTTGTTGCCGAGCACCGCCACGCGGTCGCACGCCGTAAACAGCGTGTCGAGATCGTGTGTGACCATATACACGGTCAAATCCATCGTATCGCGCAGCTTGACGACCAATTCGTCGAACTCAGCCGCGCTGATCGGATCGAGCCCGGACGTCGGTTCGTCGAGGAAAACGATATCCGGGTCGAGTGCCAGGGCGCGCGCCAGCGCAGCACGCTTGATCATGCCGCCGGAGAGCTCGGAGGGGAATTTCTGCGCCGCATCCGGCGGCAATCCGACCAGCTCGACCTTGAGCATGGCAAGTTCGTCCATCAGCTTCTTCGGCAAATCGAGATATTCGCGCATCGGCACCTGGACGTTTTCGAGGACCGTCAGCGCCGAAAAAAGGGCGCCATGCTGGAACAGCACGCCAAGCCGCATGTCGATGCGAAGGCGCTCCCTTTCGGTTGCCTTCTCGACGTCAACGCCGAACAGTTTGATTGTTCCCGATTGCTTGCGCGTCAAGCCAAGGATGGTGCGCAAGAGAACAGATTTGCCGGCACCGGAGGCACCGACGAAGCCGAGAATCTCCCCGCGCCAGATATCGAGCGACAATTTGTCGAGAACGACCTGGTCGCCGAACGACACCGTGATGTCGTGCGCCGACAGCACGATCTCGTCTTCTTTGGCTTTCGCCGCCACCTTGGTCGTGTTTGTGCCCGGCAGCGCCATGTCAGAACTCGATCGCTGCATAGAACATGGCGAAAAGCCCGTCGAGGATAATGACCACGAAGATCGACTTCACCACTGAGGCGGTCACATGCTGGCCAAGCGATTCGGCGCTGCCGCCAACCTTCATGCCCTCGACCGAGGCAATTATGCCGATGATCATGGCCATGAACGGCGCCTTGATCAGGCCGGCAAAGATGGTGCTGAGGTCGATTGCGACACGCAGCCGGTCGATGAACGCTGCCGGTGCAATATCGGAGTAGAGCCATGCAGCCAAAATGCCGCCGCCCAACGCGGCAAAGTTGGCGACGATCGTCAGGCAAGGCAGCGCGATGACCAGCGCGACCAGCCGCGGAAACACCAGCACGCCGATTGGATTAAGACCGATCACCTTCAGCGCATCGACCTCCTCGCGCATCTTCATCGAGCCGATCTCGGCGGTGATCGCACTGCCGGAGCGGCCGGCGATCATGATCGCCGTCATCAGCACGCCGAGCTCGCGCAGGATCAGCACCCCGACCAGGTCGACGACGAAGATGTCGGCGCCGAAATAGCTGAGCTGATAAGCGCCTTGCTGGGCGACGATCGCACCGACGATGGCCGACATCAGCACGACTACCGGTATGGCGCCGACACCCATGCGATCGATCTGGTTGAAGATCGCCGCCATGTTGACGGCATGGCCACGGCCAAGCTTCATCTGCGAGCCGCGTATCGTGGCGCCGAGGATATTCATTGCGGCCAGGAAATCGTCGCGCATCTCATAAACGCGCCGGCCAACCGCCTCGAGCCCGCGAATGATGATGTTGGGCGGCTTTGCCGGACCTGATTCGGGCTCGCGTCGGACCGCATCACCGACGGCGCCGAGCAGGATCGAGGCAATCTCGCTTTGCCCCTGCATCGTGATCTCGACGCTCTTCTTTTCGAAGCTGCTGACCAGGCGGTCGATCAGCCACGCCCCGGCAGTGTCCATCTTCTCGATTTGTGAAAGGTCGAGCGCCAGCGTCTTGAAGCCGCCGCGCTTCTCGATCTTACGCATCTCGGCATCGACCAGGGCAACGGTACGTGTCGTCCAGGTTCCCGAGAAAGCGCAGCCGAGAACGTCGCCCTCCTCGCCGATCGCGATGCGCGGCTGGTGGTCGGGCTCCGTGGCAGGGCCGCTTGCGTCGCGTTTGCGGATGGTCAACATGGCATCCTGTTTAGCCTGACGGGGCCGACCTGTCGATTTGCCGATATCCTCCTTGTCGCACAGCTGGAGCAGAAAAATATGGCGCGTGTCATTTCGGTCGAGGCCGAGCGCTTTCCGATAGCCGGGACCTTTACCATTTCGCGCGGCTCGAAGACCGAAGCGGAGGTGATTTCCTGCGCCATCACCGAAAACGGCCGTACAGGACGCGGCGAATGCGTCCCTTACAAGCGCTATGGCGAGACCATGGAGGGTGTGCGCGACGCGATCGAGGCGATGCGCAGCGAGATCTCGCGCGGCATCAGCCGCATCGCCCTGCTCGATGCCATGCCTGCCGGCGCGGCACGCAGTGCCATCGACTGCGCGCTCTGGGACCTGGAAGCGAAGATCAGCGGAACACCGGTGGCGCATACGATACGAACCGTTCCGTTACGACCGCTTGAGACGGCGTATACATTGTCGCTCGCCGAGCCGGAGGCGATGGCGGCGCAGGCCCGCGCTAACGCCCAGCGCCCGCTACTCAAGGTCAAGATCGGCGGCGACAACGACATCGCGCGCATCCGTGCAGTGACGGCGGCAGCACCCGACAGCCGAATCATTCTCGACGCCAATGAGGGCTGGAATGACGACAATATCGTCGCAAACCTCGCCTTTGCCGCCGAGCACGGTATCGCCTTGATCGAACAGCCGCTGCCGGCGGGACATGACCGTATTCTTCGCCACATCGCGCATCCGGTACCGATCTGTGCCGACGAAAGCGTGCACGAGGCGAAGGACCTTGAAGCGCTTGTCGGCCTTTATGACGCCGTCAACATCAAGCTCGACAAATCGGGTGGCCTGACCGCTGCACTCGTGCTTCGCGACCGCGCCCGCGAACTGGGTCTTGGTGTCATGGTCGGCTGTATGGTCGGCACATCGCTTGCGATGGCGCCGGCCGTGCTGTTGGCGCAGGATGCCGATTTCGTCGATCTCGACGGTCCGCTGCTGCTGGCCCGCGACCGCGTTCCCGGTCTCGTCTACCAAGGTTCGCTGGTGTCACCGCCCGAGCGGGCGCTGTGGGGCTGAACGCGCGGCAAGCCCGATCAGAGCCAGGCCCGTCAGGGCGATCGGGATCATCGCAAAGAAGCCATTCGCGCCGAAGCGGTCGTAAAGAGGACCGGAAATCAGCGTCGCCGCCGCCATGAAGAAGCCATTGGAGAAGTAGGCGATGCCTTGCGCCGCCCCGGTGCGTTCTTCCGCGACCGTCTCACCGATCATCTTTTGCAGGCCGATCAGCACCAGCGCCACAGAAACCGCGTGCAGCGTCTGGATCGCGAAAAACCCGCCAACGCCAAGCCCAAGCGGCCAGATCAGCGGAAAGGCGAACCAGCGCACGATCGCGCCAATCCCGGCAATCAGCATGATCGAGACGACCGAGAAGGAGGCGAAAGCGCGGGTGAAAACGACGAACATGCATATCTCGGCGACGACGCCCCACCCCCACAGAAGCCCGACAACCGAATCGCTGATGCCGATCGACTTCCAGTAGATCGACACGAAACCGTAGAGAAATGCGTGGCTGGCGGTGATGACGCCGACGCCTGTCGAAAAATAGAGGAAGTACCGGTTGAGGAGTTTCGGTGCCGATTGCTGGATATCGGCGGCCGAAAGCGGCGAGGCGCGGCGTGGACGGCCGAGGCGCGGCGCAATCAGTCCGGCGGCTAGCGCGGCAAACAGCGCCGCGAAGATGATCACCGGGACAGCCTGGGCACCGCTCGCCGACAGGATGAAACCGCCGGCGAGATTGGCGCAGAGATAGGAGATCGAGCCCCATTTGCGCATGCTTGCGTAATTCGAGCCGAAGCGGCGAACACCTGAAAGGGCGAGCGAATCGGCAATCGGCGAATGCGGCGTCCAGACGACCGTCAGGGCCAACGACACGGCAAGTACCGTTGCGTAGGTCGGCGGCAGGAGGTAGCCGGCGGACAGGATCAGCGATGCGGCGACCAGCGCAACATAGACATTGGCGCGGTCGCTCGCTTTGTCTGCCAGCGCAGTAAGAAAAGGCGTCGTCGCCACGCGCAGGAACATCGGCGCGGCGAGGATCACGGCTATCTGTTCGGCATGGAACCCCTTCGCCTGCAGCCACAGCGGGAAATACGGCACATGCGTCCCGAGCGGAACGAAGAGCGTAAAGAAGATCAAGCTCATGCGCAGTTCGAAATGGCGTGGCTTGACGAGCTGTTCGGGCGAAAGCGGCGGCAGCGAGGACATTGACAGGCGATCCGTCGGCACGGCATTCAGCCGGGTCGGCCCGCCACACCTGCCGCTGCTTAACACGGCGAAAAAGTCGATGAAACCGCTGGACTAACCGATTGAAGCGAGATGCGGCCGGATTTGGTCAAGCCGCCTGGACTGCCCTGCCCTTGATGTCGATCGGCACGAGCACCTCGCTGCCGACCGGAGTCTCCGGCAGGACATGCGCCCAGTGCAGGATCTCCATCCGGCCGTCAAAATGCTCGACCACCGCCGTGCAGCTCTCCACCCAATCGCCGGTGTTGATGTATTGCACGTCCTCATAGCGTTCGATCGCGGCATGGTGGATGTGCCCGCAGATCACGCCGTCGACATGCGAGCGGCGCGCCTCCTCGGTCAGCACGGTCTGGAACGAGCCGATGAAATTCACCGCCTTCTTGACCTTGACCTTGGCCCAGGACGAGAACGACCAGTAAGGCAGGCCGAGCACCTGGCGCAGGCGCGTGATGACGCGGTTGACCAGCATCGCCGCGTCATAGGCGTAGTCGCCGAGATAGGCCAGCCAGCGCGCATTATGGACGACGGTGTCGAACTGGTCGCCATGGATGACAAGAAGGCGTTTGCCATCGGCCGTCTCGTGGATGGCGCGATCGGCGACGACAATGCCGCCGAAATGCACGCCCTGGAACTGGCGCGCGAACTCGTCGTGATTGCCGGCGATGTAGGTGATGCTGGCGCCCTTGCGCGCCTTGCGCAGCAATTTCTGGACGACGTCATTGTGGCTCTGCGGCCAATGCCAGCTTCGTCTCAAGCGCCAGCCGTCGACGATGTCGCCGACGAGATAGATGATATCGGCATCGTGATGGCGCAGGAAATCGATCAGGAACTCGGCCTTCGCCGCCTTCGATCCGAGATGGACGTCGGAGATGAACATGCTGCGGAAAGTGCGGGGCTCTGCGCCGGACATCATTTGTCACCGTTGCTTTCGCGTGAGGCTATGCCCCGATTCATGCAACAACCGTATGACGGTTGCGATTGGTCCAGCCATCCGGATAGGTTGCCGCGGCAATCGGAGGAGAAAATCACCATGGATCTCGGCATTCGCGGCAAGAAGGCCATCGTCTGCGCTTCCAGCAAAGGCTTGGGACGCGGCTGCGCCATGGCACTGGCAGAGGCAGGTTGCGATCTGGTGGTCAATGGCCGCAACGCCGACGTGCTGGCCAAAACTGCCGCTGAACTGCGCGAGAAATTCGGCGTCAAGGTGACCGAAATCGTCGGCGACGTATCCAAGCCCGATGTCCAGAAGGCGCTGCTTGCCGCCTGCCCCGATCCCGACATCCTCGTCAACAACAATGGCGGTCCGCCGTTTCGCGATTTCCGCGCGCTCGACCGCGAAAAGATCCTCGAAGGCGTCACCCAGAACATGGTGACCCCTGTCGAACTGGTTCAGGCGGTGATCGACGGCATGGCGGCGCGCGGCTTCGGCCGCATCGTCAACATCACCTCGCTGTCGGTCTATGTTCCTATCCCCGGCCTCGACCTGTCGTCCGGCGCCCGCGCCGGCCTCACTTCGTTCCTCGCCGGCGTCGCGCGCACGGTGATCGACCGCAATGTGACGATCAACAACATGCTGCCGGGAAAACTCGATACCGACCGGCTGCGCGGCCCGCACGAGGCCGGCACGCCCGAAGATCCGGCCGCCGCCGCCGCGCGCAAGGCGCAAGCAGCGGCCAATGTTCCGGCCAAGCGACTCGGCACGCCGGAGGAATTCGGCCAGATCTGCGCCTTCCTGTGCTCGGTCCATGCCGGCTATCTGACCGGACAGAACATACCGGTGGACGGCGGCCTCTATGTCAGCGCGTTTTAGTGGGTATCTGACGCTTTGGTATCCGCTGGGAACGGCGGGAAACGACCCATTGCGGACGTTGTAGCCATCAGCATAAGCTCCGCCAATGCAACACTCGTCCCTCGTATCCTTCCTCAACGGCGACAAACTACCGGACGAGCTTTGGCAGGAGATTGAAGCCGAAGTGACCGAATGCGTGACCGCCGCATCCAAGCCTGGCTCCGTGGGGCATGTCATCATCACTGAGGGGCCAAATACGATCATTGACCGTCGGCATGTGGACGTGCTGGTTAACGGGCTGGCGGACGGCACGCTCCCGGTCCAAGCCGCCGCCTATGTTGCCGATGCGCTGATCATGAGCGACGACTTCAACTTTGCGGACGAGGGCGTCTTGGAGGTTCTGTTCTTCCTGTCAGACGAGAGCGCGCCCCTTTCGCGAGAAGAGGTGCAAGCGCTGCAGAGCCGCCTTTCGACGGGACTGTAGCGTCCGCTTTCCATCCATTGCGGGCCTTGCGTCTTTCGCAGATACTGGCGGCATGGTTGAACTGGCCGGGCGGAATTATGAAGCAACGATTGGCAGTGATGTTCAACGGGATGGCATGTACCTGGAGCTCGTCGACCAGGACAATCACATAGTGGGCGAGATTTTTTTCTCGGACATTGATGGAAAGATGACGATTACCTTAGGTCAGCCCGAGGTTTCCGTTGAAGTAGTCGAATGGATGATTGCTAAAGCCAAGGTTCGCCTGCCACCGACTGATCCTGTTTCTCCTAACGACGGATCGGGAGGAGTACTGTGAAAACCTTCGCAGAAAGAATGATCGGCAAGTCGATACGGTCCGTTGGAAGAAGTGAAGAAGGGTACGGGATTACTGTTCTTTTCTCCGACGGCACCGGCCTTACCGCCTATTCAGAGGTGTCGCTGCGCATGAGTGACGCAGCAAGCGGTTCGCACATCGAACGCGTCACATCTACCGATCAAGAGATTACCTTTCACTTGGAAGGGGATGACTTCGTCGCGATCTCGACCGACCGTCAAAAGCACGACGCCGTCGAGTTGTTCGTCTACCAAGACACGGACGGCACCTTTATCGTCGAGAACTAAGCGACCGCCCTCCACACATAATGATCATTCGAACCGGCGCCGACATAGCTCGCCGCAGCACTACTTCGTCGCAAACATCTTCCACAGCAGATCGCAAAGTTAGGCTAATGCGAGGCAGAGCGTCGCGCTTGCGACATATCACCCCTCGAAAAGCTGCGGCTGCATGCTAAGAGACTCAAAACACCAAACGGACTGAACTGAGGAGGCGGCCGTCATGACAGGCGAAAGCAAGAAGGCGGCCCGATCCGACCTCGACGAAGCAGCGCTCTATTTCCATAAGCACCCCCGTCCCGGAAAGCTGGAAATCCAGGCGACGAAGCCACTGGGCAATCAGCGCGACCTGGCGCTTGCCTATTCGCCGGGGGTCGCCGCCCCCTGCCTTGAAATCCGCGACGACCCGGCAACCGCCGCCGACTATACAGCCCGCGCCAATCTGGTCGGCGTTGTCACCAACGGTTCGGCGGTGCTGGGCCTCGGCAATATCGGTCCGCTCGCCTCCAAGCCGGTGATGGAAGGCAAGGCCGTACTGTTCAAGAAGTTCGCCGGCATCGACGTCTTCGACATCGAGATCGATGCACCGGGCATCGAGCGCATGGTCGAGACGATCTCGGCGCTGGAACCAACCTTCGGCGGCATCAACCTGGAAGACATCAAGGCGCCCGAATGCTTCGAAGTCGAGGAACAGTTGAAAGCCCGCATGGGCATACCGGTCTTCCATGACGACCAGCACGGCACCGCCATCATCGTCGCCGCCGCTGTGCTCAATGGGCTGGAATTCGCCGGCAAGTCCATCTCCGACATCAAGATCGTCACGTCGGGCGCAGGTGCTGCGGCGCTTGCGTGCCTCAACCTTCTGGTCTCGCTCGGCGCGCGGGTCGAAAACATCTGGGTCACCGACCGGTTCGGGGTCGCCCATAAGGGCCGCGTCGAGGAGATGGACCGCTGGAAAGACCCCTACGTGAAGGATACCGAGGCGCGCGCGCTGGCTGACGTTCTGCCCGGCGCCGACGTGTTTCTCGGCCTGTCTGCCGCCGGCGTACTGAAACCGGAACTGCTCCACCACATGGCGCCCAAGCCGTTGATCCTCGCGCTGGCCAACCCCAATCCCGAGATCATGCCGGAAGCGGCGCGGGCAGCACGGCCCGACGCGATGATCTGCACAGGCCGCTCCGATTTCCCCAACCAAGTCAACAACGTACTCTGTTTTCCCTACATCTTCCGTGGCGCGCTGGATTGTGGTGCAAGCGCCATCAACGAAGAGATGAAAATGGCCGCCGTGCGAGCGATTGCAGCGCTTGCCCGCGAAGAGCCGTCCGACGTTGCCGCGCGTGCCTATTCCGGCGAGACGCCGATCTTTGGTCCGGAGTTCCTGATCCCCTCGCCTTTCGATCCGCGGCTGATCCTGCGCATTGCCCCTGCTGTCGCCAAGGCAGCGTGCGAGACCGGCGTCGCGACCCGGCCGATCACAGATTTCGCCGCCTATATCGACAAGCTGAACCGCTTCGTCTTCCGCTCCGGCCTGGTCATGAAGCCGGTATTCTCGATGGCCAAGACGTCGAGCGCCAAGCGCGTCATTTATGCCGACGGCGAGGACGAGCGCGTGCTTCGCGCCGCGCAGGTCGTGCTCGAGGAAGGCATTGCCGAACCGATCCTGATCGGCCGCCCGCATGTCATCGAGGTGCGGCTGAAGCGCTACGGGCTGCGCATCAAGCCGGGCATCGATTTCGGCTTGATCAACCCGGAAGACGATCCGCGTTACCGCCACTATGTCGACCTTTTGATCGAGCTTGCCGGCCGGCGTGGGGTGACGACGGAAGCCGCGCGCACCATGGTGCGCACCGATAATACGGTGATCGCGGCCCTTGCCCTGAAGCGCGGCGACGCCGACGCCATGGTCTGCGGCCTCGAAGGCCGATTCGAGCGCCATCTGCGCAACGTGACGTTGATCATCGGGCCACGCGCCGGCATTAGGGATCGCGACCTGTCGACGCTCTCCATGCTGATCTCGCAGCGCGGCATCATTTTCCTCACCGACACCCATGTCTCCGTCGACCCGACCGCCGAAGAAATAGCGGAAATGACCGTTTTGGCGGCCGAGGAAATTCAGCGTTTCGGCATCGAGCCCAAGGCAGCCCTGCTTTCGCATTCTGATTTCGGCTCTCGCGATTCGCCAAGCGCCATGAAGATGCGGCAGGCAGCGGCAATCCTGGCGCGCATCGCGCCCGACCTGCAATGCGACGGCGAGATGCATGCCGACTCGGCACTATCGGAGCAGCTGCGCCAACGCGTCTATCCGCATTCGCGGCTGAAAGGCGAAGCCAATCTGCTGGTGTTCCCCAATCTCGATTCGGCGAACATCACACTGACGGCGCTGCGCACAATGATGGACGCGCTGCATGTCGGCCCGATCCTGCTCGGCACCGACAGCCCGGCGCATATATTGACGCCGTCGGTGACGTCGCGCGGCGTCGTCAATATGACGGCACTGGCCGTGGTCGAAGCCGCGCACAAGGCGCAAGCCATCGTCGATCTGGAATAGCCGCGGGCTTTCTCAGATTGGCCTGAACCGGAAATGTCCTGTCTGCCTGAAGGCAAACAAAGTGTCCTCTTCCCTGGCGCCGCCGCCGATATTGTGAATGACCAGTCTTCTTGTCGGTACCAAAGTGGAGCGATTGGACGACACGATGGCAATATGCGACAGATTGCCGGGCAGCATCTGGGCGATGAGATCCCCTGGCCGATAGTCGGCCGGGTCTTGGCTGACGGGCAAGGCAGCACCGCGCCGCTCGAAATAGACCGCAAGGTTGGGCACACGGCGGTGGTCGATGTTGCGGTCGGGCGCCTTCAAGCCCCAAGCCTTCGGATAGGCGGCAAAATTGGCCCGCATATCCTCATGCACCAATTCTTGCAGGTCGAGATCGAAGGCGCGGCGATAGGCACGGATCACGACATCCGTGCACACACCCCGCTCGGGCCCAACGTCCCCGCCCGGATAGGCCAGGCGTGTATAGGTCGGATCGTAGAGCATGGTGACGCCGATCTGCTCACGGGCAGCTTCGACCAATTTGGTACCCCAATCCGGCGTGATGGGCTTTTCCTGCGCCATGGCATCCGGCATCGCCAGGCACAAAAGACCAAACTGCACTGCGGCTCGACGGGTAATCGCGGTCATGCCAAGCCTCCGGGCATTCTGGATCCGGGCATTCTTCTGGGCGAATACGCCTTTTTCGTGCATCGCCAGGATGTCTCGGTCGTGGCTCTGTCCGAGTATGTCGTGCGGCGTGGTCGATATGACAGCGCTGGTCGTGGTCGAAGCCGCGCACCGGCGCAAGCCATCCGATTTGGGATGAAGCCGGAATCGGCGGTATGCTAAACAAACGGTTAACCGCAAGCGCGGTAGCTTTCTGAACGACAGGCAGGCGGAGTTTCGGAGGGATGACGGGCGCATGTTGGAAGCTGACGCGGGCCGCCGCGCTGCTCGGCGCTCTGCTACTGTGCGGCATTGCCGTCACTCAGGCGCAGGCCGCTCCGCGCCTCTGCCGCCAGCTTGAAGCCGATCTTGCCGCCGCTTCTCGTGGTGGCGGCGGCAAACCGGCTTTGCTCAGGAAATATGACGACGCAATCGTCCGGCAGCGCCAGCAGATTTCAAAGGCCGTCAGCCAGGCCAGCAGCGCCGGCTGCGGCTTTTCGCTGTCTCGCCGCAACGCCAATGCATGCGCGGCACTCGACGCCACCATCGATCGCATGGCAGCCAATCTCGACGCCCTCCAGGCCAAGCGCGCCGACCTTGCCGGCGGTGGTTCGCGACGCGATCGCGCGCGCATATTGACGTTGCTTGACGCCAATGGCTGCCGCGATGATGGGGCGGCGCGGACGCCCGCGCCGGTCCGCGAAGCCAGCCGTGAAAACGGCAAGCGAAACCTGCTCGACCAGCTTTTGGGCAGTGACGCAACTGAACCCGGTGCGCCCGATCAGCCTGAAGAGCCCGACCAGGCTGAAGAACTAAGTCAGCCGCGCAACATTCGCACCATGCTCAACAACGCCGACGAGTTGGGCCAGCCGCGAGGCGAATTCCGCACCATGTGCGTGCGGACCTGCGACGGTTATTTCTTTCCGATGTCGAATGCCGCCTCACTGGGCGATTTCGAGCGCGACCAGAAGAATTGCGAATCGAGCTGCCCCGGCACAGAAATGCAGGTTTTCTACACGCGCGGCATGAATGGCGATTCGGCGTCCATGACGTCTTCGGTGACCGGCAGGCCTTATATCGAACTGCCGACGGCCTACCTCTACAAGCAGTCCGACATGCCGCGGCCGCCGACCTGCGGCTGCAATGCCGCGCAGAATTTCGAGATCATCGCCGGCAACCCGCCAACCCGGGCACAATCTGAGGCGAATGTAGAGAGTACCCCGTTCATTCCGCTGCCGGTTGCTAGGCCTGATCCGGGCGCCGACCCGGAGTCCTTGGCCAATGCGCAAGACGGTCTCGACCGTGAGGCGATCAGACGCCTTGCCGTCAAGCCCGTGCCTTCGCCGACGTCCCTGCCCCCGCCAGAACAGCGCAAGGTCAGGGTCGTCGGGCCAACGTTCCTTCCCGACCCAGCAGCGGCAACAGATCTGCAAGCTCCGGACCCGAAGGCTGTCCCGTAAGCGCCAGCCTGAGCGGCATGAACAGCGCCTTGCCCTTACGGCCGCTCGCCTCTCGGATCTTGCCGGTCCAGTCTTTCCAGACGGTGCCGTTCCAAGGCTCCTCCGGCAGCAGTTCGAACGCCTGGCGAAGAAAGTCGCGGTCATCGTCGGAAAACTCCGCCGGCTCCTCTGGACCGTCTCGAAGCGTACGCCACCAGATCGCCGCATCGGCCAGCCTGTCGAGATTGCCGCGCACGGCCAGCCAGAAAGGCTCGGCCTGTTCGCCGGAGATGCCGAGCACGATCAGCCGGTCGCGCGCCTCGGAAAACGGCATGTGATGCAGCAGCGTGCGGTTGAGCACGAAGAGCTCGTCCGGGTCGAATTTGGCGGCGGATTTCGATGTTGCAGCCGGATCGAAGCGCTCGGCTAGCTCGGCCATCGTTGGCACCGCCACGACGTTTTCCGAGGTGCCGACGAGCACCGCCAGCGAAGCGATCGCCATCGGCTCGATGCCGCTCTCACGCAGGCTCTGGATGGACAGCGCGCCGGTGCGCTTCGAAAGTCCCTCGCCTGATGCCGTTGTCAGGAGATTGTGGTGGCCGAACACCGGCGGCTCCGCGCCAAGTGCTCGGAACAGGGCTATCTGGACGCCGGTATTGGTGACGTGGTCGTCGCCGCGAATGACATGGCTGACGCCCATGTCGATGTCGTCGACAACCGAAGGCAATGTATAGAGGTAGGTGCCGTCCTCACGCCGCAGAACCGGGTCTGAAAGCGAGGCGAGGTCGACGGTCTCTTCGCCGCGCACCAGGTCGTTCCACTGGATTTCGGTGCGCTCCGGCTGCAGCGGATCGCTGCTGAAGTTGGGCAGCAGAAAGCGCCAGTGCGGCCGCCGGCCATCGGCCTCATATTCCGCCACCTGCTCGGGTGCCAGCGTCAGCGCCTCGCGGCCATAGACTGGCGGCAGGCCACGCGTGCGGCGCACCTTGCGCCTCAGGTCGAGCTCTTCAGGCGTCTCATAGCAGGCATAGACGAGGCGCGCCTCCTTCAGCTTCTGCAGTGCGGCATCATAGATTTCGACCCGCCGCGACTGATACTCCGTGGCGTCGGGGAAGATGCCCAGCCAATGCAGGTCATAAAGGATGGCGTCGGAAAATTCCTGCGTCGAACGGGCAACGTCGGTGTCGTCGAAGCGCTGGATGAAGCGGCCCTTGTTCTTGATGGCGAACAGCCAGTTGAACAGAGCGGTGCGCGCATTGCCGATATGGATGCGGCCGGTCGGTGACGGGGCGAAACGGACGGTAACTGTCATGAGCGGGGCGTACCGGATGGTTTTGCTATTGACAAGACGCGCCCCCGCGCTCGGCGGCAGACATAGAACATGACGAAGGCGAAGAAAAGACTGCAGCGCCACGCGTCCATCAGGACGCGCGGCGCCGCAACCGTCAGATCACCATGCCTTTGGTCAGCTCAAGCGCCTGGCGTTCGAACAGCCGGCGGTAGATGCCGCCTTGCAGCCGGATCAGCTGGTCATGCGAGCCCTCTTCGACGATGCGGCCGCGATCGAACACCAAAAGCCTGTCCAGCGCCCGCACCGTCGACAGCCGGTGGGCAATGACCAGCGTCGTGCGGCCGACCATCAAGCGCTCCATCGCCTGCTGGATCAGCACCTCCGATTCCGAATCGAGGCTCGACGTTGCCTCATCCAGGATGAGAATGCGCGCATCGGCAAGAAAGGCGCGTGCGATTGCAACGCGTTGACGCTCACCACCCGATAGCTTTACGCCACGCTCGCCGACCAGCGTGCCATAGCCTTTCGGCAAATTGGCGATGAAGTCATGCGCGCTGGCCAATCGCGCCGCGTGCTCGATCTCGGCCTGCATGGCGGCCGGCCGGGCATAGGCGATGTTTTCGGCCAGCGACCGGTGAAACAGGATCGGCTCCTGCTGGACAATCGCGATCTGTGCGCGCAGCGACGCCTGCGCCACATTGGCAATATCCTGGCCGTCGATCAGGATATTGCCCGCAGTCACGTCGTAGAGGCGCTGGATCAGCTTGACGAATGTCGTCTTGCCGGAGCCCGAATGGCCAACCAGCCCAACCCGTTCGCCCGGCGCGATGTCCACCGAAAAGTCGCGATAGAGCGGCAGGCGGTGGCTGCCATAATGGAACGTGACCTTGTCGAAGGTGATACGGCCATCGGTGATCCGGATCGGTTTGGCTCCGGGCCGATCCTCGATGCCGAGTGGTTCGGACTGGAAGTCGACCAGTTCCTCCATGTCGTTGATCGAGCGCTGCAGATTGCGGATATGTGTGCCGATGTCGCGCAGATAGCCTTGCAGCACGAAGAATGAGGTCAACACGAAGGCGACATCGCCGGCGCTCGCCTGCCCCCACGACCACAACAGCAGGGAGAATCCGATAACCGCTGCCCTCAAAAGCAGCAGCATCGTCCCTTGCGTGGTGCCGTTGACGGTGCCGCGCATCCAGGTGCGGCGCGTGCGACCGCGCCATTTAGCGACGACCTCGGCAAGCCGTGTCTCCTCGCGTTCCTCGGCGCCAAAACCCTTGACCACGGCATTGCAGCTCACCGCGTCGGCCAGCGAGCCGCCGAGCCGTGTATCCCACGCATTGGCAAGCCTTGCCGCGGGCGCGACATAGCCAAGCGACAGCATCGTCGTCACCGCGATGAACAGGACCGAACCGGTGGCGACGACAGCACCCATCAGCGGCCAGAACCAGCCAAGCAGCAGCGTCGAGCCGACGAGCATGACGACCGATGGCAGCAGCGCGATCAGGATCGTGTCGTTGAGCAGGTCGAGCGCCCACATGCCGCGCGTTATCTTGCGCACCGTCGATCCGGCGAAGCTGTTGGCGTGCCAGTCGGTGGAGAAGCGCTGGACGCGGTGGAAGGCGTCGGCGGCGATATCCGCCATCATCTTCAACGTCAGCTCGACAATGGCCATGAAGGCGAGATTGCGCAGCACGACACCGGTGAGCGCCAGGGCCACCAGCATCGAAAAGGCCGCTGTCGCCGCGTTCCACGCAACATCGTCGGCCGCAGCACTGCTGGCGACGGCATCCACCAGCCGGCCGGAATAGAGCGGCGTCAGCACGTCGGCCAAGGTCGAGAGCAGGAACGTGCCCATAATGCCGGCAAGCCGCCACGGCTGACGCCGCCAATGGCTGAGCGTGAAGCCAAGAACGCTGCGAAAGGCGCCCGCGCGCAAATCTATTCGAAAACGAGTCATGATGTCATTCGGGCGCAAACGAGCCCGATCCCACGAAAGTAGAAATTGAAATACCGCGTCGGCGCCGCTAGGCGCCCGGAGATGCGGAGGTTTGGCGTATTTGGCGGCCCTGTAGAGGGGCGGCGACCGGCAGCGGCGAAATACCTGCCTCGGTTCAGCCTTGCCGCGAGGCTATCTCGCGGCGCGCTGACCAAGACCTAGGCTTCGCGGCCTCGCATAACGATGTCAAATCCTGGCATTCGGTTCCTCCTGAAGGGGAATCGCGGAGAGGTGTTTATAGAGACGCCTCAACGCCGCGCCAAGTCACTAGATAGCCCAAAGCGCATCTGGTCCAAGCAGTGAGACGATTTTGCAACAATCGCGGGTTGTGCGCCCTCATCGGTCGAAGCGCATATAGCGGCCGTCGGTGGAAGGCCTGAAGCCGAGCTTCTCGTAAACCGCATGGGCGTCGTTGGTCGACAGGCTCCAATGCGTGACCGTCTTGACGTCCGGGTGGTCGATAAGCGCCTGGACAAGCCGGGTTCCGATGCCTTGTCCGCGATACCCCGGCCAGACAATTATGTCGGCGAGATAGGCAAATACCGTACGGTCGGTGATCGCCCGGCCGAAGCCGACCTGATTGCCGCCGACATAGGCGCCGACGCACAGTGAGTTGGCGAAGGCGCGGTGGTGCTGTTCGTCGCTGCGGCCACTGCCCCAATAGCTCTCCTTCAAAATGTCGGACGTCGCCCGGAAATCGATCCGCGACAGGTCGAAGCTGATTTCAAGGTTGGCCATGGCTAAACCGTTATGCAGCCAATCGCCTACCCGCCATCCCTGAACCGGTTGGTAATGGGATAGCGGCGGTCGCGGCCAAAGTTCTTCCTGGTGATCTTCACGCCGGGCGCCGCCTGCCGGCGTTTGTATTCGGCGACGTAAAGCAGGTGCTCGACGCGCGTCACCGTCGCCCGGTCATGGCCGCGCGCAACGATGTCGTCGACACCCATCTCGTTTTCGACCAGACATTCCAATATGTCGTCGAGCACCGGATAGGGCGGCAGCGAATCCTGGTCCGTCTGGTTCTCTCGCAGTTCCGCCGAGGGCGCCTTGTCGATGATGTTGTTCGGGATCACCTCGCCGGACGGACCGAGCGCACCCGGCGGCATATGCGCGTTGCGCCAGCGCGACAGCGCATAGACCTGCATCTTGTAGAGGTCCTTGATCGGATTGAAGCCGCCATTCATGTCGCCATAGAGCGTCGCGTAGCCGACCGACATCTCGCTTTTGTTGCCGGTGGTGACCACCATCGAGCCGAATTTGTTGGAAATCGCCATCAGGATGGTGCCGCGGGCCCGGCTCTGCAGGTTTTCCTCGGTGATGCCTTCCTTGGTGCCCTCGAAAAGCTGTGTCAACGTGTGCAGGAAGCCCTCGACCGGCTCGAAGATCGGCACGATATCGTAGCGGCAGCCGAGTGCTCGGGCGCAGTCCTCGGCATCCTTCAGCGAGTCCTTCGAAGTGTAGCGGTAAGGCATCATCACGGCGCGCAGCCGTTCCTCGCCCAGCGCATCGACGGCAAGTGCCGCGCAGATCGCCGAATCGATGCCGCCGGAAAGGCCGAGCACGACATTCTTGAAGCCGTTCTTGTTGACGTAATCGCGCAGGCCCAACATGCAGGCGCGGTAGTCGGCCTCCTCCTTCTCCGGGATTTTCGACATCGGTCCGTCAGAGCAGACCCAGATGTCATTCTTTCGCTTCCAGGTGGTGACGTTGACCGTCTCCTCGAACTGGCTCATCTGGAAGGCCAGCGTCTTGTCAGAACCTATGGCAAACGATGCGCCATCGAAAACCAGCTCGTCCTGGCCGCCAAGCTGGTTGGCATAGATAATCGGCAGTCCGCATTCGATGACCTGGCGGATGACGATCTGGTGGCGGACGTCGACCTTGCCGCGGTAATAGGGCGAGCCGTTCGGGACCAGCAGGATTTCCGCGCCGCTTTCGGCCAGCGTCTCGCAGACGGCAACCTCGCCCCAGATATCTTCGCAGATCGGCACTCCCACGCGCACGCCGCGGAAATTGACCGGCCCCTGGATCTCGGGGCCGGCCTGGAAGACGCGCTTCTCGTCGAACTCACCGTAATTCGGCAGATCGAGCTTGTAGCGTTCGGCAAGGATCTTGCCGCCATCGGCAAAGATGATCGAATTGTGCGTGCCGGTCTTGCGCTTCAACGGCGTGCCGATGACGAAACCCGGGCCGCCGTCGGCGGTATCGCCGGCGAAATCCTCCGCCGCCCGCTCGCAGGCCTTCAGGAAGGCGGGCTTCAGCACCAGATCCTCAGGCGGATAGCCGGCAAGGAAAAGCTCGGTAAACAGCACGAGGTCGGCGCCTTGGCGGGCGGCATCCGCCCTCGCCTCGCGTGCCTTGGCAAGATTGCCGGCGACGTCGCCGACCGTCGGATTGAGCTGGGCGACGGCGATGCGCAATATGTCTGGAGCGGTCTTGTCTGTCATGCCCGTGGGTTTAGCGCGGCAAAATTCGTCGAGCAATGGCGTTCGTTTGGACCAAACAGTCGATCCTATTCGCCCATATATTCGCGCAAGGCTTCCGGCGGATGGTTCTCGCCGATCGACATTGCCAGAATGCGCGAAATGTGCCGGCGCGGCAGCCCGGTTTCCGCCGCCCAGGCGTTTATCTGCACTTGGATCTTGTCCAGGTCCTTCTTCGATGTCGGGCTCTGCGCGAGGTCGAGCCCGGCGTCGCGCAGCGCTGCCGTCATGTCGGCCGAGACGATGAAGGCGTCCCACTCCAGCCAGCGCAGAAAATACTGGCCGGTATTGCCGCCGAGCCGGCTGCCATGCTTGCCGAGATAGGCCATCAATCCGACCTGGTCATCCGCCGGCCAATTGGCCAGGAACTTGCCGAAGCTGCCATGCTCCTTCGACACGCGCGCGACGAAGGCTGCGTTGTCGCGTACGGATTTGATCTTCTGCGGATTGCGGACGATGCGCTTGTCGGCTGTGAGATCGTGCCAGAAATCGTCAGGCTGGAACAGCAGCCGCCTCGGCTCGAAGCCAAGAAATGCTTCCTCGAAACCCGGCCATTTCTGCTCGATGACCCGCCAGACAAAGCCGGCGGCAAAAACCCGCTCGGCCATGGTCGACAGGATCCGGTCGTCCGCAATTTTTGCCACCGCGGCATTGTCGGGCATAGGACCCAGCAGCGACGTCAGCGCTGCCTCACCGCCTTTGCGCTTCGCTGCACGGGCGCGAATTTTCTGAAAATCCACCATTGTTTCCTGACCCCATCGCGTCAATCTACCACTTCCCGTATGAACCGGCAGCTTCTACCTCATCGCTGACGACGGAGGCGACGATGAACAATACGATCGAGGACCTGGCAAGCCGCTGGCTGAAGCGAAAGCCGGACGGCCTCAGCGCGCTCGAAAGCCGGGTACTGCAATCTACGCTCGAGCGCACCACGATCTCCAAGGACACCAACAAGGCCGTCGCCTTTCACCAGACGTTTGGAGATCGCCTGGCCGACACCATCGCACGGATCGGCGGCTCGTGGTCCTTCATCCTGGCATTCATTGGCTTCCTGATCCTGTGGACGGCAGGCAATGTCTGGCTCTTGTCGCGCGCCGCCTTCGATCCGTATCCCTTCATCTTTCTCAATCTCGTGCTTTCCATGGTTGCCGCCCTGCAGGCGCCAGTGATCATGATGGCGCAGAACCGCCAGACGGAGCGCGATCGAATCGACGCCGCCCACGACTATGAGGTTAATCTCAAGGCCGAGATCGAGATCATGGCGTTACACGAAAAGCTCGACGAACTGCGCCACAGCCAGATCATCGGCATGCGAGACGAGATCGCCCGGCTGGCCGAGCAGGTGAAGCGCATCGACGACATTCTGTCGAAGCAGCGAACGTCTTCATGACGGAAGTCATCCATCGTCTCATTGAGCAATATGGATTGGTCGCGGTTTTTCTGGGCTGCGTCGCCGAGGGCGAAAGCGCCGCAATTCTTGGCGGTTTTTTTGCGCATCAGCATGTCTTCGTCCCGTGGCAGGCGTTTCTCGCAGCCGCGCTCGGCGCCTTCGGTGGCGACACCTTGTTCTTCATCTTGGGACGGAGCTTCGCCGACCATAAATTCGTGATCAGGCTCCGAGCCCGGCCGGGCTTCAGCCACGCCTACCGCCTTGTCACCTCTCATCCCAACATTTTCGTGCTGTCGAACCGTTACATCTATGGCCTGCGACTGGTCGGCGGAATCGCGGCCGGGCTGTCGGGCATCGCCGCGGCGCGCTTCATCATCCTCAACGCCATCTCGTCGGTAGTCTGGGCGGCACTGTTCTGCACTGTCGGTTATGTCTTCGGGCTGGGCGCGGAGCACATCGTCGGCCAGGCGCTGGCCCGCCACGAGCGGTTGCTGATCGCTCTGGCAATCGGCCTCGTTGTGGCCATCCTCGGCTGGCTCGCGGCCCATATCGTCGCCAAGAAGGAACTCCACAAGGGAAGCTGATCGTCAATCAATGCCGAGCGCACGATCACCCTTCTCGAGGATCAGCGGAATGATCAGGTCTTCCTCGTCGGCAAGATGCCGGGTCAACATGGCGATCAGCCGGCTGTTCTCGTCAGCATAGGCATCGGCGGCGAAACGCTGTTTGTCTTCGCTCTCCTGAAGCGTGCGGATGAAGGCATTTGCCGCCTGGCCATTGCGCTCCAGTCCCTCATGGATTGTGTGGTGATCGGCATCCAGGATTTCGAAGCCGCGCTTCAGACGGGTCTCGGCCCTGGCGAAGACCGGGAAATAATGATGGTCCTCGACATTGTGGTGGCCGTCGAGATTGCCGAGGAAATGGTTGAGGCGCGGCGCGAACCAGCGCGCGAATTCCGGCGCGTTCAGCCTACCTTCTCGATAATCGCCGATACCATTGGTGAGCATGCCGCCAAGCTCGCGGAACATATCGTGCCGCTGCAGCCACATATTGGCCACGCCGTGGATGTTGGCATGCGCCTGCCAGACCTCGCGTGGAAATTTTTCAACCAGCCAGCGAAGATCGTCCGGCAGGCCCTCACGTTCGAGCAGCAGAAATCCGGCGGTATCGGCCATATCGGTCTCCTCAGACCATGATCCCGAAAAGTGGTACCGGTTTTCGGAAAAGATCATGGTCAAAACGAGAAATGCAGTGACGGCATGTAGTGTCTGAAACCTCAGATCGGTACCCCGAGGATCCGCTCGATGACGGCGACGCCCCAGACGCCGGCAGCGATCACCACCGAAATCAGCACCGCCAGCGAACCGCAATCCTTGGCCAGTTGGATATCGATGTTGAATTCGCGGCTGAACGCGTCGCATGCCGCCTCGATGCCGGTATTCAACACCTCGATCATGATCATGAGCAGCACCGCGCCGATCAGCAACGCATAGCCGCGCCACGATTCCGAAAGGAACCAGCCGAGCGGCAAGGCAAGCACGAGCAGTGTCAGCTCCAACTGGAAAGCCTCCTCGCCGGCGGCCAGTTTGCGAAACGCCCGCACCGAATTGTAAAAAGCGTCGATCAGCCGCTGCATGCCAAAACCCTTCGGAATCACCGGCAGGGGATTAGCGCAATGGCTGGACCAAGGGAATAAGGCGACCTCTTCAAAATCAGTCGCCTGCCACCTTGATCGACGGTGTCGACTTCTCGAACTGCGGCAGCCCGTCATCGATGGCGTAATAATCGCCCTTGTCGCCGACGAAGATATGGCATTCTCCTTGAAGCCCGGTTGGCGCGTCGAACAGCCCTGCCATGACCGAAACATAGCCATCATCGCTCGGCTTCCAGAACAGCAGAGAGCCGCATGTCTTGCAGAAGCCGCGTCTGGCGAACGAAGAAGCCTCGTACCAGGTGATGCTCTCCGCGCCGGTGATTGTGATGTCGCGGTCGGCAACATTGGTCGCCGCATAAAAATGCCCGCTCTGCTTCCGGCACTGCGAGCAATGGCAGTAGACGACACCGCGTAGCGGTCCTCGTGTCTGGAACCGCACTGCCCCGCACAAGCATGATCCGCTGTGACTGTCAGCCATGTCGGCCTCCCGATGCAATTGCCATCGCCTGGCAGGATTCCAGTTTTGCGCGCGTTAGGCACGAGCAAATGCGACACCGGCGGGATTGAATACAAAAAGCGCCGGTTTTCGCCCGGCGCTTCTTCAATGACATCAAAGTTCAGATCGTATCAGCCGTTGACGGCCTGCTTGTGCTGGACCGGATGGGTCTTCTTGAGCAGATCGGAGACCAGGAACGCCAACTCGATCGCCTGGTCAGCGTTGAGGCGCGGATCGCAATGGGTGTGGTAGCGATCCTGCAGCTCTTCGGCGGTGATGGCGCGGGCGCCACCGGTGCATTCCGTGACGTTCTTGCCGGTCATCTCGACATGGATGCCGCCCGGATGCGTGCCTTCGGCGCGATGCACCTCGAAGAAGGTCTGCACCTCCTTCAGGATGCGGTCGAACGGCCGTGTCTTGTAGCCGGCGGCCTCGATGGTGTTGCCATGCATCGGGTCGGACGACCACACCACGCTGCGGCCTTCCTTCTGCACCGCGCGCACCAGCTTCGGCAGGTGGTCAGCAACCTTGTCGGAACCGAAACGCGCGATCAGCGTCAGCCGGCCGGGCTCGTTCTCCGGATTGAGCAGGTCGATGAGCTGCAAGAGGCCATCCGGCGTCAGCGACGGGCCACATTTCAGGCCGAGCGGGTTCTTGATGCCACGGCAGTATTCGACATGGGCATGGTCGGGCTGGCGCGTTCGATCGCCGATCCAGATCATGTGGCCGGAGGTGGCGTACCAGTCGCCGGAGGTCGAATCGACGCGGGTCAGCGCCTCCTCATAGCCGAGCAGCAACGCTTCGTGGCTGGTGTAGAAATCGGTCTCGCGCAGCGCGTAATTGGTCTCCGAGGTGATGCCGACGGCCTTCATGAAGTCCATCGTCTCGGTGATGCGGTTGGCGAGAGACTCGTATTTCTCGCCCTGCGGGCTGTCGGACACGAAGCCAAGCATCCATTGATGCACGTTCTCCAGGCTGGCATAGCCACCTTGGGCGAAGGCACGCAAAAGGTTGAGCGTGGCCGCTGACTGGCGGTACGCCATCTCCTGCCGCGCAGGATCGGGAATGCGCGACTTGGCATCGAACTCGATGCCATTGATGATGTCGCCGCGATAGCTGGGCAGCGTCACACCGCCCTTGGTCTCATTGTCGGACGAGCGCGGCTTGGCGAACTGGCCGGCGACACGGCCGACCTTCACCACCGGCTGTGCGCCGGCGAAGGTCAGCACCACCGACATCTGCAAGAAGACGCGGAAGAAGTCGCGGATATTGTCGGCGCCATGCTCGGCGAAGCTCTCGGCGCAATCGCCGCCCTGCAGAAGGAATGCGTCACCGGCAGCGACGGCTGCAAGCTGCTTCTTCAGCTTGCGTGCCTCACCTGCAAAAACCAACGGCGGAAACGTGGCAAGCTGGGCTTCCGTGTTCCTCAGCGCGGCAAGTTCCGGATAGGCAGGAACCTGCTGGATCGGCTTAGCTCTCCACGAATTCGGCGACCATTTCGTCATCGAAGCACCTAACGCTCTTTCACACGGACGCCATCGCCCGCCAATCCGCCCCACATGGGGTCGCGGCTCCATACACGAAGCCGATTTCCTATTCTAGACCGGAAGTGGTCGCGTGGCGAATGAGCACGGCACGGCGAAAGTGCCGGTGCGGCTGTGCCCAGACCACCAGCGACGCGCTGCTACGCCGCCTTCTCCACCAGCCGCGCCAGCTGCGTCATGACAACCGCTGAGCCAGCCAGCCGCTTCTCGGGCGTCGCCCAGTCACGGCTGAAGACGACGCTCTGGTCCGGACGGATCTTGGCCAGCGAGCCCTGTTCGCCGATGAGCTTGACCAGCCCGACCGGATTGGGGAATTCCCGCTTGCGGAAATGGATGACGACGCCTTTCGGCCCGGCGTCGAGCTTCTCCACGTTGGCCTTGCGGCAAAGCGCCTTGATGAAGACGATCTTCAACAGATGTTCAACCTCTTCCGGCAGCGGCCCGAACCGGTCGATCAGCTCGGCGCCGAAAGCATCGATCTCTTCCGTATTTTCGAGATCGCCAAGACGACGATAGAGCGCGAGCCTCAGCTGCAGGTCCGGGACATAGCTTTCCGGGATCATTACCGCCGTGCCGACGGCGATCTGCGGCGACCAGCCGCCGTCCTGCACCTCGCCGGAATCCTTCACTTCGGCCACCGCCTCCTCCAGCATCTGCTGATAGAGCTCGAAGCCAACCTCCTTGATGTGCCCGGACTGCTCTTCGCCGAGCAGATTGCCGGCGCCGCGGATGTCGAGGTCGTGGCTGGCCAGCTGGAAACCGGCGCCTAGCGTATCGAGCGACTGCAGCACTTTCAGCCGACGCTCGGCTGTATCGGTTAGCTTGCGGTTGGCGGGCAGCGTGAACAGCGCATAGGCGCGCACCTTCGAACGGCCGACGCGGCCACGCAACTGATAGAGCTGCGACAGGCCGAACATGTCGGCGCGATGCACGATCAGCGTGTTGGCGGTCGGTATATCGAGGCCGGATTCGACGATGGTGGTCGACAAAAGCACGTCGTACTGGCCGTCATAAAAGGCATTCATGATATCGTCGAGCTCGCCGGGCGGCATCTGGCCATGGGCCACCGCCACTTTCAGCTCAGGTACAGATTCGCGCAGAAAATCATGGATTTCCGCGAGATCGCTGATGCGCGGTACGACGTAGAAGGAATGGCCGCCGCGGTAGCGTTCTCTGAGCAGCGTCTCGCGGATGACCAGCGGATCGAAGGGCGAGATGAAGGTGCGCACCGCCAGGCGGTCGACCGGCGGCGTGGCGATCAGCGACAGCTCACGCACACCGGTCAAGGCAAGCTGCAGCGTTCGCGGGATCGGCGTCGCCGACAGCGTCAGAACGTGGACGTCGGTCTTGAGATCCTTCAGCCGCTCTTTGTGCTTGACGCCGAAATGCTGCTCCTCATCGATGATCAGCAGACCAAGATTCTTGAACGAGATCGAGGAGCCGAGCAGTGCATGCGTGCCGACGACGATATCGATCTGGCCTTCGGCGATGCCCTTCTTGGTCTCCGCCAATTCCTTGGCGCCGACCAGCCGCGAGGCCTGGGCGACGCGGATCGGCAGGCCGGAGAAGCGCTGCGAGAAAGTCTTGAAATGCTGGCGCGACAACAATGTCGTCGGCACCACTATGGCCACCTGAAAGCCTTCCATCGCCCCAATGAAGGCGGCGCGAAGTGCAACTTCGGTCTTGCCGAAGCCGACGTCGCCGCAGATCAGCCGGTCCATCGGCTTTCCGGCGCCTAGATCATCCATGACCGAATCGATCGCCGTCTGCTGGTCATCGGTCTCCTCATAGGGAAAACGCGCTGCAAACTCGCCATAGAGGCCTTCCGCCGGCACCAGCGCCGGTGCTGCCCGCATCTGCCGCTCGGCGGCAATGCGGATCAGCTGCCCGGCCATGTCGAGCAGGCGTTTCTTCAGCCGCGCCTTGCGCGATTGCCAGGCGCCACCGCCAAGCTTGTCGAGCGTCGCCTCGGCCGAATCCGAGCCATAGCGCGACAGCAGCTCGATGTTTTCCACCGGCAAGAATAGCCGATCGTCGCCGGCATAGTGGATCTCGAGGCAATCGTGAGGCGCACCAACCGCCTCGATGGTACGCAACCCGATGAAACGGCCAATGCCATGGTCGGCATGGACGACGATATCGCCTGACGACAAGGCCGAAGCCTCGGCGATGAAGTCGGACGCACGCTTCTTGCGCTTCGAGCGCCGGATCAGCCGGTCGCCGAGAATGTCCTGCTCCGCGACGACGACCAGTTTCTCTGTCTCGAAGCCGGATTCGAGCGGCAGCACGGCCAGTCCCGCCTGCCCCGGCTCAAGCTTTTCGGCTTCTGCAAGCGTCGCCACCGGCTTCAGATTGCCAAGATGATGCTCGGCCAGGATCTGACCAAGCCGGTCGAGCGAACCCTCAGTCCAGCCGGCGACGATGACGCGGCGGCGTCCAGCGCGCTCGTCGGAAATGTGTTTTACGACGACGTCGAAAACGTTGGCGTTAGGATCGGCGCGTTCCTCGACGAAGCTGCGGCCGTGGCGCGAGCCGGCATGGAACACCTTTTTCGCGCCGGCATCGGGCGCGTCGAAGGCCGTGAAATCTATCGCCTCGCGCGGGCCAAGCGAGGCAATCAGGTTCTCGGGCGACAGATAGAGCAGATCCGGCGGCACCGGCTTGTAGGGCACCGCGTCCTTCAAGGCGCCGTCGGCCTGCTTCTTGCGCGCTTCGTAGTGGTCGAGGATCAGAGTGTGGCGCTCGGCCAGTGCCTCATGCGCCAGATGGTCGAAAACCACAGGCGCATCGGGCAGGTAGTCGAAGACGGTTTCCAGCCGCTCATAGAAGAACGGCAGCCAGTGCTCCATGCCGGCAAACCGCCTGCCCTCGCTGACCGCCGCATAGAGCCCATCGTCGCGGGAGGGCGCGCCAAAGGCTTCGATGTAGGCGCGGCGGAAGCGGCTGATGGTTTCCGGCGTCAGCGCCACCTCGCTCATCGCCTGCAGCGCCATCGATTTGCGTTGGCCGATGGTGCGCTGGGTTGCGGTGTCGAAGACGCGGATCGATTCCAGCGTATCGCCGAAGAAATCGAGGCGCAGTGCCTCCATCCAGCCGGGCGCGAAGAGATCGAGAATGCCGCCGCGCACCGCAAATTCGCCGATGCCGCGCACCGTCGGCACTCGCTCGAAGCCGGAAGTCTCCAGCCGCGACACCAGCACGTTCATGTCTATCTGGTTGCCGGGTTTGGCGTGGAAGGTCTGCGCCTCGACGAGTTCAGCCGGCGGAATGCGTTGCAACAGCGCATTCGCGGTGGTGAGGACGACGGCGCGGTGCGGCTTTTTCGCCAGCGCAATCATTGCGGCCAGTGCGTCGAGCCGCCTTGCGGCGGCATCGGCGCCGGGCGAGACGCGGTCGTAAGGCAGGCAGTCCCAGGCCGGCAGTTCCAGCACCGGCAGGCCTGGAGCGGCAAAGGCAAGCGCCTCGACGATCGCCGGCAGACGCTGGCCGTCGCGCGCCACGAACAGCACCGGCTTGTCAGGGGCGATCTCGTGCGCAGCCTGCACCAGCGCAAAGGCTTCGTAGCCGTCGGCGACGCCATCGACGATGAACTGGCCGGCGCGGCCTTTCGGCAGACCGATCGTAGGGATAAGGCTCATGGCTACACGTTGTTCAGAAGGTCATCTCCCGGCGCGAAGCCAGGATTTTTTGCAGGACGGCACAGTCGATATCCGCCGGAACCGGGCGTTCGCCAGTGACGAGAGGCAGGAATTCGGTGTCGGGAATGTCGAGGAGCCTCTCATATTGGTCGATTTCGTCGCCGGTCAAGGCGCCGATCTCGGCGTCGGCGAAGCTGCCGAGTATAAGGTCCATCTCGCGCATGCCGCGGTGCCACGAACGAAACAGAAGCTTGCGGCGGCGGGCATCGAGCCCCTCGCTTGATCGTTTCGTTCCGGTCATCTTGCAACATCCTTGCCCAGGCGGCGCATATAGCGTGGATAGAAGGCGGTGTCAGCCTTGCGCTACAGTCGCCGCAACATAAGCTGACATCATGCGTCCCTCCCTCCTCGATCCGCTGTTTGTCCCGATCACCTCGCTTGTCGGGGTCGGGCCAAAAGTTGGCGCCCTGATCGAAAAAGTCGTAGCAGCCGACCTCGGCGACCGGGCCGCGCGCGCCGGGGACCTCTTGTTCGTGCTGCCGCATACTGTCATCGACCGCCGCAACCGGCCCGGCATCGCCGGCTCGGCCGAGGGCGCCATCGTCACACTCGATGTATGCATCGACCGCCACCAGCCGCCGCCACGCGGCAACAGGTCGGTCCCGTACCGAGTCTACGCCCATGACGACACCGGCGAGATCGCGCTGACCTTCTTCCATGCCCATGCCGCCTATCTCGAAAAAGCAATGCCCGTAGGCGAGCATGTCGTCGTCTCCGGCCGCATGGAATGGTTCAACGGCCGCCCGACCATGGTTCATCCCGACCATATCGCACTTGCCGGCGACACGGAAAACCTTCCCTTGGTCGAGCCGGTCTATCCGCTGACCGCCGGGCTCTCTGGCAAGGTGCTGCGCCGGGCGATTGGCCAGGCGCTGGCCCGCCTGCCGGTGCTGCCCGAATGGCAGGACGGTGAGTTCCGGCGCCGCCATGCCTTTCCTGCTTTCAGCGATGCGCTCAACCGCATCCACAATCCTGCCGACCCGATCGACGTCTCTGTCGACGGCGCAGCGTGGCGGCGCCTTGCCTATGACGAGTTCTTGGCCGGCCAGGTATCGCTGGCGCTGGTGCGGGCCAAGGTCCGCCGATTATCTGGCCGGCCACTCGTCGGCGACGGCCGCATAGTCGAACAACTGCGCGTGGCACTCCCCTATTCGCTGACCATGTCGCAGGAAATGGCGCTTGCCGAAATCAACGCCGATCTCGGTGACCCCGAACGCATGCTGCGCCTTTTGCAGGGCGATGTCGGCTCCGGCAAGACGGTGGTCGCGCTGCTTGCCATGGCGCGTGCCGTCGAGGCCGGCGGCCAGGCGGCATTGATGGCGCCGACCGAAATCCTGGCGCGCCAGCATCTGGCAACGATTGCGCCGTTGGCGGAACGGGCCGGCCTGCGTGTCGCCGTCCTCACAGGTCGCGAAAAGGGCCGCGAGCGTGCCGACACGCTGACCGGGCTGGCCAATGGTGACATCGACATCGTCGTCGGCACCCATGCGCTGTTCCAGGAAACGGTGACGTTCCGTGACCTCGTGTTCGCCGTCGTCGACGAGCAGCACCGTTTCGGTGTCCACCAGCGCCTTGCGATCACCGCCAAGGGCGACGCGCCCGACATGCTGGTGATGACGGCAACGCCGATACCGCGGACGCTGGTGCTGACTGCATTCGGCGACATGGATGTGTCGAAGCTGACGGAAAAGCCGGCCGGCCGCCAGCCGATCCGCACCGTCACCTTGCCGCTTGAACGGCTCGACGAACTGATCGGACGCATGCTCGACGCCGTCGCCGATGGCCAGAAAATCTACTGGATCTGTCCGCTGGTCGAGGAATCCGAGGAGATCAAGCTGATGTCGGCCGAGGACCGTTTTGCCTCGCTGGAGCCGCTGTTCGGCGACCGCATCGGCCTGGTGCACGGCCGCATGAAAGGCACCGACAAAGACGAGGCGATGCGCGCCTTCAAGCAGGGTGACACCCGTATCCTGATCGCCACCACAGTGATAGAGGTCGGCGTCGATGTGCCTGATGCGACAATCATGGTTATCGAGCATGCCGAGCGTTTTGGCCTTACCCAGTTGCACCAATTGCGCGGCCGGGTCGGGCGTGGCGACAAGCCTTCATCGTGCGTGCTGCTCTACAAGGATCCGCTCGGCGAGACGGCAAAACGCCGTTTGTCGGTAATGCGCGAGACCGAGGACGGCTTCCGTATCGCCGAAGAGGATCTGAAGCTGCGCGGCGAAGGCGAGTTGCTCGGCACCCGCCAGTCCGGCACGCCGGGCTTCCAGGTGGCGCGCATCGAGGCGCATGCCGACCTGCTCGAGGCCGCTCGGGACGATGCGCGGCTGATCCTGTCGCGCGATCCGGAATTGCAGTCCGATCGCGGCACGGCGCTGCGCCTGTTGCTCTATCTGTTCGGCCGCGACGAGGCCGTGCGGCTCCTGCGTGCCGGCTGAGGCATCGTGTCGAGCGGAGGATTGGCAAGCGCGCCGTGGATCTGCTCGCCGTTCACCGTCACCATTTTGACTGCCGGCGCCACCAGGCCGGCCGAAACGATCAGCTTGGCTCCGTCCTCGATCGTCATGTCGAGCAGCACGATGTCGGATTTCGGCACATACATCAAAAAGCCCGTCGTCGGATTGGGCGTACACGGCATGAACACGGCAATCAGCGGATCGCCTTCCCGGTCGAGCTTCTGGTTGATCTCGGTTTCTTTCTCGCTGGCGACGAAGACAAGCGACCAGACCCCTTTACGCGGATATTCGACCAACCCGACCTGGCGGAACATGTCGCCCTTGTTCGACAGCACGGTCTCGAAAATCTGCTTCAGCGAACGGTAGATGCCGCGCACCAGCGGCATGCGGCCAAGCAGGCGCTCGCCGAAGTTGACGATGGCGCGGCCAACGATATTGGCGGTCATAAAGCCGATGAAGGTGATGAGGATCAAGGCAACGATCAGCCCAAAACCCGGCACTGGAAACGGCAGGTAGGTGTCCGGATTGTAGCGTACCGGAATGTAGGGTTTCACCCAGGAATCGACCCAGCCGATCAGCGACCAGGCAATGTAGGCAGTAATCGCCAGCGGCGCGCAAACGACGAAGCCGGTCAGGAAATAGTTTCTCAGCCGGGTCATGCCTGAGGTCTTGAGAGCATCCGACATGGTTCACCGCAGCGTGTGTTTGCAGCGCGACACTACTGAACCCCAAGGCGCTTTGGAATGGCGAAGTTTTTAAACGAGACCTATTCCACCGTTACCGATTTCGCCAGGTTGCGAGGCTGGTCGACATCCGTGCCCATGAACACGGCGGTGAAATAGGCGAGCATCTGGATCGGCAGCGCGTAGATGATCGGCGAGATGATTTCCGGCACGCCCGGCAAAACGATCGTCTCCATCGTCTTCACCGTAGCGTGTGCGGCGCCCTTGCTGTCGGTGATCAGGATGATCTTGCCGCCGCGTGCCGCGACCTCCTGCATGTTCGACACGGTCTTTTCGAAGATGCGGTCATGCGGCGCGATGACGATGACGGGCATGTTCTCGTCGATCAGCGCGATCGGGCCGTGTTTCAACTCGCCGGCAGCATAGCCTTCGGCATGGATGTAGGAGATCTCCTTGAGCTTCAGCGCACCTTCCATGGCCAGCGGAAAATTGGTGTCACGGCCGAGATAAAGCACATTCTTGTAGTGCGAGAGGTCGCGCGCGACCTTTTCGATCTGCCCGTCGAGCTTTAGCACCTGGTTCGCATAACGCGGCGCTTCCGACAGCTCGCGTATCAGCGTTTTCTCCTGCTCCTGCGAAATCGTTCCGCGCGCCACGCCCGCCCGCACCGCCAGCGAGGCCAGCACGGAAAGCTGGCAGGTGAACGCCTTGGTCGAAGCGACGCCGATCTCCGGGCCGGCCAACGTCGGCAGGATGACGTCGGATTCGCGCGCCATGGTCGATTCGCGCACATTGACGACCGCGCCGATCTTCATGCCGGCCTTGCGGCAGTAGCGCAGCGACGCCAGCGTGTCGGCGGTCTCACCCGATTGCGAGATGAAGAAAGCGGCATCGTTCTTCGACAGCGGCATCTCGCGGTAGCGGAACTCCGAAGCGACATCGATGTCGACCGGCAGCCGCGCATAGCGCTCGAACCAGTATTTGCTGATCAGCCCGGCGAGATAGGCGGTGCCGCAGGCCGAGATCGCCAGCCGGTCGATCTTGGCGAAATCGAACGGCAGGTCGAGCGGCTTCGAGACGCCGCTGACGAAATCAACATAATGCGCCAGCGTGTGCGAGATCACTTCCGGCTGCTCATGGATTTCCTTTTCCATGAAATGGCGGCGGTTGCCTTTGTCGACCATGAAGCTCGTGCTGAGCGACTGTTGGCGTTTGCGGTCGACCTTGTTGCCGCCCATGTCGAAGATATCGACCTCGTTGCGGCGCACCACCGCCCAGTCGCCGTCTTCCAGATAGGTGATCGAATTGGTGAAAGGGGCAAGCGCAATGGCGTCGGAGCCAAGGAACATCTGGCCGTCGCCATGACCGACCGCGAGCGGCGGGCCGTTGCGCGCGCCGACGATCAGATCCTCGTCGCCCTTGAACATGATGGCGAGCGCAAAGGCGCCTTCCAGCCGCTTCAGCGCCTTGTGCGCCGCCTCAACCGGCTTCAGCCCCTTGGCCAGTTCGCGCGCCACCAGATGAGCGACGACTTCGGTATCGGTCTGCGAGGCGAAACTGTAGCCGTCGCGCATCAGCTCGTCGCGCAATTCGGCGAAATTCTCGATGATCCCGTTATGGACGATGGCGACGCCGTCGGAAAAATGCGGATGCGCATTGCTCTCGTTCGGAACGCCATGTGTGGCCCAGCGCGTGTGGCCGATGCCGATCATGCCGTCGAGCGGTTCGTCCTTCAGCCGGCGCTCGAGATTGACCAGCTTGCCCTCGGCGCGGCGGCGGTCAAGCCTGCCGTGCTCGATCGTGGCGACGCCGGCCGAGTCATAGCCGCGATATTCGAGCCTTTTCAGCGCATCGACGATAAGCGGCGCAACCGGCGAGTTACCGACAATTCCAACGATACCGCACATGGCGCTTGCCCCCGATTCCGACCTCAAACCCGGCGCTATTTAGAGACTGCCGGGCTGTCGCGAAAAATCACATTCCATTTCGTCCGGTATCAGCCGGACTATCCTGCACAGATGCACCATGACAGGGCGCACTTGCAATCCGGTTACTGCAATTGCTCAGTTTCTCCGCTTATGTATCCTATCTCGGCTCAACGGCTCCAGAAATCAGTCAAAGACATGATGCGGCTATGAACGAACGAATTGACACGGTGACGCTTTGGCGTCCGGTTGGGCCCCGCGAACTGGAGTTGATCCAGAGGGCAGGGATGCGCGCCTTTCCCCCTCGACTTGCCGATCAGCCGATCTTCTATCCGGTCACCAGCGAGGCCTATGCCACCCAGATCGCCCGAGACTGGAATGTGCCCGCGAGCGGATCAGGTTTCGTGACGCGTTTCGAGGTGCGTCGTAGCTTTCTGGACCGTTACAGCGTCCAGCATGCCGGCAGCCGGGCGCATCTGGAATACTGGATCCCGGCCGAAGACCTGTCGGCCTTCAACGATGCAATCGTTGGCGAAATCCAGCTTGTCGCCGAGTTCCGCTAGTCTACCCTTTTTTGCGGGCCGCCGCGGCCTGAGAAAAACGCTCTCGCAACTCCTTGCCCTTGCCGGCTAGAGTCCGCTGGCGGGCGCGGCCGAAGGCCAGCGCATCGTCGGGTACGCTTTCGGTGATGACGCTGCCCGAGGCGATGTAGCCGCCCTTGCCGATCGACACCGGCGCCACCAGCGAGGAGTTCGAGCCTATGAAGGCGCCCTCGCCGATATCGGTGAAGAATTTCGAATAGCCGTCATAGTTGCAGGTGATGGTGCCGGCGCCGATATTGGCGCCGGCGCCGATGCGGGCATCGCCGATATAGGTCAGATGGTTGACCTTGGCGCCCTCCTCGACGATCGCCTGCTTGACCTCGCAGAAATTGCCTACCTTGGCCTTGGTTTTCAGATCGGCCCCGGGCCGCAGCCGCGCGAACGGCCCGACATCGCAATTCGACGCGATGGTGGCGCCTTCGATATGGCTGAAGGCATGGATCTTGGCGCCCGTGGCGATTTTCACGCCCGGCCCGAACCAGACATTGGGTTCGACGATCGTATCGGCGCCGATCTCGGTGTCGTGCGAGAAGAACACAGTTTCGGGCGCAATCAGCGTAACGCCAGAAAGCATCGCCTCGCGCCGCCGGCGCGCCTGCCAGATACCTTCCGCCTGGGCAAGCTCGGCACGGTTGTTGATGCCGAGCGCGTTCTCGAAACTTGCTTCGGTGGCGACCACATCAAATCCCTGCGCAGCGGCGATCTCGACGATGTCGGTGAGATAATACTCGCCCTTGGCGTTCTTGCTGCCGACTTCATCGAGCAGCTTCAGCGCGTGCCTGCCGGCGACCGCCATCAGCCCGCCATTGCAGAAGGTAATTTTCTTCTCCTCGTCCGAGCAGTCCTTCTCCTCGCGGATGGCCACGAGCTTGCCGGCCTTTTCGATAAGCCGGCCGTAGCCCGAAGGATTTTCCGTACGGAAGCCGACCACGACGACGGCCGTACCTTCCGCCAGCTTCAGCCGCGCCGCCGCGAGCGCTTCCGGATCGATCAACGGCGTGTCGCCAAACATCACCAAGATGTCGTCATAACCTTTTGATATTGCTGCGCGTGCGGCAAGCACGGCGTGCGCGGTGCCGAGACGTTTTTCCTGAACGAAAGCCTCGGCCTTCGGCGCAAACTTGAGTGCGGCCTTGCGCATCTCATCGGCGCCATGGCCGATCACCAGCGCCAACTCGCCGCTGCCGGCGGCTTCGGCCGCCTTGACGACATGGGCAACCATCGGCAGGCCGGCGATTGTGTGGAGCACTTTCGGCACTGCACTCTTCATGCGCGTGCCTTCGCCGGCGGCGAGGATGATGGACAGGCAGGTTCTCTGGCTCATGGGATGGCAACCGTTGAAAGGGGTCTGGAATCGAAGCGTTAGTAGCACTGGCGCCATGCTGCACCAATGCGGTTAAATTCCGGTGAGACGGTGGAACCTCCAACCCGTGACACGCTCAAGCCGATCGGCTCAGGCGGCTTCCGCCTCGTTGCGTGATGCGAAACTGGAGGCTCGGCCACGGCCGTATTGCCGTGGCGAACAGTTCATGACCCGCTTGAAGGCTGTGCTGAAGGCGCTTTCGGATTCGTAGCCGAGCGAAAGCGCTATGACGGCGACGGGATCGCTGGAATTCGTCAGCCGTTCGCCGGCCAGCAGCATTCGCCAGCGCGTCAAATAGTCCATCGGCGACGCGCCAACCGTCTCCTTGAATCTGAGCGCAAAGGTCGATCGCGACATGCCGGCCCGTTCCGCCAGTTCCTGTAACGTCCAGCCATGCGCCGGATCGTCATGCATGGCGCTGATCGCCGCGCCGATCTGTTTGTCCGCCAGGGCAAAGAGCCAGCCGATGCCACCTTTCAATCCTTCCGAAAGATGCAGCCGCAGCGCCTGAACCAGCATCATGTGGGCGAGGTGCTGGATCACCAGAAAGCCGCCCGGTTGTGGCTCGCGCAGCTCCTGCATCATCCGCTCCACCGACCAGCGCAGCGCCGACTGGTCCGACTCTTTGCGGATATGCACAATGGCTGGCAGCATCCGCAACAGGATGCCGGCATGATTGCCGCCAAGCGCGAAGCGGCTGCTGACCAGAAAGAAATCACCACCGCCATTGTGGGTCACGACACCGCCGGCTCGCGCAGGCGGAAAAATCTTGACGGCTTCAACAGGCGTCAAGCTCATGTCGCTTGCAAGGCGGAAAGGCCGTCCACTCGGCAGCAGGAAGCAGTCTCCCGTCTCAAGGCGCACTGCGTCAGCAACGCCCTCCACAGATAGCCAGCACCGGCCGGAGACCGCCGCTCCGGTCTTGATGCTTTGCTGCTGGTCGGGGAACTGGATCGACCATTCACCACCAGCATCGAAACCGGCCGACATATAGTTTCGCGGCTTCAGCAGCGAGAGCACATCTGAAAGGGGATCCACAGGTCATTCCGGACGATTGCGAAGATAATACGGACTTTATCGCATAGATCGTATTTTCTCAAGCGCCTATCACGACATAACTGAGCCGCGAAAATGGTCGTGGTCAGAAACGAACAAGGAGAAGTCGTGATGCGTGTTTTCGTTACCGGAGCGACCGGATTCGTCGGTTCTGCCGTCGTTCAAGAACTCATCGGCGCCGGCCATCAGGTGCTCGGCCTCGCCCGCTCGGCGGCGTCGGCCAAGTCGCTTGCAGCCACCGGAGCCGAGGTGCATCGAGGTGACCTCGAAGACCTCGAAAGCCTCAGCAGGGGCGCAGCGGCAGCTGATGGAGTGATCCATACCGGCTTCAACCACGACTTCTCGAAATTCGCGCGAAATTGCGAGATGGACCGGCGCGCCATCGAGGCCTTGGGCGGTGCACTCGAAGGCTCCGAGCGGCCCCTGCTCGTAACCTCCGGAACCGCGCTCCAGGCGCGGGGCCGTATCGCGACCGAGGAAGATGTGCCTGTCCCCTCTTCCGCTTCGTATCCCCGCGCCTCCGAAGCGACAGCCGCCGCGCTGGCGGCACGCGGCGTGCGCGCGTCGGTTGTGCGCCTTCCTCCGGCGGTCCATGGCCAGGGCGACCACGCCTTCGTTCCTATTCTCATCGACCTCGCTCGCAAGAAGGGCGTGTCGGCCTATATCGGCGAAGGGCTCAATCGCTGGCCTGCCGTGCATCGGTTCGATGCCGCTCGCGTTTACCGGCTTGCGCTCGAGCATGGAGCCGATGGCGGGCGATATCACGCGATCGCCGAAGAAGGCGTGCCGTTCAAGGACGTCGCCGGCGTGATCGGCCGGCACCTGAACGTGCCGGTGGTCGCCAAGTCCGCGGAAGAAGCCGCCGATCATTTTGGCTGGTTCGCGATGTTCGCGGCGATGGATGTCCCGACCTCGAGCGAGCGGACTCGCGCGCTGCTGGGGTGGGCGCCGAGCGGACCCGGGCTCATCGCCGATATCGACCAGCCGGGCTATTTCGAAGGTGAATGGACCGCGTAGCTGCGGTGCCTTGCGCCGCAGCTACGGCCTCGCGCTTCGGCCGGGCGGCAAACCTATCCCAATTGCCCCAGCACCGGGAAAGTCTCGAGCAACCAATAGGACACCGCCTGCACGCCGCCGGTCAGGAAAAACACGCCGGCGACCACCAGCAACGCGCCGATGGCCTTTTCGACGCGGCCGAGATGGACGCGGAATTTCCCGAGAAAGCGCATGAAGGCGCCTGAAAACAGCGCCGCAACGAGGAAGGGAATACCGAGGCCGAGCGAATAGGCGGCAAGCAGCAGCGCGCCCTCGCCCACCGTCTCGCGGCCGCCGGCAAGCGTCAGGATCGGCCCCAGCACCGGGCCGATACAGGGCGTCCAGCCAAAGGCGAAGGCCAGGCCCATTACGTAAGCGGCGATCAGGCTGGCCGGCTTGCCTTGTGACTGGAAGCGCGCCTCGCGTGAAAGCAAAGGGATGCGCAGTACGCCGAGGAAATTCAGCCCCATCAGGATGATCAGCACGCCGGCTGCCATCGCCAGCGGCTCCTGCCAAACGCGCAGCAAATGGCCGATCGTCGAGGCACCGGCGCCGAGCGCGACGAAGACAGTCGAGAAGCCGAGCACGAAGGCGATGGAGGAATTGATCAGCGCGCCTCGCGCCCCGGCCTTTGCCGTAATGCCGGCTTCGCCGCGGAAATCGTCGACCGAGACGCCGGCCATATAACATAGGTACGGTGGCACCAGCGGCAGCACGCAAGGCGACAGGAACGAAATCGCTCCCGCCCCGATCGCACTGACATAGCCGACGTCCAATGCCATTTCCGTCTCCCGATGACTGCGCAGCCATATAGCCGCGACAACAGCTGTCCGCCAATCACCATCGCGTGGCCCCATCACATTGGGTAGCAAGCCGACGCCCGCCCGGGAAGAAAGGGCAGCCAGGCAGCGTTGATCAAACGAAGCTGCGTTGTTCCGCGCGCTTTTCGAATGATCCAGGGAGAAGTCCATGAAAACGATCGCAACTGGCATGGCCGCGCTTTTGCTCGGCACTGCCGCATCCTTCGCCGCCGAGGCGTGGAAGGAAGCGGAGGTCGGCAGCACCAAGATCTACACCGACGCCAGCGGCATGACGCTCTACACCTACGACAAGGACGAGGCGGGCAAGTCGAACTGCTACGACAAATGCGCCGCCAATTGGCCGCCGCTGAAGGCTGACGCCAACGCCAAGGCCGAGGGCGAGTGGACGATCGTCGACCGCACCGACGGCACCAGGATGTGGGCCTACGAAGGTAAGCCGCTCTACACGTTCATCAAGGACAAGAAGGCCGGCGACGTGACCGGCGAGGGTGTCGGCGGCGTCTGGCATATCGCCAAGGCCGACTAGGCCTTGAGCTTCTGATCGGCTGTAACAGGCGGTAACACGGCTGGTCGCTGGGAACTCGACCCAACCGCCCCGGCGGCCAGCTTTTCAGCACGGTACTTCCTTGCGACTGTCCGAGCAAAATGCCGGGCTACCGATTGCGCGCTTCACAGCATCTGTTCAAGCAGGGCTGGCGCGTGCTCGATGTTTCTCTTATATCCGCGGGAGAGTTTGTCCCGTTCTCCAGGATCAATTGCCGGGCTTGTCCAGCGATAGGCTGCCCATTTCCCTTATCCAGGATTGCGGAAAATCGCATGGCGCCGTTGGGTTGCGCATTCGGTACAGGGCCGCATTTTGACTGCTTGGCCTTGACCGGATGCAAAAGCGCGGCCATGTGAGCGACACATTGAACGAGATTTCGTCGCGCGCAGCGGAATTCTTCTGCCGCATCACAACTGATATGAGACCGTATGGACGTCGTCGTCGTCGAATCGCCGGCCAAGGCGAAGACAATCAACAAATACCTCGGCAAGAACTACAAGGTTCTGGCCTCGTTCGGCCATGTCCGCGATCTGCCGGCCAAGGATGGCTCGGTGCGTCCGGATGAGGACTTTGCCATGTCCTGGGCCGTCGACACCGCGTCTGGAAAGCGTCTCGCCGATATTGCCAAGGCGGTCAAGGACGCCGACGGGCTGATCCTCGCCACCGATCCGGACCGCGAGGGCGAAGCGATCTCCTGGCATGTTCTGGAAGTGCTGAAGCAAAAGCGCGCGTTGAAGGACAAGCCGGTCAGCCGCGTCGTCTTTAACGCCATCACCAAGGCGTCCGTGCTGGAGGCGATGGCCAATCCGCGCCAGATCGACGCGCCGCTGGTCGATGCCTATCTCGCCCGCCGCGCGCTCGACTATCTGGTCGGCTTCACGCTGTCGCCCGTGCTGTGGCGCAAGCTGCCTGGCGCCCGCTCCGCCGGCCGCGTCCAGTCGGTGGCGCTGCGTCTGGTCTGCGACCGCGAATCCGAGATCGAGCGCTTCATCCGCGAGGAATACTGGCAGGTCGCCGCCATTCTCGGTACGCCGCGCAAGGAAAATTTCGAGGCGCGGCTGACCGCCTTCGAGCGCAAGAAGCTGCAAAAGCTCGACATTTCTAACAAGGCGCAGGCCGACGACATCAAAGCGATGCTCGAAGGCGCCAGCTTCAAGGCGGCGTCTGTCGAAGCGAAGCCGACCAAGCGCAATCCCGGGCCGCCCTTCACCACCTCGACGCTGCAGCAGGCAGCCTCATCGGGTCTCGGCTTTTCGGCCAACCGCACCATGCAGGTGGCGCAGCGGCTCTATGAGGGCATGGAGATCGGCGGTGAGACCACCGGCCTGATCACCTACATGCGAACCGACGGCGTGCAGATGGCGCCGGAGGCGATCTCTGCCGCGCGCGATGCGATTGCCAAGGAATTCGGCCCTAAATACCTGCCTGAAAAGCCGCGCGTCTATTCGGCCAAGGCCAAGAATGCCCAGGAGGCGCACGAAGCGATCCGTCCGACCGATTTCATGCGCACGCCGGCTTCCGTCAAGCAGTATCTCGACGCCGACCAGGCGCGGCTTTACGAGATGATCTGGAAACGCGCCATCGCCAGCCAGATGCAGCCGGCCGAGATAGAGCGCACCACGGTCGAGATAGAGGCAGTCAACGGCCCGCGCACCGCCGAGCTTCGCGCTGTAGGCTCGGTTGTTCGCTTCGACGGCTTCCTTGCCGCTTACATCGAGCAGAAGGAAGAAGATTCGGAAGACGAGGAAAGCCGCCGCCTGCCCGAGATCCGTGCCGGCGAGCAGCTCACACGCGAGGCGATCAACGCCACCCAGCACACCACCGAGCCGCCGCCGCGTTATTCGGAAGCTTCGCTGATCAAGAAGCTGGAAGAGTTGGGCATCGGCCGGCCGTCGACTTATACGGCGATCCTGAAGACGCTCGAGGATCGTGACTATGTCACCATCGACAAGCGCAAGCTGGTGCCGCAGGCAAAGGGCCGGCTCTTGTCGGCCTTCCTCGAAAGCTTCTTCGAGCGTTATGTCGAGTACGACTTCACCGCTTCGCTGGAGGAAAAGCTCGACGAGATTTCCGACGGCAAGCTCGCATGGAAGGACGTGCTGCGCGATTTCTGGAAGGATTTTTCCGGCGCCGTCGCCGACATCAAGGAGTTGCGCGTCACCGACGTCCTCGATGCATTGAACGAGGAACTGGCGCCGCTGGTCTTTCCCGCGCGGGAAGACGGTTCGAACCCGCGCATCTGTCCGAAATGCGGCACCGGCAACCTGTCGCTGAAGCTCGGCAAGTTCGGCGCCTTCGTTGGCTGTTCGAACTATCCCGAATGCTCCTTCACCCGCCAGCTCGGCGACGCCGCCAATCCCAATGGCGAGAACGGCGGTGGCGAAGACGGCACCAAAGTGCTCGGCAAGGACCCCTATACCGCCGAGGAGATCACGCTGCGCAATGGCCGGTTCGGCCCCTATATCCAGCGCGGCGACGGCAAGGATGCCAAGCGCTCCAGCCTGCCCAAGGGCTGGACTGTCGATTCGATCGATCACGAAAAAGCACTCGCCCTTTTGTCGCTGCCGCGCGACGTCGGCAAGCATCCGGAATCCGGCAAGATGATTTCGGCCGGGCTGGGGCGCTACGGGCCGTTCGTGCTGCATGACGGCACCTACGCCAATCTCGACAGCATCGAGGACGTGTTCTCGATCGGCCTCAATCGCGCCGTCTCCGTGATCGCCGAGAAGCAATTGAAGGGCAAAGGCGGCCGCAATGGCGGCACAGCCGCTGCGCTCAAGGAACTTGGCGAGCATCCTGCCGGCGGCGGCAAGATCGTCGTGCGCGACGGCAAATACGGGCCTTATGTGAATTTCGGCAAGGTCAATGCGACGCTGCCGAAGGGCAAGGATCCGCAATCGGTGACGATCGAGGATGCGGTGGCGCTCATTGCGGAAAAGGAAGCCAAGGGCGGCAATGGCGCCAGGAAGCCCTTCCGCAAAGCGGCCGCGCCTGCGAAGAAATCGGCTGCGGCTAAAAAACCGGCGACCAGGAAAAAGGGATAGGACGGGTTGGCGCGCAAAGTCTCCGGAAGAAGCCACGGCGATCTGCGCACCGCCGATACCCGTGCCAAGGTCAGGGACAATTACCGGCCTTCACGCGAAGAGATACTGCGTCACATCGCCGAAAATCCGGACCGCGCCGGAAAACGCGACATCGCCAAGGCGTTTGCGCTGCGCGGCGAAGACCGCATCTGGCTGAAGGACGTCTTGCGCGACCTGCAGGATGAAGGCCTGCTGACCAAGGAGCGCAAGCGGCTTGCCCGTGTCGGCGCCCTGCCCCACGTCGCGGTGCTCGACATCTTCGGCCGTGACGCCGACGGTGTGCTGCTGGCGCACCCGACCGAAGCGATTGGCAATGGCGAACCTCCGGTCATAGCGATCCGCGTGTCGCGCGGCGGCAATGGGCCGACGCCTGGCATCGGCGACCGCGTGCTGGCCAAGACCTTTCCGACCGACGATCCGGCAGGCCCCGCCTATACCGGCCGGGTTATGAAGATATTCGAGAAACGCACCGATGCGGTTCTCGGCGTTTTCCGTGTGCTGAAGGACGGCACGTTCCGCATCGAGCCGGTGGAAAGGCGTCAGCCGGAGCTGGTCGTCGACAAGGAATTCCAGAACGGCGCCAAGAACGGCGACCTGGTCGAGGTCGAGCCGGCGCGGGCCTCGCGCTACGGGCTGCCGCGAGCCAAGGTTCTGGCGGTGTTGGGGTCGCTGACCAGCGAAAAGGCGGTCTCGATGATCGCCATCCACGCACACGACATTCCGCATATTTTCCCCGCCGACGTCATCGCCCAGGCGGAGGCAGTCAAGCCGGCGACGCTTGCCGGCCGCGAGGATTGGCGCGAGCTGCCGCTGCTCACCATCGATCCGGCCGACGCCAAGGATCATGACGACGCGGTGTTCGCTATGCCCGACACCGACGAGAAGAACGCCGGCGGCGTGGTTGTCACCGTCGCCATTGCCGATGTCGCTGCATACGTGCGCTATGCCACGGCGCTCGATCGCGAAGCGCTGAAGCGCGGCAATTCGGTCTATTTTCCCGACCGAGTCGTACCGATGCTGCCGGAGCGCATCTCGAACGACCTCTGTTCACTGCGCGAGGGCCAGGATCGTCCGGCGATAGCGGTGCGTATGACTTTCTCGGCCGATGGCCACAAACTCAGACACTCCTTCCATCGCGTCATGATGAAGTCGGCGGCGAAACTCGCCTATCAGCAGGCGCAAGCGGCGATCGACGGCGCACCGGACGACACGACTGGCCCGATCCTCGATACGGTGCTGAAGCCGCTATGGGACGCCTACGCGATCCTGAAGCGCGGCCGCGACACGCGCCAGCCGCTCGAACTCGATCTGCCCGAGCGCAAAATCCTGCTCAAGCAGGACGGCACCGTCGACAAGGTCGTCGTGCCGGAGCGGCTCGACGCGCACAAACTGATCGAAGAGTTCATGATCCAGGCCAATGTCGCCGCCGCCGAGACACTCGAGGCGAAGCGCCAGGCGCTGGTCTACCGCATCCACGATGCGCCCTCGCTCGCCAAGCAGGAATCGCTGCGTGAATTCCTGCAGACGCTCGGCCTGTCGCTGGCGCGCGGCGCGCAAATGCGGCCGAACCAGTTCAACGGCATCCTCGCTCGCGTGCGGGGCGCCGACAATGAGGGGCTGGTCAACGAAGTGGTGCTGCGCTCGCAGAGCCAGGCCGAATATTCGCCCGCCAATATCGGCCATTTCGGCCTCAACCTGAAGCGCTACGCGCATTTCACCTCGCCGATCCGTCGCTATGCCGACGTCATCGTGCATCGTGGGCTGATTGCCGCACTCGGCCTTGGTCCGGGGGGCCTGACGCAGGACGAGGCGGAGCGGCTGGAAGAGGTCTCGGCGCTGATTTCGGCGACCGAGCGGCGCGCGATGGCCGCCGAGCGCGACACGGTCGACCGGCTGATCGCCGCCTATCTCGCCGAGCGCATCGACGACCGTTTCGACGCCCGCATCTCGGGCGTCACCAAATCGGGCCTGTTTGTCCAATTGCCGCAGTATGGCGCGGATGGCTTCATTCCGGTTTCAACCCTGGGCGGCGACTACTATATATACGACGAAACTGCTCGATCGCTTTTCGGAGAACGCACCGGCAAGGGCTATCAGCTTGCTGATCGCGTCGAGGTTCGCCTGATCGAGGTGGCGCCGATGGCCGGCGCGATGCGTTTCGAGATGCTGACCGAGCCAAAGCCGCTGCCCGGCTCCAAACGGTCGTTCCACAAGGCCAAAGGCCGCGCCCGGGCGTCGCAATCGCGTCCAGGCTCCCGCGGCAGGAGACGGTAATGCCAACAGAACTGCAGGTGGAAGAACGGGTTTTCGGCGGCGAACATCACTCGGGCCGGACCGCCCGGCCGCTATGGACGGCAATGAAGCGCGGCATGCTCGGCCGCTGCCCGCATTGCGGCGAGGGCAAGCTGTTTCGCGCCTTCGTCAAGACCGTCGACAAATGCGATCATTGCGGCGAGGAGCTCCACCACCATCGCGCCGACGACCTGCCGGCCTATCTCGTGGTGGTCATTGTCGGCCACATCGTGCTCGGCGCCTTCATGGGTGTCGAGGCAACCTCGACGCTGTCGACCTGGCAGCACATCGCCATCTGGGTGCCATTGACCATCATTCTGGCCGTCGTCCTGCTGCAGCCAGTCAAGGGCGCTGTCATCGGCCTGCAATGGGCATTTTATATGCACGGCTTTGGCGGTGAAGAAGATCTGATCGAGTCGCATCCCGAGGCTTGAAACCGAGGCTGGCGCAATCGGCATGGCTGGACGCCACTTCCGCATCGGAGAAGATTCCGCTAGGTCGAGCGCATGGACGTTATGACCAAGGCGGAAGTCGACAAGGTTGAGCGGAACGCGCTCGATGCCAAGCCTATACGCCCGCGCGACGCCGCGACGCTGATCCTGCTCGACCGCAAGGGCGACGAGTCCTGGTGCTGATGGGCCGGCGCCACGCCCGTCATGCCTTCATGCCGGGAAAATTCGTGTTTCCCGGCGGCCGCACCGATCCGGCCGACAGTCGCATCCCGATAGCCACCGCACTTCATCCCGAGGAAGAAGCGAGATTGACCGCTGGCATCGGTCGCACCAGCCCGGCTCGCGCCCGCGCCATTGCCTTGTCGGCAATCCGCGAAACCTATGAGGAGGCCGGCCTGCTGATCGGTCAAAAAGGCGTGTTCGCAACCGCCAGGCGCGACTGGCAGGGCTTTGTCGAACACGGCGTCATCCCATCACTGCAAGCGCTGCGCTTCGTCGCACGCGCCATCACCCCGCCCAACCGGGTGCGCCGCTTCGATACGCGCTTTCTCGCCGCATGGCGCGACGATGTCGCCGTGCAACTGCCGGATGGCGGTCCGACCGACGAGTTGGAAGACGTCGTTTGGCTGCCGCTGGCCAAGGCCCGGCAAGCCGATATTCCAGACATCACGCGCACGGTCCTGGAGGAGCTGGAAACCCGGCTCGCCCGGGATCCGCTGCTGAGCCCCGGCGGTCCCGTGCCGTTCTACCGGCTTGTCCGCAATCGCTTCGTCCGCGAAATTCTCTAGAGCAGCCAGGCATTCCATGACAGTCGATATCCAGCCGCAGGGCAAGGAACGCGTACACTGGCTGCCGATGGTCGCGGCGATCTCGTCGATCAGCGTCGTCGGCATTGCCATCGGCCTTGGCATGCCGCTGCTCAGCGTGATCCTGGAAACGCGTGGCCATTCCGCGTCGATGATCGGTCTCAACACCGCGGTCGCCGGCCTCGCCTCTATCGCCGGCGCGCCGCTCGCCACTCCGCTTGCCATGCGGTTCGGGGTCGCCTGGACGATGCTTGCCATGATTGCGGCCGGAGCGCTGGCCTTTGTCGGTTTCCATTTCGCGCCAGCTTTCTGGATGTGGTTTCCGCTGCGCGTGCTGCTGCATATCGCGCTGACGGTGCTGTTCATCCTGTCGGAATTCTGGATCAGCACCTCGGCGCCGCCACACCGGCGCGGACTGGTCCTCGGCATCTATGCCACCGTGCTGTCTCTCGGCTTTGCCGCCGGGCCTTGGCTGTTCGCCCATCTCGGCAGCAGTGGCTTCCTGCCCTTCGGCGTTACCATCGCCTTGGTTACGCTCGCTGCCATACCGGTCCTGGCGGCACGCAACGAGAGCCCGACGATCGTCTCGGACGGCGAAACCAGCAATTTCCTGCGTTACATCTGGCTGGTGCCGACGGCAACCGCCGCCGTGCTGGTGTTCGGCGCGGTCGAGACCGGCGGCTTTGCACTGTTCCCGGTCTACGGTAGCCGCATCGGCTACTCAGAGGCGGACGCCGCCCTTTTGCTCACCATGATCGGGCTTGGCAATGTGCTGTTGCAGATCCCGATCGGCATGATCAGCGACCGCGTCAGCGACCGCCGCTATCTGCTGATGGCCTGTGCCACTGTCGGGCTTGCCGGCACGGTCTTCATGCCGTTCTTCGCGCATAACTGGCATTTGATGGCAGCGCTTCTGTTCATCTGGGGCGGTGTGGTCGCCGCTATGTATACAATCGGTCTTGCTCACCTCGGCTCCCAGCTTTCCGGCCACGAACTGGCCTCCGCCAACGCCGCCTTCGTTCTCTGCTACGGCGTCGGCATGGTGCTTGGCCCGCAGGCAATCGGCATCGGCATGGACGCTTTCGGGCCGTCGGGCTTCGGTTGGGCGCTCGGCCTGTTCTTCGCCTGCTATATCGTGCTGGTCGGCACCAGGCTGCTCCGCAAAATCCTCTGAGTCGGCCCAGCTGCCGACATCGCTCCCACTGCTGACCAACTCCTGACACAACCATGTCAGGAGGGCTCGAGTATATGCTCCCCCAAAATGCATAGCAGGGAGACCTCGGATGATCGATAGTGGCTTTGAAACGAAATCGCTGCGGATGGAATTGCTGCTGCTGGTGACCTTTCAGGCACCGGCAGCCGATGTCGACCGCATCATGGAGGCGGTGGTCGCGATCGTACCGCTCGGAATGGGCAAATATGACAGCAATGCTTTCCAGTCGGCGGACGGCATCGAACGCTACCGGCCGCTTGAAGGTGCCGCCGCCGGCGCCGAGACGGAATTGCGCAGGCGGCCAGGGACTGTCGAGGTGTCGTTCGAACTGCCTGACGACCAGAAGCTCGCCGCTCGCGTCGTCGAAGCGATTTACCAGGTTCACAGCTATCAGGAGCCGGTGATCCGCATTCAGCCACTGCTTGCCAGCCGCTCCAAGGGTCTCGACGACCGCGCCAACCCGAACCGCTGGTGGAACACGACGGGAGACTGGAAGAAGGCGTTGCAACGGGAAACCGTCGCGGCGGAGTGACCGGAACCTGGTCGTATCTCGGTTTGAATTTGGCTGTCAGGAAGCCTGCCGATGAATGATGAAGCAAACCGCAAACCGGCAAGCGATCCCCAGGACCTGGCGCGGCTATTGGTTTCTCGCGAGCAAGCGGGAGACGCGGAAGGAATGGCTGCTCTTTACGAACCCGGTGCCATCCTCGCTACCGGCAACGGACAGTTGGCCTGCGGCAGAGATGCCATCCGCCGATTTTACGCCAAGTTGGTGGCAGCGGGACGAAAGTTTGATCTCGGAGATCAGCGTCCGGCTATCATCAACAGGGATTTGGCGCTCACTTCCACGCGCCTTGCCGATGGCACCGTTACTGCGGAAATCGCTCGCCGGCAAGGTGACGGGAACTGGCTTTGGGTGATCGATCAGCCGTCCATCGCTCGATACTCATAGCTAGCATTCAAACTGAGACGCCACCCGGAGGACGGCCGGAGGCACACAGGAGCCTCCCGCGGCTGTCGGCACCCAATCAAATTGTCGGGTTTTGGTAGCACATCAATGTCCGCTTCGTCCCCAGCCTCCATCGGCTGGCAATAAACCCGGACAACTCATGTGCTACCTAATCCGGACAACTCATCTGCTTACGACACAGAACCTGGACAAGGGTTGACTTTCCGGGCGCGTTCTTTATGTGTCGCGGCAAGTTTCCCGCGTCCGGGTGTTTCCCGTGCTCCAGCGGCCAAAACTCCACGAACATTAACGGACGAACATCATGGCCAAAGCCGCAAACATCAAGATCAAGCTTCTGTCGACCGCCGACACCGGTTTCTTCTACGTGACCAGCAAGAACAGCCGCACCAAGACGGACAAGCTGTCGTTCCGCAAATACGACCCGGTCGCCAAGAAGCACGTCGAATTCAAGGAAACCAAGATCAAGTAATCGGGGTTTTCTCTCGCGGTACCGAAACGCCGCCTTCCGGGCGGCGTTTTTCATTTCGGGATGCAGGATTAGCCGATGCGATCGCCGCTTGCCGGATCGAACAGATGGAGCGATGCCGGATCAGCCGATAGGCGCACGGCCTCACCCGGCTTCACGCTGGCCCGGCCCATGGCAAACACGCAGACCTGCTGGCCGGCAAGCCCGGCATAGAACTGGGTGGACAGGCCGAGCGGCTCCACGACACCCACCTCGCCCTTCAGCGCGCCATTGTCGGCGAGCCGGATATGCTCGGGCCGCAAGCCGACGGTGATCGCATCGCCATCCCTGAGCGGCAAGCCGTCCGGCAGCCTCAGCTTCTGGCCGTCGGCCAGGATGGCATCCGGCTTGGCGCCCTTTTCAACCACGGCAGGCAGAAAATTCATGCCGGGCGAGCCGATGAACCCGGCGACGAACATGTTGACCGGCCGGTCGTACAGATCGAGCGGCACACCGACCTGCTGGACGAGGCCGTCATGCATGACGACGATGCGGTCGGCCATTGTCATCGCTTCGGTCTGGTCGTGGGTGACATAGACCGAAGTGGTCTTCAATTGCTGGTGCAGCGCCTTGATCTCGGCACGCATGTGAACGCGCAGCTTGGCATCGAGGTTCGAAAGCGGCTCGTCGAAGAGAAAGACCTTCGGGTCGCGCACGATGGCACGGCCCATGGCGACGCGCTGACGCTGGCCGCCAGACAATTGCCGCGGCAGGCGCTGCAGAAACGCACCGAGCCCGAGCCGCTTGGCGGCACTGTCCACCCTTGCATCGATCGCCGGCTTGCCGGCCTTTCTCAGCATCAGGCTGAAACCCATGTTCTTCGACACGTCCATGTGCGGATAGAGCGCGTAGGACTGGAACACCATGGCAATGTCGCGGTCCTTTGGCGCAATGTCGTTGACCAGGCGCTCACCAATATGGATTTCGCCGTCGGAGACTTCCTCCAGCCCGGCGATCATACGCAGCAGTGTCGATTTCCCGCAGCCGGACGGGCCGACCAGAACGACGAACTCGCCGTCGGCGATTTCGAGATCGACCGCGTGCAGAACGCGCACGGCTCCATAGTCTTTGCGGACTTTGTCGAGTGTAACGGAGGCCATCGATCTATCCCTTGACGGCACCGGCGGTAAGGCCGGTGACGAGGTAGCGTTGCAGGAAGGCAAAGAAGACGCAGACCGGGATCAGCGCCAGGATGGAAGCAGCCATCATCTGTCCCCAGTCGACCGCGAATTTGCCGATATAGGTGAGCAGGCCGACCGCGAAGGTCTTCTGGTCGTCGCTGGAAATCAGCATCAGCGCAAACAGCAACTCGCTCCAGGCGGCGGTAAAGACGAAGCCGAGCGTCGCGCCCATGCCGGGTAGCGTCAGCGGCACGATCACCTTGCGCATCGCCTGCAGGCGCGTGCAGCCGTCGATCATGGCTGCCTCTTCCAGGTCTCGCGGGATGCCGTCGAAGAAAGATTGCATCAGGAAGGTCGCAAAGGCCGTATTGAACGCGGTGTAGATGATGACGAGGCCGGTCAGGCTGTTGATGAGGCCGATCTGTCCCATGATGCGGTAGATCGGCGGAATGACCATCACCAGCGGAAAAGTCTGGGTGAGCAAAAGCAGGATGGCCAGGGTCGCCTTGCCGCGGAAGGAAAATCGCGACATGGCGTAGCCGGCCAGCGTGGCAATGACCGTTACGAAGGCTGCCGTCGACACCGAAACGATAACGCTGTTCAGGAAATAGCGCGGAAAATCGGTGGCTTCGAGCACGGTGACGAAGTTCTGCAGCGTCGTTTGCGACGGCCAGAAAGTGATGCCTTCGGAATAGAGCAGCCGCTCCGGCGTGACCGAGATCTTCAACGTCCAGAAGATCGGGAACAGCGCGAAGGCCATATAGGCGGCGATGGCGCCGTAAAGGCCGATGCCGCCGAGAATGCGCGAGGAGACGGAGCGTCCGGCAATCATCAGACGTGCCTCACCAGCGATCGGCGGATGCCTATCAGCGCAATCGCATAGACGATGAGCAGCACAAGCAGCAGCACCGCCACCGCCGAGGCATAGCCCTTATCCAGTGACTTGAACGCGCTGACATAGATATAGACCGGCACCGTGGCGGTCGAACCGGCAGGCCCGCCTTCGGTCATGACGAAGATCAGGTCGGCGAATGTGGCGATCCATATCGTGCGCAGCATGACGGTAATGACGATGGTCGGCGCCAGGAACGGCAGCGTCACCTTGGTGAAGCGCTGCCACGGCGAGGCGCCGTCGATCGCCGCCGCCTCATGCAGTTCTGACGGGATCGACTTCAACGCCGCCAAAAGCGTGACGGCAAAAAAGGGAATGCCGAACCAGACATTGGCGACGATCGGCCCCCACATGGCTGTCGAGGGATCGGAGAGCACGTTGGTTGGCTCGGCTTTCAGCCCCAAGGCGTAGAGCCAATGCGGCAGCGGCCCGATGATCGGGTTGAACAGCCAGGCCCAGGTCAGGCCCGAGAGGAAGGACGGTACCGCCCAAGGCAGGAACACCACGGCCTGCACGATCTTTCTGCCCCGGAACGGCGTATCGAGCAGCAGCGCCAGGCCAAGTCCAAGGAAAAATTGGAAGAACAGGCTGGCTGCCGTCCACCATAGCGTGTTGACGAGCGCCTGCCCGAGCACAGGATCCGACAGCATCGCCTGATACTGCCCAAGCCCGACATATTCGGATTTGAAAGCGGAGAATTTGCGGAACGAGTAGCCGACACCGATAACCAGCGGCACCAGGAGCACGACGACCAGCAGCGCGATCGCCGGGCTGAGATAGAGCCAAGGCTCGATCGCGGCATGGGATAGCCGCTTCTTTCGCGGCCTGCCGGCGGATCGGATTTCGGACACGGCATAGGTCATTGGTACTTGATCGTCTCCTGGGTAAGCACGGGCTGGCGACAGCGCCTTCCCCGTTTACGGGGAGATGCCGGTCCACCCTCCGCAGCTGCAGCGCAGCTGCTGCGGAGGACGGGCAGGCAGATGAGAAGCAGCGCGAGCCAAGTCGGGTTGGCGCCGCCCCTCATCCGTCACGTCGTGACACCCCCTCCCCGTGAACGGGGAGAAGGAACAAAAGCTATTTCTTGTTCTTGGCCAGCCAGTCCTGCTGTTCCTTGGTCAGGAACTTGGCCCATTCGTCGGCCACGTCCTTGGCCGCCTTCTGGCCAAGAAGCACTTCCTGAAAATTCTTGATCGCCACCTGGTCTACGAAATTGCCAAGGTTTTCCAGATGCGTCGGAGGCGTCACCATCTCGTATTTGTCGCCGTTGTTCAGTTCCTCGAACCAGCCTTTGAACTGCTCGGTCCTGAAGTGGGCGTCCTGGTCGGCGCCGTTGTGGATTGGAATGACACCGACTTCCTTTGCCCATTCCAGATTGTCCTTGGGCGACAACAGCGTCGCCATCAGCTTCCAGGCATCGTCCTTGTGCTGGGAATTGGCGAACATCGCCCAGCCGGCATAACCGAGCGTCGGATAGGATTTGCCGCTCGGCCCGACCGGCATCGGTGCCACGGCGAAGTCGTCGGCGCTCATCTTGTCGGCGATGCCGAGCAGCGCGTCGGGATCCTGGTTCAGCATGGCGCAGGTGCCGCTGTAGAAGCCGGTGACGGTCTCGTTAAAACCCCAGCTCACCGCATCTTTCGGCGCCAGGCCGTTCTTGTACATGTCGGCGAGCATCTGCAGGCCCTTGACCGAGCCTTCCTCGTTGATGGTCGAGGTGCCGTCCTCGTTGAAATAGCCGCCCTTGCCGGCTGCGATGTTCATGAACATATGCATGCCGTTGAAGGCGCCCGGGCCGCCGCGCAGGCAGTAGCCGTATTTGCCCGGTATCGCCGAGATTTTTTTGGAGTCCTCGACGAATTCATCGAGCGTCGCCGGCGGACCGTCCAGACCGGCCTCCTTGAACAGCTTCTTGTTCCAGAACAGCGCGTTCAGGTAATAGCCGTAAGGGATCATGTACTGCTTGTTATCGACCGTCGAGCCGAACTGCTTGGCACGCTCGCCCAGCGTTTTGGCATCGTCCCATTTGGCCATGTATGGCCCGAGATCCTCGAGCTGGCCGTTGGTCGCATAGAGACCCATCCAGCGTTCCGGCATCTCGACGATGTCGGGCGTGTCGCCGGCCTGCACCATGGTGAGGAACTTCTCGAACGCCTGGCCCCAGGGCAGCGATACCAGCTCGACCTTGACACCCGGATTGGCCGCCTCGAATTCGGCGATCTGCTTCTTGAGGAATTCGGTACGCGGCGGGCTGGTGATGACCTCGACCATCTTGACCGTGGAATCGGCCAGCACGCTGCCGGCGGAAATCGCCAGACCCGCGACGGCACCAAGAAGGATGCTCAGTTTTTTCATGTTCAGCACTCCCATTTTGAACGGCTCCTTTATCTTTTTGCTCTGTCGAAGGCCCGGGCAACATCCGCCCACAGGTCTTCGACACTTTCCAATCCGACACTGAAGCGGATGGTTCGTGGGCTGACGCCGAAGCGCGCCATCGAATTCAGGCCCGGCGTCTGCTCGAGCGAGGCCTTTGCCGGAACGACCAGGCTTTCATGGCCGCCCCAGCTGACGCCGATGCGAAAGAGTTTCAGCGCATCGACGAAAGCCGGGATGTCGACGTCTTCCGTCACTTCGAACGAGAACAGCCCGGCATAGCCGGCAAGCGTCGCCTTGCCTGGATGGTTGGAATAGGCCGGGTGGTTGACCCGCTCGACATGGTCATGCGCTTTCAGCCGTTCGGCGATGGTCAGCCCGCTCTTCATGTGATGCGGCAACCGCAGCGGCAATGTGCGCAGGCCACGCAGCAACAGCCAGGCCTCGAAAGGCGAAAGTTTGCCGCCGAGATAGGAATAGGTCTGCTCGTTGATATGTCGGATATGGGCGGCCGAACCGGCCACCACACCGGCAACGGTGTCGCTGTGGCCGCCGAGATATTTCGAGGCCGAATGCAGCACCAGGTCGACACCGTGCGAAATCGGCTTCTGGAACACCGGCGTCGCCCAGGAATTGTCGATCGAGGTGATGATGCCCTGCTCTTTGGCCAGCCGCGCCAGGTGGGTTATGTCCTGGAGCTCGAACATCATCGACGTCGGGCTTTCCAGGTAGAGCAGCTTGGCGCCGGGAAGTGCTGCCGCGACCGCGTCCGGATCGGAACCGTCGACATAGTCGACCTTGATGTTGAGCCGTGGCAAAAGCCGTTCGAACAGCCGGTAGGCATCGCCGTAGCAATTGCGCACGACAACCATGCGCTCACCGGCACCGACGAAAGCAAGCACCGTGGCGCTGATCGCCGCCATGCCGCTGGAAAAGCCGCGCGCGGCCTCCGCGCCTTCGAGAGCGGCGACACGCGCCTCGAACTCCATGACCGTCGGGTTGTCGCCGCGCGAATAGATCGGCTGACGTCGCCTGCCGGCGAATGTGTCGGCCATCTCGGAATAGTTGGCGAAGGTGAAGAGCGAAGTCTGGTAGATCGGCGGGACCACCGCGCCGCCGGGGAAAGGCTCGTCATGGGCGAGAAGCGTCGCTGCCTCGGCGAGATAGTCGTTTTCGAAACCGGCGGGATGATCGCTCATTTCTGGCCTGAAAGTTCGAGTTTGGCCGCGCCGCGCTTCAGATCGTCCTCGACGGTGGCGATCAGCTTGAGCGCCTCGGCCCGGGCCCCCTCCGGATCGTGCGCGGCGATGCGTTCGTAGATGGTGCGGTGGTAAGGAAAGCTGGCGTGGCCGAAATCACGCACGCCGAGCGGATGCTCCCAGAAACGATGGAACAGTTCGTGCATGGCGGCGATGATCTGCTCGAACAGCGGATTGCCGGAACTGCGGTAGATCGACTGATGGAATTCCCAGTCCTCCTCCGCCGACATCCCGGCGCGGGTGTGGAAGGCCTGCTCCATAATGTCGAGCTTGCGCCCGATCTCGACGAGATCTGCCTGGCCCGCGCGGACGGCGCACAGGGCGGCGGCTTCCGCTTCCAGTGCCCGGCGGATTTCCAGCGTCTGCATCAGGCTGGTGAAATCATTGCCGCCGGCCAGCGTCAGCGGCATGTGCAGCATGTCCAGCGAGACCACTCCCTTGAGATAGGTGCCGCTGCCTTGCCGCCGTTCGACCAGGCCGAGCCCTTCCCAGCGCGTCAGCGCCTCGCGCACGGTGTTGCGGCTCACCTTGAGGCGCTCGGCAAGGATGCGTTCGGTCGGCAGTCTCTGGCCGGGCCCGAGAGCTTCCCGCATCACAAAGCCGGCCAGCGCCTTGAGCACCGCGTCGTCGCGAGCAGTTGCCTGTATGGGGGAAAGGCCGAATTCGGTCATGCCAACGGGTCACCAAATGGCTCAATGGTCCAACCAATTTCTGCATAGAAGACGGGCCCTGTCAACCGACTGCGGGCGCATACGCTCTGCCCAGCCGGCTATTTCAAAGGGCGCTGTCGCTGCCGTAACAAAAACCAAGCGTTTTCCGGGTCTTGGCGTAGAATCCTGATGTATTTTGAAAATTGGGGGCCGGCCGGCGTTTGGCAGCGGTACGAGGAGGCCACTATGTGCCAGCGCCGGCCGGCCGACCCCACGGACCCAGGAGATGCGGCGGACCTGAGCATCATGGGGTATTCTTCGGGTCGAACCGGCGATCTAGCCTCGTGCCGGTTACGTCTAAGGGCTGCACATTTGCGCAACAACTTATGGAAATCAACCGTTTCTTAACCAAGCCTCGCAAATCGCTTAGATTAAGGTAAATTCGTAACCTTGTCGCGTTGACCGGGCAATTGGTGTTCGGTGCTAAGCCGCCTTGGCGACGACGCGATTGCGGCCGCCGCTCTTGGCTTCGTAGAGCGCGAGGTCGGCGCGTTTCATCAGCGCCGAGACCGTGTCTACCCCCTTCAGCACCGACGACACGCCGACGCTGACGGTGACTTCGACGGCCTTGCCTTCGGTGCCGACGGCAAACGGCAGCTGGGCGATTTCGGCGCGAATGCGCTCGGCGACCTTTTCGGCTACCGCGCCGTCGGTGTCCGGCATCACCACGACGAACTCCTCACCGCCGAAGCGGCAGGCCAGGTCGATGCCGCGCACATTCTTGCGCAGCCGCCGCGCGAATTCGCGCAGCACGTCGTCGCCGCCGTCATGGCCATGCGCGTCGTTGATGCTCTTGAAGCGGTCCAGATCGGTGATCATCACCGACAGCGGCCGGCGCCGTGCCACGGCGCGGTCGAACAGCGTCTGCAGATGGCTGTCGAGATAGCGGCGGTTGTGCAGGCCGGTCAGGGCATCGGTCACCGCCATCTCGATGGTCTGGGTGACGCTGGCGCGAAGCTGGTCGTTGTAGCGCTTGCGGCGCACCTGCGTACGCAGCCGCGCGGTCAGCTCCTGCTGGTCGATCGGCCGCATCAGATAATCGTTGATGCCGAGTTCGAGGCCGCGGATGATACGCCCCTCCTCGCCCTCGTCCGCCAGAAGGATGATCGGCAGGAAACGGGTGCGATCGAGCGAGCGCAATTGCGAGCAGAGCCTCAGCGGGTCGAAATCGGCGAAGGCCGTCGAGATCATCACGCATTCATACGGCTGCTCGGCGGCCTGGAAGAAGCCGGCATGCGGATCTTTGGCGACGTCGAGATCGGCACTGCCGCGCAGCATCTTCTGGATGCGCTCGAACGAGGATTTGCGCTCGTCGACCAGCAGCACCTTCGGCACCGCATCGTCAGTAGCGAAGTTGCGGCTCAAAAGCTCCTCGATGCCGATATTGCGTGTCGTCGAGGCGCGCAGCCGCAGCTCGTCGGTCAGCGATTTCAGCCTGACCAGGCTCTTGACGCGCGTCATCAGTTGCAGATCGTTGACCGGCTTGGTCAAAAAATCGTCGGCGCCGGCCTCGAGGCCGCGCACCCGGTCCGAAACCTGGTCGAGCGCGGTGATCATCACGACAGGGATGTGCGATGTCGCCGGGTCGCCCTTCAGCCGCCGGCAGACCTCGAACCCGTCCATATCGGGCATCATCACGTCGAGCAGCACGACGTCGACCTTGCCGTTCTCGCAGATCTCGATCGCGTCCGGCCCGTTGGTGGCGGTCAGGACCTCGAAATATTCGGCGAGCAGCCGAACCTCCAGCAGCCTGACATTTGCTGGGATGTCGTCGACGACGAGGATCCGCGCGGTCATTTCACAAAGCTCCGGCTCGGCTGGAAAGATACATCAGGCATCGCCCAGGTAGGATTTGATGGTTTCGATGAAACGCGGCACCGAGATCGGCTTGGAGATATATGCCTCGCAGCCGCCCTGGCGAATGCGCTCCTCGTCCCCCTTCATCGCGAAGGCGGTGACGGCGATGACCGGGATGACGTGGAGATCATCGTCCTCCTTCAGCCATTTGGTGACCTCGAGGCCCGACACTTCCGGCAGCTGGATGTCCATCAGGATGAGGTCCGGCCTGTGCTGCCGCGCCAGATCCAGCGCTTCCAGGCCGTTGCGTGTGCGCACCGTCTCGTAGCCGCTCGCTTCGATGAGGTCGCGAAAGAGCTTCATGTTGAGCTCGTTGTCTTCGACGATCATAACCTTCTTTGGCATCGATTTCCCGTCCCGGCTGGCCTTCCACTCGAAGGGTGCCGTCATGCGCCCCTTGTCGGCACGCACCAAACCTGTTCCCACTATACGGCAATATGATTGACGAAACGGAAACCGGTCGCCCTAAAAGCGTTCGGATTCCAGGTCGGCGAGCTTGCTGCCGGCGACACTTGCCACTACTGCGAAAACAGAACGATTCCGCCCATGAAGGAAGGTAGCGATGGCAAACGCAGCGTCAATGCGCGAGGAAGCGGAAACGGTTGCCGTAAAGGCGTTGGGCTTCGTCGCCGCCGATTCGGAACTTCTGCCCCGCTTCCTGGCGATCACCGGCATCGAAGCCCATTCCATCCGCCGGGCGGCGGGCGAGCCGGGATTCCTGGCCGGCGTGCTGCAGTTCATCCTTGCCCACGAGCCGACGTTGATGCGTTTTTCCGAGGAGACCGGAACGCCGCCCGCCGCAGTCGGCAAGGCATTGCGGGCGCTGCCGCTCGGCGACGACAATCATGAGCATTCGATATAAGCGGCGATCCCGAGACTGCGGGCAGATCGCGGCGGCGAAAATCGTGAGCGCACTCGGGCGTTAACGCCAGCCGCTTCTAGAGCAATTCCAGGAAAAGTGTGAAACGGTTTTCCGTCCGGATTGTGCAAAAACAAAGACATGGAGCGGTTCGGCGTTTCCGGGAAACGATGAACCGCTCCAAGCTCGGCGCTTAGGGTTTCAACTTCGCCCCTGCCCCGCCATTGTCATTCTCGCCCGAGCCATGATCCGGAACGGTAGCCTCGCTTGGGTCCATGACGGGGTTGTCCTGAACGGCATCGGCCGGCTTCAGCATGGCGCCGTTGACCGTGACCGAACCGTCTGCCTTAGCGTTGACGACCCATTCCAGTCGACCATCCGGCAGCGCCTTGCCAAATCCTTTGACGGCGAGTGCGAAGGGGAAATACTGCGCCGCTTCCGGCTCGGTCTTGGCCGCCGTCTGCAGAGCCTCCACAATCTTGTCATAGCCCGCGACATCGATGGTCATGCTCGCCTCGGGCTTCTTGCCGGGGAACGTCATTTCACCTTCCATCGCAATCTCGATGTTGCCGTTCTTGATCGTGCTGTGTCCGAGAATGGCCTTTGGCGTCTTGGCCAGGAAATCGGCGAAGATCTGGTTGCCGAAATCTGCCGGCAGCGGTGGATCCTTGCTGAAATCAAGGGTTTCGATGGTTTTCTTCGCCATGCTGTCCAGATCGATGTTGGTGCCGCCGAAGTTGAGGTCGATATCCGTCGGCAGCAACGCAACGCTCCAGCTGGGCAGCACCTGCTGTGGTATTGTCAGGCCGGAAACCTTGAACGCGTAGTTGATCTTGCCGTCCTTGGCGATGCCGTCCATGCCGACGGCGGTATTCAGTTGCGTCGCACCGAACTTGCCTACCGGGCTCTCCACCACAAAGTCCTTGAAGCCGTAGGTGCCGTCGATCCGCTCCCACAATGGCAGTGCTGCCGTCAGAAGCGATTTGAACTCCGCCTCATCCGCCTTGAATTTGGCTGCATCATCAGTCGCCACGATGAAAGCAAGCAGGTCGAGCAGCGGCTTTGTCCGCAAACCCTTGCCGGACGCATCCACGGAAAGTTCAGGCGCTTTTACAGCAGCCGGAAAACTCAACCCACTTTTGGGATCGTTGACTTTGATCGTTTCGGCGAAGTTCGTTATTTTTTCCATCACCGTGAAATCGATGCCGCCATTTGCGGATTTGGTCGAAACTATTACGGCAGTGCCAGCACCGACCGTGACATCCGCCTGCTGCTTGGGCTCTCGGGTGGTCATCGTCATGCCAGCCATCGAACCGGTTGCGCTCGCGAAAGCGGCCAGGTCGGGGTCATAAACTCCGGTGAACTTGTTGTCCGACACGGAGAAGTCGATGTGCTGCGCCCCCTCAGGGCCAACGAAATCGATAGACCCCTTCGGGGACACGTCCGCCGAAACGTCCCAGTGTCCATCTTGGCGTGGCTTGACCAAGATGAAGTAAGGCGTGACGTCGAACTTGAAGGCTTGCTGCTTTGCCATCAAATCCGTGACTGGCTTGAAGTCGAAAGCGAGCTTGTAGGCATCGCCGTCGACTGAAATTTTCACGAACCCGATATCGAACAGCTTCTTGCCGATGTAGTGCGCCAGATCGTCGGAAAGCTGCTTCGCGCCTTGCCTGTCGACCGCTTGGCCGAAGGCCGGTGCGCTGCAGGCAAGAAGTAAAACAAGTGGCAAAACGCGCTTCATCTCGATCCTCACTTAATCGCGGCCCTCAAGCCGTTCTATCACTGGTAGGCAAATACCATCGCAGCCGCAAGAGAAGGCCTATGTGTTGCGGAGCTGTTACAGCACCAGCCGCATCAGCGGTCGGCCTGGCTTACGTTCGACCAACCGCTGGAACCCGGCCTTTTCGAAGACCCGCGACGAGCCGACGAACAGCCCGATCGAGCGCGAATCCTTCGATAGATCGATCGGGCAGGCTTCGATCAGCCGCGCTCCGTTCTGGCGGGCGAACTCGATGCCGCCTTGGACCAGGCGGTGCGACAGGCCCTTGCCGCGTGCTTTGGTGCGGATGAAGAAGCAGGAGATCGCCCAGACGCCCGGATCGCTGGCGTCGGCGGGGTCGATCGGCGCCGACCCCCTGCCCTGGTTGTTCCATTCGGGCACGTCGGCACGCGGGCCGATCTGCATCCAGCCGACCGCCTGGCCACCCTCGAAGGCCAACAGGCCGGGCGGCGGCCCGGCCTCGATCCGCGCCTTGATGTGGTCCTTGTTGCGCTCCCGGTTGCTCGCGCGGCGCGCTGCGGGCGACAGCCGGAAATGTGTGCACCAGCAGCCGTAGCAGGCGCCTTGCCTACCGAAAAGATCTTCGAAATCCGCCCAAAGCTCGGGCACTAGCGGCGCTATGGTCGTATTCATGAGCTCTCTCCCGGCCCACCGCCTTGTCGTGGCGTCCGTCCTGACGTACCATTGCATTTGTTCTCTTTATGTTCGCAGCGATGGCGGCCCCTGTCAACAATCCCGAACACGGTTTTTGCCGCGACTGCCTGAGTTTTCAGCGCAGCGAGGCAGGCCGTTGCGAGCGCTGCGGCAGTCCACGGCTCGCCCGCCATCCGGAGCTCTACCGGCTGCGCCTTGCCCATATCGATTGCGACGCGTTCTACGCGGCGGTCGAAAAGCGCGACAACCCGGCGTTGAAGGACCGGCCATTGATCATCGGCGGCGGCAAGCGCGGCGTCGTCTCCACCGCATGCTACATTGCCCGCATCCACGGCGTGCGCTCGGCAATGCCGATGTTCAAGGCGCTCGAAGCCTGCCCGGAAGCGGTGGTCCTGCCGCCGGACATGGAAAAATACGTGCGCGTCGGCCGCGAGGTGCGCGCCATGATGCAGGCGCTGACGCCGCTGGTCGAGCCGCTCTCGATCGACGAGGCCTTTCTCGACCTCGCCGGCACCGAGCGCCTGCATGGCCTGCCGCCTGCGGTGGTGCTGGCGCGCTTCGCACTCGGCGTGGAAAAGGAGATCGGCATCACCGTTTCGGCCGGCCTTTCCTACTGCAAGTTCCTGGCCAAGGTGGCGTCGGACTTCCGCAAGCCGCGCGGCTTTTCGGTGATCGGCGAGGCCGAGGCTATCGGCTTCCTGGCCGAGCAGCCGGTGACGCTGATCTGGGGGGTCGGCAAGGCCTTTGCCGCCACGCTCGAGCGCGACGGCATCCGCACCATCGGCCAGTTGCAGCGCATGGAACGTGGCGATCTGATGCGCCGCTACGGCGTCATGGGCGACCGGCTCTACCGGCTTTCGCGCGGCGAGGACGACCGTCGCGTCGTTCCCGACCAGGACGCGAAAAGTGTGTCGGCAGAAACCACTTTCGATACCGACATCGCCTCCGTCGACGAACTGGTTTCGGTGCTGAGGGCGCTGTCGGAAAAAGTCTCGGCCCGGCTGAAGAAATCCGGCATTGCCGGACGCACCGTCGTCCTCAAGCTGAAGACCCAGGATTTCAAGATCCGCACGCGCAATCGCCAGCTCGGCGATCCGACCCGGCTGGCCGACCGCATCTTTCAGACCGGGCTCGAGCTGCTGCGCAAGGAAGCGGATGGCACGAAATACCGGCTGCTCGGCATTGGCGTCAGCGATCTCTCCGACGATGACCGGGCGGACCCGCCCGACCTGGTCGACGTCCAGTCACGCAAGCGCGCCATGGCCGAAGGCGCCATCGACACGCTGCGCGGCAAGTTCGGCCGCAGGGCGGTGGAAACCGGCTATACCTTCGGCAAGGGCCGCGATGCCCATCCGCCCGAACCGGTCGAGGACTAGTTCCTCTGCACAGAGGTTTTGGTTCTTTGACAGAGCCTGAAAGGGCTGTGGATGGGAGCCTGCCGATCGGGCTGCCAATCTCCAAGGTTGCGATTAGCGATAAGCCACCACGTCTTCGTCATCCCAGGGCGGAGCAGGAGCGAAGCGACGTCGCGGAGACCCTGGGATCCATGCCGTGACGTCAGCCGAAGAATACAGCGGCTCAGAACGGCGCTTGTATCCGCAACTGTGCCAGCTACCCTTCAGCCATGACCGGCTATACCTACATGACCGCGAGCCAGAAGCGCGGCACGATCTACATCGGCGTCACCAACGATCTCGGCCGCCGCATGCCGGAGCACAAATCCGGCCAAGGTTCGCGCTTCCCCGGCCGCTACGGCGTGCAGCGCCTGGTCTGGTACGAGGAACATTTCGACATTCGTGACGCCATTCAGCGCGAGAAGTCGCTGAAGCGCTGGCCGCGGCAGTGGAAGATCGAGCTGATCGAGAAGACCAATCCAGAGTGGTTCGAGCTTTTTCGCGGAACGGGGTGGTAGTTCGGTTCTGGTCCGCAGGCGCACTGCCGCGTGATCCCAGGGTCTGCGCCGCGTCGCTTTGCTCCTTGCTCCGCCCTGGGATGACGAATTGGAGGGATGTTTCAGCCAATCTCCGAAGTTAGCGGTTTGCCACTGAAATTGGCCGCTGACAGAACTATCGACGGTTGCTGCCGATCGGCTTAGCGATTAGCGCAAACGCCCATCGCTTCGTCATCCTGGGGCGGAGCAAGGAGCGAAGCGACGCGGCGCAGACCCCTGGATCCATGCCGCGACATCAGAGCGCTGCCGTGGTGCGGAATTGTGCTCCGCTGCACTCTTCGGCTAAGGTTACCGCATGGATCCCAGGGTCTCCGCGACGGCGCTTCGCTCCTGCTTCGCCCAAGGATGACGAAGTTGGGGAAGTTTCGGCCGATCCCGAATGTTTATGAAGGTCCAACGAAACGAACGATGAAATCTTGGCTGCCGATCGGCTTCCAACCTGTCAAGATCGCTGTGCCGGGACTGACTGCTGCCCACCCCGAGCCGTCGTTCGCGTCGGTACTAAGCGTCAGATTTTCACAACCAGACCATGATCCCGAACCGAAGGTCCGCGTACGCGAAAAGATCATGATTAAACAAGAAGATCACGTGCGCTGCAGATCGATCCGGGTGGTCACCACACTTTTCCCGGTTTTCGGATCGGTATCGACGACGATCAGCCGCATGCCATCCTCGCCGTTCTTCTCGACCGTCATTTGCGCCTTGCGATCGCCATTGACCTCCTTCGCCCAACGGATGCCGAGATTGATTGCGTTGCCGGAGCGGCTGCCGCTCAATTGCGCCGGCCCGGTGCGCGATCCGACATAGGTGCCGGTGTATTTCGTCCCGCTCGATTTGAGATCGGCGCTGATGGCGCGCGTTACCACGATAAGACCGCGGCAGCTGCCGTCGAGCGATAGCGAGCTCGACGTTGCGTCGGAATTGAAATGACAGGAGACATTCACCGTCGGCGCATCGGTGGTCACCTTGACGATGCCTTTGCCGGCGAAATTCCCCTGGAATGAGCGAAGAAAATCCGGATCGTCGGCATGCGCTGCGCCGGCCCCGGCCGTCAGGCAGCCGGCAAGTACAAATCGTGCGAATGATTTCATCGGACCGCTCCTCGTTGGTATCCAAAACACAGAACGCAAGCAGTGACAGACCAACGCTTCCCTCAGTCGCGAGTTCCGGCTTCAACATCACTGCGTGAAGCGCTGCACGGCTGGCCCAGCCGAATGCGTCGGCTAGCGGTTGCGATGAGCGCTCCGGCTTGCGACATAGCCGCATGGCACCCGCACCCTCGATCCCCAAGGCCGCGTTCTGGATGGCGCTGTCGATCGCCTCGTTCCTGGCGATGTCGGTGGCTGGCCGCGCCACGACGGCCGAACTAAACGTCTTCCAGGTGCTCGAGCTGCGCTCGGTGATCGGCTTTTTCATCCTGTTGCCGCTGGTCATGATGTCAGGCGGTTTTGCGGCGATGCGCACCGGACGCCCGCTGGCTCATATCGCCCGCAACGTCGTCCACTATACCGGCCAGGCTGCCTGGCTCTACGCCCTGACGCTGATCCCGCTTGCGGTACTGATCTCGATCGAATTCACGACGCCGATCTGGACTGCTTTGCTGGCCGTCGGTTTCCTCGGCGAAAGGCTCTCCCGGCCACGGCTCGCAGCGATCGTGCTCGGGCTGATCGGCGTTGTGATCATCGTGCGTCCGGGCGTCGGCGCGGTCAATCCGGGACATGTAATCGTGCTGGGAGCCGCGGTCTGCTTCGGCGTCTCGGTGGTCCTCGTCAAGTCGCTGACGCGGACGGACAGCGTCGTGCGCATCATCTTCTGGATGCTGATCATCCAGTCGCTGCTTGGCCTGGTCCCGGCGCTTTACGAATGGCAAAACCCGCCGCTTGAGCTCTGGCCGTGGATCCTGCTCATCGCCTTCACCGGCATGTCGTCGCATTTCTGCATGGCCCGCGCACTTGTCTATGCCGATGCGACGGTCATCTCGCCAATGGACTTTTTGCGCGTGCCGCTGTCGGCGGTGATCGGATGGCTGCTCTATCACGAGCAGATCGACGCCTTCACCGCCGGTGGCGCCCTGCTGATCCTCATGGGAAATCTGCTCAACCTGCAGCGGAGAGCACCGCAACCGGCGGAGATCGCCGCTTCATAAGCGTGCGCTAACTCTTAGACCAGTTCCACCTCGACCACGCCCGGCACCGCCCGCATCGCCGACGCGATCTGAGGCGATACGCGGTAGCGGTTGGGCAACTCGATCTCGACCTCGCCCTCGCCGCCTTCCTTGATGACGATGATGCTCACCTGACTGTCGCCACGCTGGCCAAGCTGCGATTGGATTGTCGATGCCGGTGCGTCATTTCTGACGAAGATGCGCAACGCTTTCTGGATACGGCTTGCCTCTTCCTCCAACGACTGCACGGTCTGGATGCGCAGATTGACGCCTTCAGGCCTGTCCTCGGCCGAAACGGTGATCACCACCGAGCGGCCGGGTTCGAGCAAGTCGCGGTATTGCGCCAGCCCCTCGGAAAACAGCACCGCTTCATACTGGCCGGACGTGTCGGAGAATTGCACGACGCCCATCTTGTTGCCGGTGCGCGTCTTGCGCTCCTGCTTGGTGGTCACCGTGCCGGCGAGCCGGCCGGCGGCAGCACCGCGTTTAACGGCGGCCGAAAACTCGCCCCAGGTCTGCACCCGCATTTTCTGCAGCGCCGCCTTGTATTCGTCGAGCGGATGCGCCGAGAGATAGAACCCGACCACCTGGAATTCACGGTGCAGGCGGTCGGCGGCGAGCCAGGGATCGGTCGCCGGCAAGTTGAGCGCCTGCGACTGTGCGCCGAGCGAGGCGCCAAAGATGTCATGCTGGCCGGTGACGGCATTCTGCTGCGCCAGCGACGCCAGCCCCATCATCCGCTCGACGCCGGCCATCATCGCCGCGCGGTCATGACCGAAGCAGTCGAGCGAGCCGGCCATGATCAGGCTTTCGAAGACGCGCTTGCCGACGATCTTCGGATCGACCCTTTCACAGAAATCGGCGAGGCTCTTGAAGGGTTTTTCGCCGCGCGTGGCGACGATGTGCTCGACCGCCGCGTCGCCGACGCCCTTGAGCGCGGCCAGCGAATAGAAGATGCGGTTCTCGCCTACCTCGAAATCCCGGAACGACGTCATGACCGACGGCGCCACCACCTCGATGCCGAGGCGCAGCGCATCCTGGCGGAAATCGGCGAGCTTGTCCGTATTGCCCATGTCGAGCGTCATCGATGCCGCCAGGAATTCGACGGGGTAATGCGCCTTCAGATAGGCGGTCTGGTAGGAGACGACGGCATAGGCGGCGGCATGCGATTTGTTGAAACCGTAGTCGGCAAACTTTGCCAGCAGGTCGAAGATGAAGTCGGCTTGCGGCTTGCCGACGCCGCGCTCGACCGCGCCCGAAACAAAGCGCTCGCGCTGCTTGTCCATCTCGGCGCGGATCTTCTTGCCCATGGCGCGGCGCAGCAGATCGGCTTCGCCCAGCGAATAGCCGGAGAGCTCCTGCGCGATCTGCATCACCTGTTCCTGGTAGACGATGACGCCTTGCGTCTCCTTGACGAGATGGTCGATCTTCGGGTGGATCGACGCCATCTCCTCCTCGCCGTGCTTTCTGGCGTTGTAGGTCGGTATGTTCTCCATCGGCCCCGGCCGGTAGAGCGCGACCAGCGCGATAATGTCCTCGATACAGTCGGGCCGCATGCCGATCAGCGCCTTGCGCATGCCGGCACTTTCCACCTGGAACACGCCGACCACCTCGCCGCGCGACAGCATGGCGTAGGTTTCGGGGTCGTCGAGCGGAATGTGGGCAAGATCGATCTCGATGCCGCGGCGGCGGATCAGCTTGACGGCCCTGTCCAGCACCGTCAGCGTCTTCAGGCCAAGGAAGTCGAATTTCACCAGCCCGGCCTGCTCGACATATTTCATGTTGAACTGCGTGACCGGCATGTCCGAGCGCGGATCGCGGTACATCGGCACCAGCTCCGACAGCGGCCGGTCGCCGATGACGATGCCGGCGGCGTGCGTCGAGGCGTGCCGATAAAGACCTTCCAGTTTCTGCGCCGTATCGAGCAGCGTCTGCACGATCGGCTCACGCTCCGCCTCTTCGGCAAAGCGCGGCTCGTTGGCGATGGCGTCGGCGAGCTTGACCGGATTGGCCGGGTTCGACGGCACCATCTTGCTCAGCTTGTCGACCTGCCCGTAAGGCATCTGCAGCACGCGGCCGACGTCGCGCAGCACCGCGCGCGCCTGCAGCGTGCCGAAGGTGATGATCTGGCCAACCTGGTCGCGGCCGTATTTCCGTTGGACGTAGCGGATGACTTCCTCGCGCCGGTCCTGGCAGAAGTCGATGTCGAAGTCGGGCATCGACACGCGGTCGGGATTGAGGAAGCGCTCGAACAGCAACGAAAAACGCAGTGGGTCGATGTCGGTGATGGTCGTGGCATAGGCGACCAGCGAGCCGGCGCCCGAACCGCGGCCCGGGCCGACCGGAATCCCTTGTGCCTTGGCCCATTTGATGAAGTCGGCAACGATCAGGAAATAGCCCGGATATTTCATCTTCTCGATGACGCCGAGCTCGAAATCCAGCCTTTCGCGATATTGCTCGACGGTATAGCCGGGCGTCGGCCCGTGCGCCGCCAGCCGCGCCTCTAGCCCTTCATGCGCCTGCCTGGCAAGCTCCTGCGCCTCAGCCTTCACCGCAGCATCGGCGTCGGCGACATCGCGGCCGGCAAAGCGCGGCAGAATCGGATTGCGGGTCTTCGGGTAATACGAGCAGCGCAGCGCGATCTCGACGGTGTTGTCGATTGCTTCCGGCAGGTCGGCGAACAGCCTCGCCATATCGGCCTGGCTTCTCAGGAAGTGGTCGGGCGAAAGGCGGCGGCGATTGTCGGCCGCAACCACGGAACCTTCGGCGATGGCGATCAGGGCGTCATGCGCCTCATAGTCTTCACGAGAGAAGAAAAACGCCTCGTTGGTGGCAACCAGCGGCAGATCGTGGCGGTAGGCGAGATCGACCGACGACTGCTCGATGGCGCGGTCGTAGCCGGAGACCCGCTCAAGCTCGACATAGAGCCGGTCGCCGAACAGGCTCTTGAGCGCCGAGAGCCGGGTCTCGGCGAGTTCGCGGCGATCCTGTTTCAAGGCAGTGCCGATCGGACCGCGCGGCCCGCCCGTAAGGCAGATCAATCCGTCGGTGTGGCCCTGCAGCATCTCGCTCGTCAGATGCACCGCTTCGCCGGGCGGTGTCTCGAGGTAGACGCGGCTGACCAGCCTGACCAGATTGCCGTAGCCGGCCTCGGTTGCGGCGATCAGGACGACCGGCCGCATCTCCGGTCCTTGCCGCCTGCGGTCGCGCTGGCTGTCGCTCGCCTCGCCGGAAAAGGCGAGGTCGATCTGGCAGCCGATGATCGGCTGGATGCCGTCCTTTACCGCCTTCTGGGCGAATTCCAGCGCGCCGAACAGATTGTTGGTGTCGGTGACGGCGATTGCCGGGCATTCGTCCTGCACCGCATGGCCGACGATCTTGCCGAGCTGCAAGGCACCTTCGAGCAGCGAATAGGCCGAATGCACGCGCAGATGAATGAACCGACGCGCCGCCGCCTCCGCCCGCGACGCCTTTGCATAGGCCTCGCGCAGCAAGGGATCGCGTGGAAGTCTTTCATCCGCCATGGTTTTTTCGCGCCGCCTCACAAGGACTCAGTCGATGAAGATGTATTGTCCGGCACCGGGTAACACGAGTCCAGCGGTAGTGATTGGAGCTTTGGAAGTTTAGAGCAACCGCCGAAGCTGCCAATCTCCCCCCTCGTGGGGGAGATGTCCGGCAGGACAGAGAGGGCGCTGTCCCGCCAACCTCAGGTCGGAAACACAAAACCCGCCACAGCGGGCGGGTCATTGGAGCCAATTAACACCATAGCCAAATTAGTAGCATAGCTGCCGGCACAAAGCAAGAACAAAATACGCTGTGACGGCAAAAAAGTGCGAATTCCTCACGGCCTCGCCTTGTCCCTCCTCAAGCGAGCATGCTCAACCAATTGCAAAGTCGCGTTCCTTCGCGCCCCCCTCTGTCCTGCCGGACATCTCCCCCTCTAGTGGGGAGATTGGCCATCATCTCGGCTTTCGCCAATTTCCAACGTTGCAGGAGCGAGCGTGGCGCCGAGGCTGCCAATCTCCCCCCTGGAGGGGGAGATGTCCGGCAGGACAGAGGGGGGCGCTGTCCCGCCAACTTCTGACGGGCGTCGAGGGCGGATTTCAGTACTCACGCAAATTCCATGATCACCGCGTCGACGGCAAGGCTGTCGCCGGGCTTGGCGTTGAGCTTCGAGACGATGAGATCGCGCTCGGCGCGCAGCACGTTTTCCATCTTCATCGCCTCGACCACGGCAAGCGTCTCGCCGGCCTTGACCTCCTGCCCCTCGGCAACGGCGATCGATACGACGAGGCCGGGCATCGGGCAAAGCAGCATCTTCGAGGTATCCGGCGCCACTTTTTCCGGCATCAGCCTTTCGAGCTCGGCGGTGCGCGGCAGCATGGCGCGGGCTGTCACCGAGATGCCTTTCCAGGCGATGCGGAACCCGTTCAGCACCGGCCTGACTTGCGCCGCGACCTTGCGGCCGCCGACCGCGCCGCGCCAGATGAGATCGCCCGGCCGCCAGTCGGAGGCCACCGTCAGCGGTTTGCCGCCGTCGATTGTGAGGTCGAGCTCGATCGGAATGGAAATCATGCCTTCGACGACGGCAACCGAAAGATAATCCCGGCCGATCTTCACCACCCAATCGCGTTTCAAGGCGCCCGAATGCGGCGCCAGCCGCCCGCCCAGCCGGTCGAGCCGGTCGCGGCGCAGCAGTTCGACCGCGGTTACGATCGCGGCCAGCACCGCGTTTTCTTCGCTGTTCGGCACAATGGGCGCGAAGCCGTCGGGATATTCCTCGGCGATGAACGCCGTCGATAGCCGCCCTTCCCGCCAGCGCGGATGCTGCATCAGCGCCGCCAGGAACGGTATGTTGTGCTCGATGCCGTCGACGACGAAACTGTCCAGCGCTTCCGACATCGCGTCGATCGCCGCCAGCCGTGTCGGCGCCCAAGTGCACAGCTTGGCGACCATCGGGTCGTAGAACATCGAGATTTCCGAGCCTTCGGTGACGCCGGTATCGTTGCGGATGACGATTTCGCCGAATTTTCCCTCTTCCGGCGGCCGGTATTTCGTCAGCCGGCCGATCGACGGCAGAAAGTTGCGATACGGGTCTTCGGCATAGAGGCGGCTTTCCACCGCCCAGCCGTTCAGCTTGACGTCGCTCTGCTTGATGGCGAGCTTTTCGCCGGCCGCCACGCGGATCATCTGCTCGACCAGGTCGATGCCGGTGACGAGCTCCGTCACCGGATGCTCGACCTGCAGCCGCGTGTTCATTTCCAGGAAATAGAAGTTTTTGTCGCTGTCGACGATGAACTCGACCGTGCCGGCGCTCTGGTAGTCGACGGCCTTGGCCAGCGCCACCGACTGCTCGCCCATGGCTTTGCGGGTCTTGGCGTCGAGGAACGGCGACGGCGCCTCCTCCACGACCTTCTGGTTGCGGCGCTGGATCGAGCATTCGCGCTCGCCGAGATAGAGCGTGTTGCCATGCGCGTCGGCGAGCACCTGGATTTCGATATGGCGCGGATCGACGATGAATTTTTCGATGAAGACGCGGTCATCGCCGAACGAGCTTTTGGCCTCCGACCGCGCCCGGTCGAAGCCGTCGCGCACCTCTGCCTTGCTCCAGGCGATGCGCATGCCCTTGCCGCCGCCGCCGGCCGAAGCCTTGATCATCACGGGATAGCCGATTTCGCCGGCTATTCTTTCGGCATGGGCGGCGCTTTCGACGACGCCGAGCCAGCCGGGCACCGTCGATACCTTGGCCGCGTTGGCGAACTTCTTCGATTCGATCTTGTCGCCCATCGCCTTGATGGCCTTGGGCTTCGGGCCGATGAAGACGATGCCTTCCTGCTCCAGCGCTTCGCAGAAGGATGCCTGCTCGGACAGGAAACCGTAGCCGGGATGCACGGCCTCTGCTCCTGTCGCCTTGCAGGCGGCGATGATCTTTTCCGCGACCAGATAACTTTGCGCAGCCGGCGAAGGCCCGATATGCACCGCCTCGTCGGCCATTTCGACATGCACGGCGTCGCGGTCGGCGTCGGAATAGACCGCGACGGTGGCGATGCCCATCTTGCGCGCCGTCTTGATCACGCGGCAGGCGATCTCGCCACGGTTGGCGACCAGGATCTTTGTGAACATGCAGGCCTCGTCCCTCGGCTGCCCTTCTTTTACGGGCTTCCCGTTTTATGGGCTTCAGGGGGCCGGTCAAGGCAAAGTCGGAGCCTATCCCGCATGCAAATCGGCGGGCGCTGACGAAAATCCGGGGTCAGAACGTCGCTTCGTGCATAGCGCAGAGCTGAATGGTAAGTTAAATCTAACCTGGATTGCAGACTGCCTTGGGAGGATGCCTGATGAAAACGCGCGCCGCTGTCGCCGTCGCCGCCGGAAAGCCGCTGCAGATCATGGAGGTCGACCTTGAAGGTCCCCGTG